>NZ_JBEZUP010000050.1:0-38822 GCF_040636485.1 Streptomyces sp. NPDC038707
ATCAACCACAACCCACAACTGCCATGGTCCTTCCTCGCCCACACCGGCCTGACCATCCACCCACCACAGCCACTGAACTTACGAAAAGATCAGTAAGCAGACGCCTTCGACAACTGAAACGGCGGGGCCGGAAGCCAAAAAGCTGCGGGCCCACGACGCGGTGATCTCGCCGTGGCTGGTGTGATCACGGCGCCGGGCACTCGTGGACAGATCCCCGTTCACCGTGCTGAGCCTGCGGCAGTTAACCGAGGCCGCATGCCGGCCTGCACGGTTCAACGCCATGCCCACAAGACGTGAAGGTGGTCGGACGTCTGCGCGCTCGAACCCGGCTGCCCCCCACCACCGCCCCATGGCCGGGTAGCCATGGGGCGGTCGTATGTTTGACGGGTGAGGCTGTCCAATGTTCCTGTGCGGTCGGTTACTCGGACGAGTCACACGTCAGCTGACCATCGATGGCCTCTGCACTCATCAGCCCGTTGGTGGTCCAGTACTGACCATTCGGGACGTTCGCGGACCTGGCGGCGGCGGTATCGACGACCCCACCACCCCCGCCGTCGCCGCCCTCCTGGGTAAGGAGAATGTCCAGACGTCTCGGCAGTGGCTTCGGCTGTTGTCCCAAGCCGGGGTGTTCGTACTCGTCCGCCGCCCAGAGAGAAAGCGCACCGCGCTTGCCCTCTGGGCTCTTCGGGGTACGTGCCGCCCACAGCCGTTGTTCCGTGTCCCCGTCGAATACCTCGACCTTGTCCACGGTCTCCGTCGGACAGGTCGGAACCTTGATCGCCACCTGGGTGCCGTCGATTCGTATCCCTACCGCGAGGGGCGTGGGATCGGACAGCGCGTGTACGAAGAACTGCCAGGCCAGCACGGCTGCCACGATGACGCCCAGTCCGATGCTGGACAGCACCAAGGGCAGGAGCCAGGTCCGTCTCCTCTCTAGTGGCACGAGTATCCTCCGTCGCCGTAGTTAGCCCGTCGCTCCCACTTGTTGCGGCAGGGGTCCACACCGGCTCGGAGGTACATGTAGCCGAACCAGGCTCCGTAACGCCTCCACTGCTTGTCCCGGTGAACCTTCTCATGCCTCATGAGGGCTGCCCCCGGATGACGGTTGGAGGTGAAGAAGGTGGTGCCTAGCGTGGTTCCTCCTCGAGAGTGCATCAGCATGCCACCCGAGCACACTCGCATGCCGTACTGGTACCTGCACTTGTAGCCGAACCAGCGGCTGGCTCCTGCGGTGGCCTTGCCGATGAATCGGGCCTCTTGCCGGTTTTTCCATCGGTAGGCCCTGGCACCCCAGCTCACGGCGCGGTTGCGGAGCGGTTTCAGCCACCCCCACGCTTTGCCGTCGAGGTCGTACTGGTTGACCGGGTCGCCCGGGTATCCGTAGCGGTTGTCTCCCCCGCCGTAGACGGGATCGATGGACAGGAAGCGTCCGGTGGTCGGGTTGTAGAGGCGGGCGCCCATGAGGGTGGCACCGGTGATCGTCTCGCTGGACCGCTGTTTGGCGCCGAGCCAGTTGTAGCGGGTAGCCGGCTGGCCGGTGCGGGGGTTGCCGTATTCGTCGGAATCGAGGGCGACGGGTGCCTTACTGGCGTCCAGTGGGAGCTGGAGGGCTATGTCGCCGTGAATGGTGGTGAGCTGGAGGACTGTGTCGCCGGTCTTGCTCGTGGTGGCGGCCAGATCACCGGTAGCCGAGGTGACGTTGCGGGTCAGGGCGCCGGTGACGGTGTCCTCCACGATCCAGCGGGGACTGTCACTGTCGCTGGAGTAATGGTTGAGTTTGGCCTGTTCCTGGGTCCAGGTGCTGCCGCTGCCGTTTTCGATCTTCCAGGAGCGGAAGCGCAGGGCGGCGTCAAGCTGCCAGGTCTGGCGCTTGCCACCCGCGGTCTGCTGGTAGGCGAGATCGTTGGTGTAGTAGCCGATGACTGCTCCGGGCAGGGTGGTGGTGCGGCCGAAGGCGTCGTAACCGTAGCCGGAGTCGACGATGCGGTCGGCGCTGTCATAGGCGTGACTGGAGGCGGTACCTTCCGTAGTCGGGCAGTCGGCGCCGGGCGTGCCGGTCTCCGTGGTCTGGGACGTGCGGTTGGTGCGGTTGTCGAAGGTGTAGGTGCGCCGGGTGCAGATCGTGGCGGACGTGTCCTCGACGGCTGTCAGGCGCCCGGTGGCGTCGTACCGGTAGGTCTGGTCGGACCAGCCAGTGTGACGGGTGGCCTGGCCGTGGACGGACTCGGCCACGGTGTCGGAGTAGACGATGGTGCCGTCGCTGTCGCGGGTGTAGGTGCGGTCGGCTGCGGAGCCGGTGGTGTCCTCGGTCTGGGTGAGGGTGTAGCCGCCGGGCAGTTTCTCGGTGGCGACCGATCCGTCCGCGTCGTAGGTGGCCTTGAAGGTGCCGGCCACGGAGTCGGTCGTGCTGGTGACCAGGCCGCGGGGTTCGGCGGTCGTGTCGTAGGTGAAGGTGACCGTCGAGGGCACGGTGTCGCTGACCTTGACCGGCCGGTCCAGCAGGTCGTATTCGGTGGTGGTGGTGCCGTTGTCGGCGTCGGTGTAGGAGATCTGGCGGCCCAGCTTGTCGTAGGCCTTGGTGATGGTGCCGCCGGTGGACGAGACGATCTTGACCGCCATGCCGGTGGCCGGGTCGTACTGGGTGGTGGCCTCGGGCACGGCCTGGCCCACGCCGCCGGTGACGGTGACCATGCTCTGGCGGCCCGCGTTGTCGTACGTGGTGGTGGTCGTGCGGGTGGAACCGTTGGCGGTGTCCGTCACCTTGGCCTGGTTGCCCCACCAGTCGTACTCGGTGGTGGTTGTGGGCAGCTGGGCCGGGTTGGAGCCGCCGCCGGTGATCGCGCCGCCCGCGGAGACGGAGCAGACCAGGTCGGCCCACTCGGGCCGGCCGGCGCAGGCGCCGGTGCCGGTCGCGGACCAGTAGGTCGTCACGCGGGTGCCGGCGTCGGTGCCGCTGGCGCCGGGCAGGTACTGCTTGGTGACGCGGCCCTGGGCGTCGTACTCGGTGGTCTCCGTGATCGCCGCCCCGCCCGGGTCCTTGATCGTCTTGGTGGGCAGGCCCTTGGCCCAGTCGTAGACGGTCTGGGTGACGCGCATCTCGCCCTGCACACTCGGCTGTTCACGGACCTGGGCGCCGGCCGTGGTCTTGGTGACCTGGTCCTTGATCTTGGCGGTGCCGTCGGTGGGCCGGCCCTCGTCGTAGGTGTTGACCGTCCAGCTGCGAGCGGTGACCGGGGTGCCGGCCGAGGCCAGGACGGTGGTGCCCTGCTTGAGGTCGGCGGTCAGGTCGATACGCCGCAGGGGCCCGTATTCCTCCAGCTTCCGGATGCCGGTGTCGTTGTAGAGGGAGCGGGTGTCGAGCAGGTTGGCCCGCTCCGAGCTGGCCAGCTGGGCGATGCCGAGATCGGCCTGGGCAGCCTTGTCATCGGCGCTCACGCCCAGGGCGACGTCCCGGTTAGCCGCGGACAGCTCGCGCACCGTGTTGCCGAAGCGGTCGTACTCGGTGGTGGAGATGTGTCCGCCCGGGGTGGCGGAGTTGACCTCGCGGCCCGAGACGCCCAGGTAGTGGACGTCGGCCCGCTTGTAGTCGCCGGCCGCCAGGGAGCCGCCGGAGTTGGAGGCGGGGACGGCGTCGGCGGGCAGGACGGCGGTGGCGTCCGTGGGGACGTCCGTCTGGCCCCATGCCTTCACGTCCGAGGCGCCCATCTGGTACGGGGCGGCTGAGCCGGTCAGCGGCACGTCGTAGACGACGCTGGTGGTCGCGGTGCCCTGCTGGACGTCCGGGGTGCCCTGCTGGAGTCCGGCCCGCGAGGCCTTCAGCAGCATGCCCTCCCCGGCGGTGGCGGCGTTGCCCGCCTTGCCGTAGGTGAAGGTCCAGGGCAGTTCACCGGGCGGGGTGTACTGGGTGACCCGGCCGGCGGAGTCGTAGTCGTACTCCGTCTTCAGCGCCGGGCTGATCTGCGGGTTCCACGCCTGCCGCAGCCGGCCGGCGGTGTCGTAGGCGTAGGTCTGCACGGCCTTGGACGTGGCGGCGGACGCACCGGGCTCGGTGGACCACAGGCGGATTTCCTTGACCTGGTCCGCGAAGTCGCCGAAGGAGCTGGCGGTGGCCGTGGTGGTGGACGCGTACACGAATTCCAGGGCCCGGCATCCCTTGGCCGACGGCGTCGCGGTGCACGTGGCCGCGGACGCTGCCGAGGTCGGAGCGATGACTCGCTTGGGACGGGCCAGCTTCTTGTCGCCCACGGTCACCGTCTCGGAGACCACGGTGGTCGTGGTGTTGCTCAGGCCGTCCAGCAGGGTGCTGGAGACCTGCCAGGTGGTGGCGTCGGAGGACGGCTTGGTGAACTCGGTGACCGTGCCCTCGGTGTCGGTGAGGGTGAAGCTGCCGGTGACGGCTCCCTTGAGGGTCAGGTCCTCCGAGCCCGGCTCCGGTATCCAGCCGTTCTTGGCCGCGTTGGCGGTGAAGTAGGTCTCCCCGCCCTCGGAGTCGACGACGGCCACCGCGGTGTCGGAGATCTTGCGCAGGTTGCTGTAGTCGGACTCCGTCTGCTCCGCAGCGGTGCCGGCGACCCACTCCTTGCCGAAGATCGCAGCCTGGCCTTCCTGCTTGGCGCCCTTGTCCGGGACCCGGGACGAGGCCGTGCGGGTGGCGGTCAGGTCGAACGCCGAGGCGTCGGTGGCCGACAGGCTGTAGTCACCGGTCAGCAGGTTCACGCTGCCCGGGCCGACCTCGTCGGTGGCGGCACCGTCCGCGTTGCGGTCGACGACCACGGTCAGCGGCTCGGTGCTGCCCGAGGCACTGTTCGGCCCGGTGAAGTCGGCCTTGATCTGCACCGACCCGTCGGGGTTGACAGTGTCGGTGGTGTTCCAGACCAGTTTGGCGTTCTTGCCGCCCGTCAGCGGCACCGGCCAGGCGCTGACCGGCTGGCCGCCGGCGGTGACGTCCCCGACGGGGATCTTCACCCAGGCGTCAGCTTCCGAACGGCGCCAGGAGAAGGACACGCTGTCGTACGTGCCCGCCGCGGCCTCGGCCACCAGCGGCAGCCGGCGTGCGGTGCGCTCGCCCTCGCTCGGCTCGACGAACCCGCCCGGGCCGGCGTGGAAGGTGTACGCGATCGCCTCGGACTTGTTGTCCGCCTTGTCCACGGCCCGCACCTGCAGGGTGTGGGTACCGTTCTTGGGCGGGGTGACGGTGATGCTCTTGTCCGCGCTGGAGCCGCCGGTGGCAACCTTCGTCCAGGTCACACCGTCCAGCGACCACTCCAGCCAGTTGTGGTCGGAGGCCGGCGGGGTGACCGTGAACGTACCGGCCTGACCGGCGCCCTTGACCCACTTGTCCGACGGGTAATCCGTGGTCGTGATCTTCGAGGGGGCGGAGGGAGCCTTGGTGTCGACGGTGAACGTCTTCCACGCCGACCAGCCGGTGTTGTAGTGCGTCCCGTCGTAGGGGTTGGTGCGGAACTTGTACGTCTTGCCGTCGCTCAGCAACCCGGCCGGCACCGTCACCGACGCCACCTGCCCGGACGGCACGTACTTCGACACCAGGACATTGCCGACCTGCGTGTTGGTGGCGCTGTCGTAGATCTGGAAGGTGCCGTCGACCTTGTCACCATCGGCGTCGACGAAGGTGTCACGAAGCGTCGGCGTCGTGGTGTTGACGACGTAGGAGCCGCTGTAGGAGAAGTACGGCGGGCCGGCCTCCTGCTTGGTGCCCGTGCGTGGCCGGTAGTTGTAGTTCACCACCAGCTTCGGCGGGTTGGAAGCGGCGTCGGCCGAGTTGACCCGCTTCCACTGGAAGACGTCCGACTCATCCGAGGCCTCCAGCCCCATGTGGCCACGGGTGGCCTTCGCCGACGCCCACTCCTGCACCAAGCCCGTCACATCGGCCTTGATCCAGCCGTCCGGCTGCGTCGAACACCCCGGGTTGCCGGCCGTCTCGGTCGACGTCGCCTTAATCTCCGACCGTACCGGCTGCGAGGTCCAGCGCGAGGAGGTCGAGGCCGCACCAGTCGACCGCACCACCCACGGATAGGCCTTGCAGTCGGTGTTGCCCGAGTGGAAGTTCCACAGGGACAGCTTCGCGTCCAGAACCAACGCGTCCTGGATCGGGGCGGTGTTCCACGAGACGAACGACCGCGCGGTACGCGGCGTCCCGTCGGCGTTCTTGGTGCCCGGGTTACCGAAGTCCAGCTCGGTGTCGGTGGACCAGTCGACCGTCTCGCCCTGCTGCACATAGGTGTCGAAAACGTTCGACAGCGAGGAAGTGGACGGATCGACGGTGACCGGGTACTGCGTCTTGGCAGAGGCCAGGAACTCCTCGTCCGGCGTGATCACCAGGTCGACGGCGCCGCCCTGGCGCTGCACCACCTTCAAGCCGACCTTCGCCCGGTGCGTGTGCTCACCGGACCGCTTGGCGACCGACGCATCCCACATCACCGGAGCCGGCATCACAGCCTGCTTCTTGCTCTTCTTGTCGGTGAACTGGACGCTTCCGTCCTTCAACTGCCGGACGTTCAGGCCCCGGGCCTTCAACGGCAGCGTGTAGGAGTACCCCCGCGCACCGGGACGCTCGTTGATCCGGACGTACTGCTCGAAACCCGTCCGGGTCGCCTCGACGATCACATCCCCGCCGGGAACGGCGCCGCCGTAGGTAGCACGGTTGCCGTCCAGCACCGGCTTGGGCAAGCCGCCCTTCCACTGCAGGGTGATCTGCTGGTCGCCCTCTCCGAGAGTCACCAGGTCCCGCGCACCGGCCGTCTTGCCCTGCGACAGCGCGGTCAGCCGCTTGCCGCCAGGCTTGGCGAACACCAGCCCCCGCGGATGGGCCTTCGGCTCAACGGACCCGTCCGGCCTGCTCACCAGGTCCAGGTCAACCGCCCGCCACTGCCCGGTCGCCTCATCCCGGAAACGGACGGGCCCTGCAGACAACTCCGTGGTCAGACTGCCGTTGGCGTTCACCCAGGTCGTCGACGTCTCAGACCGCTCGGACAAAGCCTCCACGCGCTTGCCCGACAGACGCGCCAGAACACGCGCCGACGGTATGTCCGCTGCCGACGTGGCGTAGTGCTTCTCCTTCGCCGCTGAACGGGACTCAGCCGCATACGCCGACGCCGGAGAGATGACGCCCTCGGCTCCCTGCAGCACGGTGACCGCCATCGTGGCGGCCAAGGACACCGTGATCCCCCGTGCCCATCCCCGTCGCGGATCGGGCCAGATGCGACCGCGTCCAGCCCCCATCCTTCGTCTCATCACTGTCCTCAAGCTCCGTAACTAGCCCACCAGTTGGGTCAGCCACCGGAACTTAACCGATCGTGATATAATGCAAAATGGCACATAAAGGAAACTTATAACCTTTTACAGTTCCTTCAAATTTGCAAATTTTATGTAAAGCCAATGCAGGGCCACCCCCAAGGAGACCATTCCGGCCGCAGGTAACGCTCGGAGGGGGGTGTTGGTGTGCCGGGTGCTTGCTTCTGGACGGGCATGGAGTTGGTCTGGACGGCGATGCGCAGCTCGGCCCCGGCGCGGCTCGCCGCCGCGTCGATCAGGGCACGCAGCGCGTGACCGGAGGCCGGCATGACGAGGGACGGTCGGCGGCCTCGGCGAACGGGACCGGCCGGTCCGACCGCAACCCGGCCGACACGGGAGTGACCACCCACAGCCGTTCGCGCACCAGCGGGCGGGTGTTCGGCGAGGGCGTGTTGTCCAGGTTGTACAGCAGGCTCAGGTCCAGGTCGCCGTCGTCGAGCCACTGCTGGAGATGCCCCGAATAGGCCGTCATCAGCCGCAGTTCGAAGCCCGGGTGGTCGCGGGCCACGGCGGTCACGAGCGCTTCGGCCAGCAGGCCGGTGGTGCTCTCCAGCAGGCCGACCGTGACGATGCCGGTCACCGCGCCGGGATGGGGCCGCACCTCAGCGCGGGCCCGCTCCAGCTTCGTTCAGGGCGCGCCGGGCACGGTCCACCATGATCGCTCCGGCGCCGGCAGCGGGCATCTACGGCGGGGCGTATTTTGTGGTCAGTCCGCCGCAGGAGTGACCGATAGCGTGGTCGCCGAGTTCGCCGGCCGGGGACCCTTGACACCTCGCCGTTGCCGTACTTCTCCGGCAAGAGGACCCAGTGCGTGTCGGTCTGGAACTTGTGGTCGATCGTGTCGATCACTGCGGGTGCGGGGAGCAGACCGGCGCCGGGAAGTCCCGCGTCCTCCAGGCGGGACTATCCCTGCGGGCACGGGGAGCAGGCCGCGATGTTCTGCGCGCGCTGGCGGTGGAGGGGACCGTCCCCGCACCCGCGGGGATGGCCCCAGGGCCGGGCTCGGCGGGATGATCGGGTTCGGCTGCTCCCCGCGCCTGCGGGGATGGTCCCGGGCCGGTTCACAGCAGGGGCAGGATGCGGCGGTCCTCGGTGCGGGCGGTGGCGAGCAGTTCGCGGCCCTTGTCCGTCATGAGTTCCGGGCGCCACAGGGTGCTGCCGTCGAGTTCGACCGTGACGGCGCTGACTCCCTCGACGGCCCCCGCCTTCTGCTCGATCGACTGCATGATGGTCGGCACCGCCATGCAGAACGGCGCCGTGAGGCTGATGCGTACCGTCGCGTGCCCGTCGGGGGCGACGGTGACCTGGCGGATCAGACCGAGGTCGACGAGGCTCATGGGACGCTGCCAGGACTGGCTGCAGGGGTCGTAGACGTCCGTCAGCGCCCTGTGGACCCGCTCCGTCGTGTCGGTGACCGTCGTGTCGGTGGCCGTCGTGTCGGTGGCCGTCGTGGTGGCGGTCGCCTCGTGGGGTGCGGTCATGACGCGTCCGCCCACTGCTCGGGGCGCATGTCGCGCCAGTTCGACCACATGGCGCGGTTCCCGCCGTGCTCCGCGCGGGCCTTCGCGAACTCGTCGTCCTTGATCCGCTCGGCGGCCTGCGGCAGGTCGATGCCCGCGATCCGCGCGTAGTTGCCGGCGAGGAAGGCGGCCCGCTGCTCGTGCGTGATCTGTTCCAGGCCGTAGCGCTCCAGGATCCGGTCCGAGAAGGTCAGGCGCGCTAGCTTCTCCAGGACGGGTTGGGGGTGGAAGTGCAGGGCCCCGGAGGCGTAGATGATTTTCTCGGCGCCGCCGAGGGAGATCATCTGGGCCAGGGCCTCCTCGACGTACCCCATGCCGTGGGCCAGGATCGCGGAGGTGATCTCCAGGTTCGCGTAGACGTTGGGCAGTCGCATCAGCGCCATGGCGACCTCCTCCACGAACGGCGGCAGGCCGGCGTGGACGATCTCGAAGGAGAGGTCGATGTGGCGGATGGCGACTGTCTCCAGGTCGTCGATGCCGAAGGGACCCAGCGGCACGAGACCGTTGGGCACGATCTTGTGCAGGGCGATGATCTTGATGCCGAGCTCCTTGGCGAGCTCGAACAGCGGCGTGAACTCCGGGTCGTCCAGACGCCAGCTGAGGTCCGGTGAACCGGCGTTGGGGTACATCTTGATGCCGATGGTGCCGGGCACCTGGGCCACCTGCTCGCGCAGATCGCGCAGACACGCCTCGATGCCCATGGCCGGATTGATCCCCGCGTAGGGCACGATCCGGTGCGGCCACCGCTCGGCCAGTTCCCGGTTCTTCTCACCGTTGCACAGGCCGTCCTCGAACACGGCGTCGATGCGCAGCCGGTGGTTGACCGCCATGTCGACGTCCGACTCGGTGAACAGCGTCCGCACGAGCAACTCCGGCGGCCAGTCGGTGCAGAAGACCTGGCGGGGGATGGCGGAGCCCTTCGTCGCGAAGCGCTCGTGCATGCCCCAGAGCATCTCGCGCAGGGCGAAGGCGTGCAGGTTCGGGAACTCCCCGTCCTTGCGCAGGTTGTCGTCCGCCACGTTGTACGGGTGCACGGTGGCGTCAATCACGAACATGTTGTCGATCAACTGGGTCTCCCGTAACGGCGGTCGGCGACCGGTCCGGTCGGCCGGAGAAGGCGTGAGGGGAGTGTGCGCGGGCAGCCTTCAGCGGGACTAAAGCGCCCGGCGGGACCCTTCGCTCACCGACGGAAGGTGACCTTCGATGTTTTCTGCCCTGGGCTCCGCACTGCACGCACGGCGGCGCGTCGGCCTGTTACTGGCTGGGCTAGCCACCCTCCTGGCCGCTCTGTTCGGCGGCTCGGTGGAGAGCAAACTGACCAACGGGCTGTCCGACTACGACGATCCCGGCGGCGCCAACGTCGCGGCGCGCCGCATCATCCAGCAGGCCACCGGCGTCGACGCCCAGCAGGGGTACGCCGTCCTCGTCCGCACCGACGCGGCGATCGACCCCGACGGTCCGCTGCCCGAGTCCGTCGCGGCCGCGGTCGACCTGCTCAAAGGCCGGCCCGAGATCAAGAGCGTCGTCGACTACGCGTCGGCGTCCAACCCCGCCCTCGTCTCCGACGACGCCCACAGCACCGTGGTGCTCGGCAACGTGGGACCCATGACCGAGAAGGCGACGGTCGCCGCCGAGAAGGAGCTCCAGGGGGCGATCGAGGACGATCCGGTCCTGCGCGACCACGCCTGGCTCGGCGGCGCGACCCCCGGCCACGTGCAGGTCGACGACGTGTCCACCAAGGACCTCACCAAGGCGGAGACGCTCGCCCTGCCGTTCATCCTGATCGCGCTGTTCCTGGTCTTCCGCGGGGTGGTCGCGGCGCTCGTGCCGCTGGTCGGTGCCCTCGTCACCCTGATGATCACGTTCGCGGGGCTGCGCATCCCCACCCTGTTCATGGACGTGTCGTCGGGCTCGCTGAACCTCGCCTTCGCCCTCGGCCTGGGCCTCGCCGTCGACTTCGGGCTGCTGATGGTCTCCCGCTACCGAGAGGAACTCGCCGCGCACGGGCCCGGTGCCGAAGCCGTGCGCCGCACCGTCGCGAGCGCGGGCCGCACCGTCTTCTTCAGCGCCTTGACCGTGGCCGCCGCGCTGGCCGCGATCACCGTGTTCCCGCAGCCCTACCTGCGGTCGATGGGTCTGGCCGGTGTGATCACGGTGATCGCGGCAGCCCTGTTCGCGCTGCTCGGACTGCCGGCACTGCTCGCCGTCCTCGGCACGCGCATCAACGCGCTGGCGCCGCGCAGCTGGCAGCGCAACGGCGCGACCCAGGTGCAGGCGGGGCGGCGCTGGCACCGGATCGCCGACGGGGTGATGCGCCGGCCCGTTCTGGTCGCCCTCGCCGCGACGGGCATCCTGCTGCTGATCGCCGCCCCGGTGACGGGCATCAAGTTCACCGGCGCCGACCCGTCCACGCTGCCCGCCTCCACCAGCGCCGGACAGGTGTCGCGGGTGCTGGAGAGCGACTTCTCCAAGCCGCCCGCCGCGCCGCTGCAGATCGTGCTCGACACACCGGCGGCGGACGGCCGGATCAGGGCCTACACCCGCGAGGTCGCGGCCGTCGAGGGTGTGGAGTCGGTGTCCGGACCGGTCCGGCTCGACGACCGGCACTGGGAGATCGACGCGGTGCTCGGCGGTGCCCCGCTCGGCACCGGGGCCAAGGCCGCGGCGCAGCGGGTGCAGGGCCTCGACGCGCCGGTCCCCGCCCGCTACACCGGGACGACGGCCGACTTCCTCGCGCAGAAGGCCAGCATCGGCGACCACGCACCGCTCGCCGCGGCGGCCCTCGCCGTGATCACGCTGCTCCTGCTGTTCGTCTTCACCGGGTCCGTGCTGCTGCCGCTGAAGGCGCTGGTGATGAACACCCTCTCCACGGCGGCCGCGTTCGGCTTCCTCGTCTGGGTGTTCCAGCACGGCAACCTGGGCTTCGCCGCCCAGAACGGCATCGAGGCGACCACCCCGGTGCTCGTCCTCGCACTCGCCTTCGGCCTGTCCACCGACTACAACGTCTTCCTGCTCGGCCGCATCAAGGAGGGCAGGCAGGCCGGTCTCGACGACCGCGCGGCGGTGGCCGAGGGACTGGCGCGCACCGGTCCCGTGGTCACCTCCGCGGCGGCCCTGTTCTGCCTGGCGGTCGGCGCGCTCGCGCTGTCCCGCCTGGTGTTCGTGCAGGAGCTGGGACTCGGCACCGCGTTCGCCGTGCTGATCGACGCGACCGTGGTCCGCGCCCTGCTGGTGCCCTCCCTCATGGCACTGCTCGGCGGCGCCAACTGGTGGGCGCCCGGCCCGCTGCGCCGCCTGCACACGCGCCTGGGGCTCGACCGACTGGAGGCGGAGCCCGCCGCCGCCCCGGCCCCGGGCGAGCGTCCGGCGGAGCCGCTCGACGGGCGGCCCACCGCGCGGGTGACCTGACCGGTCCCGCCCGCCCGCCGGCCCGGGTCCCGCACACCCCGCGGGCCCGGGCCGGCGCGTGTCGTGGGCACGCGAGGGAGCGGAACACGCCATTTACGCTACGCAGGTTGCGTAAATGGGGAGGCGCTGCCTACTCTGGATAACGAAACGGACGTATCGAAATGTGCCGTGAACACCGAGCCCCCCCGCCCCCGACCACAAGGAGCAGCCCCCGTGACCACCCTCGCGCGCAGAGGCCGCCCCCGCAGCGAGGACGCCGACGGACGGATCCTGCGGGCCGCCCAGGATCTGCTGACCGAGCGGGGGTACGACAAGTTCGCCATCGACGAGGTGGCCGCCCGGGCCGGCGTGGCCAAGACGACGCTTTACCGCAGATGGCCCACCAAGGACCACCTGCTCGTCGCGCTCGTCGCCCGGATCCAGGAGGAGGTGGAGGTCGCCGACACCGGTGACCTCCGGCGGGACCTGACCGTCTACCTCACGGCCGTCGCGACCGGCCTCGACCGGATGCGCCGCGTCGGCCGCACCGCCGCGGGAGAGGCCGACCGGTCGGCCGGGGTCGTCGCCGAACTGGTGGCGGCCGCCGCCCGGCACCCGGACGTCGGCGACGCCGTACGCGGGCTGTTCGCCCGGCGCAACACCCTGCCCCTCCGCCTGCTCGACCACGCCCGCGAACGCGGCGCGCTGCCCCCCGGCACCTCCTCCGAAGTGCTCTTCGACCAGCTGGCCGGAGCCCTCTACTACCGGCTCCTGATCACCGGGGCGCCGATCGGCGCCGACTACGTCGAGGAACTCGTCGACCAGGTGCTGACCGGGGCCACCACCCCCCACCCAGAGAGGACCTGACCATGTCCGCCGGTTCTTCCGCCCCTGTCCGCACACACGCCCCTTCCGCACCGCACGCCGCGCAACGACCCACCGGGCGCCGGCGCCGCCGCCGGATCCTGTTAGCGCTGGCCGGATTCGTGACCGTGCTCGGGGGCTACGCGGTGTGGACCAACACCCATCCGGTCCAGCTGAGCGCGTCCATCGAGATCGAGGCCGCGCCCGAGCAGGTCTGGGCGGTGCTCACCGACCTCGACGCCTACCCGCGGTGGAACCCCTTCATCACGGAGGCCGCCGTCACCTCCGACGACGGCCTGCGGCCGGGCGCGACGATGCGCAACCGGCTGGAACAGAACGGCGAGACCAGCACGTTCACCCCCACCGTCCTCGAGGTGAGCGCCGGCCGCGAGCTGCGCTGGCTGGGCAAGATCGGTCCGGGCTGGATCGGCGACGGCGAGCACCGCTTCGTCATCGAGCGCACCGGACGCGACACGGTCCGCCTCACGCAGAGCGAGAAGTTCTCCGGTGTGGCGGTGCCCTTCGCCACCGGCAGCCTCAAGAACGACACCCTGCCCCAGTTCCGGGCGATGAACAGCGCGTTGAAGGAGCGGGTCGAGCGGCTCGCCGCACGCTGATCGCGGGAACCGGTGCGGACGGGGGGCCCACGGCATCCGCCGCAGGCCCCCGGTTCACGCGCCCGGCCGGGTCACCAGGTGACCGGCAGCGAGGAGATGCCGTGCACCAGCATGCCCTCGGGGCGCCGCAGTTCTTCCTCCGCGACGGCCAGGCGCAGGGTCGGGAAGCGCTCGATCAGCGAGCCGATGGCGATCTGCAGCTCCGCGCGGGCCAGGCCCGAGCCGATGCAGTAGTGGGTGCCGTGACTGAAGGCGAAGTGCGGGTTGGCCGGACGGTCGAAGTCGATCGTGTCGGGATTCTCGTACTGACGGACGTCCCGGTTGGCGGAACTGAGGCTCGGCAGGACGGCGCTGCCCTTGGGGATCGTGACGCCGCCCAGTTCGACGTCCTCCAGGGTGATCCGCAGCAGTGCCTCGTTGCCCGGCGGGTGGAGCCGCAGCAGCTCCTCCACCGCGGAGTCGATCAGGTCAGGATCCTTGCGCAGGCGCTCCAGTTGCTCGGGGTGGGTGAGCAGCGCGACCACGCTGTTGGCGATCTGGTTGACCGTGGTCTCGTGGCCGGCCACCAGCAGGCTGATGCCGAGGAAGATCAGCTCCTCCTCCTGCAGCCGGTCGCCGTCCTCGTCGTGGATCGAGACCAGCGCGGACAGCAGATCGTCCCCGGGGTGCTCGCGCTTGGCGGCCACCAGCTCCGCCAGATACGTGCGCAGGGCGATCTGCGAGGCGAGCATCTCCTCCTTGGACACGGAGGTGGTGGCGAGGAACACCCGGGACCACGCCGCGAAGTCCTCGCGGTCCTCGAAGGGCACGCCGAGCAGTTCGCAGATGACGGTGACCGGGAGCTGGAAGGCCAGCGTGGGCACCAGGTCGACCGGCGGCTCCAGCTCCGCCATGGCGTCCAGCAGGGCGTCGGTGTGCTCCTGGATGCGGGGGCGCAGCGCGGCCACCCGGCGGGCGGTGAACTCCCGGGAGACGAGCTTGCGCACCCGGGTGTGCTCCGGCGGGTCCATGTTGAGCAGGCTCTTGAAGTTCTGCGGCGCCGCGGCGAGCCGGGGCGCCCCGGGCTCCAGCGTCGCCGCCCGGCTG
The DNA here is from genome assembly GCF_040636485.1 of Streptomyces sp. NPDC038707. NCBI lineage: Bacteria > Bacillati > Actinomycetota > Actinomycetes > Kitasatosporales > Streptomycetaceae > Streptomyces > Streptomyces sp. NPDC038707. The sequence continues at coordinate 14,786 of NZ_JBEZUP010000050.1, forward strand.
AACCGGGAGTCCGACAGAGCGGTGCGTACGTCCTCGTAGCGGGTGAGCAGGAACGCCCGGTCGCCGCTGGGCATCCGCACCTGCGCGACCGGGTCCTCCTCGCGCAGGTGCGCGTACATCGGGCACTGGGCGAGCCCGGGCGGCTGCTCGAAGGGGTACGCGAGAGGGGCGGGGCCGGTCGCGTCCGCGGAGTCGGGCACTTCGGGGCTGAGGGGCATCGGGAGTCCTGTCCTTCGCGTTCGTCGAGGTCTGTGGGCGCAGCGCGGGGCGGTTCAGACGCCGGCCGGTGTTGCCGGCACCGGGGCGACGTCGAAGGGGCGGGCCCGGTCCGCCTCCTGGAGCGGGTAGTAGATGCCGGAGAGGATCCGCCGCTTGAGCGGGGCGCTCGCGTTCACCAGGCGGTACGCGGCCCGGCGCAGCAGCACCGGCAGCGGGCCGGACAGCGCGAACGCCCGTTCCTGGCGCAGCTGCAGCGCCCTGGCCCGGGCCACCGGTGCCTCGCGTTCCTCCTGGAAGCGGAGGGTCGCCCGGTCCAGCGCGGCCGCCCGGTCCTCGGCGCGCAGCGCCGGGGCCACCAGGCGGGCCAGTACCGCCGCGTCCGTGATGGCGTGGTTGACCCCCTGGCCGAGCACCGGCGTCAGGGTGTGCGCGGCGTCGCCGATGAGCACCAGGCCCGGCCGCGACCAGCGGGGGACCACCGTGGTGAAGATGTCCAGCATGGACGTGTCCGACCACGTGGTGACCGCCGTGCGCACCTGTGCGGAGATCTCTGGCGCGAGCTCGTCCATCCGCGCGTGCAGCGCGCCCACGCCCTGGGCGCGCAGCTCCTTCAGGCCGCCCTTGGGGATGTTGAAGCCGACCCGTACGAGGTCGGGGACCGTCGGGATGAACAGCCCGTGCCGGGCGCCGCGGATGCGCACGCGGTAGGTGTGGCCGTCCCAGACGTCGGGCCGGGGCACCTTGAACCAGACGAAGTCCCGCTCCAGGGGCTGCTTCTCGTACCGCAGGCCCGACATCTCGCGGACCTTGCTGAACCGGCCGTCCGCCGCCACCGTCAGCGCCGCCGGGATCTCGAACTCGCCGTCGGGGCCCTTGCAGCGCACCCCGGTGACCGTCGAGCCGTCGCGCAGCAGCGCGACGGCGGTGGTGCGGCGCAGCAGCCGGAAGCCGGGCAACTGCTCGCCCTGGGCGGCCAGCGCCTCGAGCAGCGGCGGTTGCGGCAGCTCCATGGGGAACGGGCACGGGCGGTCGTAGTCGGCGAAGTCCGCGCGCAGCACGGTGCGGCCCTGGTCGGTGATCTCCATCCGGCGGGTCTCCAGGGTCTGCTCGCGCAGCCCCCGCAGGATCCCCATCCGTTCCAGGAGCCAGACGGAGTCGGGGGAGATGGACTCGCCGCGGAAGGACCGGTCGAAGCGCGCGCTCTGTTCCACGACGACGACGGACACGGACCTCCGCGCCAGTTCCAGCGCGAGGGTGAGCCCCGCGGGCCCCCCTCCCACCACACAGACCTGTGCTTGCCCCGCCCTTGTCATCGCCACTGCCTCTCCACGGACGTGATGGACACCCAGAGCCTGCGGGGCGGGGCTAAAGCGCCGCTTGCGGTCGTGCGCGCACGGCGTTCGCCGGCGTCCGGCGGGGCGGCCGGGGCCCGCCCGATCCAGCCGATTACGAAACGTGCGTTGCGTAATCGCGGGAGGCGCTCGTACCCTGAATAACGAAACTCTCGTAGCGAAAATGCGGGCACAAGAACCGCTTAAGGCCGGCCGGACAGGATCCGGCGGCAACGTACCGACCACGAAGGCCAGGGTGAGAAGGATGTCGGCCAGCAACGGACGGGGTGCGCCGGACACCGGGGAGATGGTGGTCGTGCACCGCCTCTTCCTCCAGGAGTACGCGGCGGCGGTGGCAGTGGTCCGCGCCGTCGCCCCCGGCGACACGGCGCGCGCCGCCTTCGTCGCCGCCCATCTGGCGGCACTCGGCCAGATGCTGACGGAGCACCACCTCGCCGAGGACGAGCTGGTCTGGCCGCGGCTCGCGGCCGACCCGGCCGTCGACGCCCGCCTCGTGGCCCGGATGGAGGAACAGCACGAGCGGATCGCCGACGCCCTCGGCCGTCTCGAACACGCCCTGCCGCGGTGGGCCGACCGGGCCGAGCCGGGCCTCAGGGACGAGACGGCGGACGCCTGCGCCGCCCTGCTGCCCGCCCTGGAGGAGCACCTCGGCGACGAGGAGCGGTACATCCTGCCGCTGGTCCCGGGCCGCTTCACCGCGGCGGAGTGGGCGCTTTTGAGCGAGCGCGGCCGGGCCGCGGTGCCCAAGCCGCACCGGCTGTACATGCTCGCCGCGCTGGGCGAGGCCGCCGGGACCGACCGCAGGGACGAGTTCCTCGGGCGGCTGCCCGGGCCCGTCCGCCTGCTGTACCGGGTGACCGGCCCCCGGCTGCGCCGCCGCACCTGGAGCCGCCTCAACGGCGGCCTCACCGAGAGCCGCGTGGCCGCGGCCTGAGCGCCGCGGCGCTCAGGCCGACCGTCAGACAAGCCAGCAGCGAAGCGAGGAAGAGTCCGTGAGCGCACCCGTGGCGACCAGGCCCGCTCCCACCGACCGCGCCGAGGCGCTCGACCGCATCCGTACCCTGCACACCGAGGGGCGGCTCGCCGAGGAGTTCCCCGAGGTGTGCGCCCTGCTGGCCGCACTCGCCCAGGGGCCCGCGGCCGCGGCCGACCTGGCCCGCGCGGGCCGGCTGCTCGCCCGGGTCGACCCCGCCCGCATCCACGCCGCGCACCCCGACGCCCGGCCGCTGAACGTCACGGTGTCGGGACACGGCACGCTGGACGCGCTCACCGGCCCGCTCACCGCCGAACTGGCCCGCCACGGCATTCCGCTGCGCGCCACCCACGGCGAGCACGACGGCTGGCGGCGCGATCTGCAGGACACCGCGGGAGCGCTGTACGCCGACGACACCGACCTGTCGCTCGTCGTGCTCGACGCGCAGCTCGTCTTCGACGAACTCCCGCAGCCCTGGCGGGTGTCGGACGTCGCCGACGCCGTCGCGGCCAAACTCGGCCTGCTCGAGCGGCTCGCCGGGACGTACGTCCGCGACGGCTCGGGAACCCTCGTGCTCAACACCCTGCCACTGCTGCCCGGGCACCTGCGCCAGCTCGTCGACCACCGTTCGCGCACCGAACTGTCACTGCTGTGGCGGGAGTTCAACGCCGGAGTGCTGCGCATCGCGCTGGACCACCCCCGGGTGCACGTGGTCGACCTCGATCCGCTGATCGCCGAGTCGGGCCCGGCCCGCGACAGCAGGCTCGCGGTGTACACCAAGGAACACCTCGGCGGGGAACTGCTCGGCCGGTACGCCCGGGAGGTCGCCCACCTGGCCCGGGCGCTGCGGGGCCGCACCAAGAAGGTGCTCGTCGTCGACCTGGACCACACCCTGTGGGACGGCATCCTCGGGGACGACGGCCCCGACGGCATCGCCGTCGCGGGGACCTACCGGGGCGAGGCCTTCGGCGCCTTCCAGAAAGCGGTGCGCCAGCTGGGCTCCCAGGGCGTCCTGCTCGGCGTGTGCAGCAAGAACGACCAGGAACCGGTGGAACGGGTGCTCGCGGACCACCCCGACATGGTGCTGCGGCCGGACGACTTCGTGCGGATCACCGCCAACTGGCGGCCCAAGGACGTGAATCTGCGGGAGATGGCCGCACGGCTCAACCTCGGCACCGACAGTTTCGTGTTCGTCGACGACTCGCCCTTCGAGTGCGGCCTCGTCGCCACCTCCGTACCCGAGATCGCCGTGGTCCGCCTCGACGAGGAGCCCGCCCTGCACATCGACCGGCTGCTCGCCGACGGCTGGTTCGACGTCCGCGAACTGACCGAGGCGGACCGGGGCCGGGCCGGCCAGTACCGGGCCGACGCCGGACGCCTGGAACTCCTCGACAGCGCCGCGTCGACGGAGGACTACCTCCGGGCCCTGGACGTCCGGGTCACCGTCGCCCCCGTGACCGAGGCGGACGTGCCCCGCGTCTCGCAGCTCACCCTGCGCACCAACCAGTTCAACCTCACCACCCGGCGCCTCGACACCGACCAGGTGCGGGCCCTGCTGGACTCACCGCGCCACCTGGTCCTGGCCGTCCGGTCCGCGGACCGCTTCGGCGACAACGGACTGGTCGGCGCGGTGTTCGCCGAGCGCGGGCCGGACGCGCTGCGCATCGACAACGTGCTGCTCAGCTGCCGGGTCTTCGCCCGCGGCATCGAACAGGCCGCCCTGGCCGCGCTGCTGGCGCACGCCCGGGACACCGCGGCACCGGCAGTCCTCGCCTCGTACCGGCCCACCGCCAAGAACGGCAAGGTCCGCGACCTGTACCCGTCGCTCGGCTTCGAGACCGTGCGCACGGGCGACGACGGCGCCCTCGACTTCCGCCACGACCTGACCCGACTGCCGGCGCGGCCCGGCCACGTCACGCTCCACACGGCCTTCACACCGGCCGTGACTCTCCCGTAGCACCGTACCTCTCGGACCACCCGGCTCCGGCCGGGGACCGGCACCGCCCCGGCGTGTCACCATCCCCCGCCACGCCCGGGCCCGGCCGGTCCGCACGGAGCCGGGAGCCGCACACTCCCGGTGTGCGGCGCGGCCGACTGCCGCTCGCCGACCCCCGCCGGCGGGCGGCAGTCGCATGTCGGCCGCCGGTCCGCTGCCGGACCGCCGTCGGACCCCGGGCCGGGCAGCACAAGCGGCGCCTTAGCACCGCGGGCCAGTCTCGGAGGCGTCCCAGACAGCCATCGCCGGCACCACGCCTGCGGATCTCGGAGAGGCCAGGCAAAGACGTTGACAAGCTTCCGAACCTTCACGGAACTGGTTCTGGACCGTGCGGCCGAGCTCGGTACCGAGGACGCGTTCATCTTTCTGCCGGATGATGCCAATGGCTCGGTGCCCGAGCACCTGTCGTACGCCGGACTCGACCACGAGGCCCGGCGGATCGCCTCCTGGCTGCAGGCGAACGGCGCCGCGGGCGGACAGGTGCTCCTGCTGTATCCCTCGGGCACCGACTTCATCAAGGCGTTCACCGGCTGCCTGTACGCCGGCTCCGTCGCGGTGCCCGCCCCGCTGCCCACCGAGCAGGGCCAGCACTTCGCCCGGGTGTCCGGCATCCTGCGCGACGCCCAGGTCCGCGCGGTGCTGACCGACTCGGCGAGCGCGCCCGAGATATCCGCCTGGCTCGCCTCCGAGGGCTTCACCGACGTCATGTGCCTGGCGACCGACATCGCGGACCACGGTGACGCGAGCGCGTACCGGGTGCCGGACCTCACCCCCGAGCACCTCGCGTTCCTGCAGTACACCTCCGGCTCGACCAGCGACCCCAAGGGCGTCATGGTCTCGCACCGCAATCTGCTGGCCAACGAGGCCGCGATCCAGAACGCCGCCGGAACCGACGGGCAGACCCGGTTCGGCGGCTGGCTGCCCTTCTACCACGACATGGGTCTCATCGGGCACATCCTGCACCCGCTGTACATCGGTGGCTCCGCCGTGCTGCTCTCCCCGACGTCCTTCCTGCGCCGCCCGTACCGCTGGCTGAAGGCCATCGGCGACTACGGCGTCACCATCGGCGGCGGCCCCAACTTCGCCTACGACCTGTGCGTGCGCCGGGTCACCGACGAGCAGCTCGCCGAACTCGACCTGTCCACCTGGGTCAGCGCCGCCAACGGTGCCGAACCGATTCGCCGCGAGACCATCGAGGCGTTCACCCAGCGCTTCGCGCCCGCCGGCTTCAAGCCCGCGTCGTTCTTCCCCTGCTACGGCATGGCGGAGACCACCCTGCTCGTCTCCGGCACCCCCAAGGACCGCCGCCCCGCCGTGCGCACCGTCGACGTGACCGCCCTCGAACAGGGCACGCTCACCGACCCGGTGGCCGAGGGACCGAGCCGTGACCTGGTAAGCAGCGGCGTCATCCACGACTTCACGGTGAAGATCGTCGACCCCGACACCCGCGTCGAACGCCCGGAGGGCTCGGTGGGCGAGATCTGGGTCAAGGGCGACAGCGTGGCCTCCGGCTACTGGAAGCGCCCGCTGACCAACGTGGAGATCTTCGACGCGCACATCGCCGACGGCGACGGCGGCGAGGACGCCGGAGGCTGGCTGCGCACGGGCGACCTCGGCGCCCTGGAGGACGGCGAGCTCTACGTCACCGGCCGCCTCAAGGAGCTGATCATCTTCTCCGGGCGCAACCTCTACCCGCAGGACGTCGAGCGGGCCGTGCAGGCCACGGACAAGGCCCTGGGCGTCGGCGCGGGCGCCGCGTTCACCGTCGAGACCGACCGTGAGCGCCTCGTGGTGGTGCAGGAGGTCCGGATCAGCGCCGTCGACGGCGACCTGCGCAGCCTGGCCACGGCCATCCAGAGCCGCATCGGGCAGCACCTCAACGTCCCGGCGGGCAATGTGCTCCTGGTCCGGCCGGGCACGGTCCGCAAGACCACCAGCGGGAAGATCCAGCGCACCCTGATGCGCAAGCTGTTCCTGCAGGGCGAGCTCACCCCCCTGTACGAGGTGCTGGAGCCGGGCGTCCGCCAGATCGTCGCGGACGCCTCCGGCACCGCCCTGGCGGCGACGGCCTGACATGAGCGAGCCCACACCGTCGGTCGCCGAGGAACTCGACGCGTTCCTCGGCGACCCCGACGACCCCGGCTGCTGGTTCTCGTACGAGCGCTGCGTGGAACTCGACGACAAGGAGGAGTTCCCCGGCGACATCTGCCGCCGCCTCGACGACTGGGGCCTGCCCGGTCACTACGTGCCCGTCGAACACGGCGGCCGGCTGACCGACTACGCGACCCTGCTCCAGGTCATGCGCGCCGTCGCCCGCCGCGACCTCACCGTGGCGATCGGGCACGGCAAGACCTATCTGGGCGGCATCTGCGTCTGGGTGGCCGGCACCCCTGAGCAGGCCGCCGCGCTCGGCGCGGACATCCGTGCCGGGGTGCCCGTCTCGCTCGGCCTGACCGAACGCGCCCACGGCAGCGACCTGCTCGCCGGTGAGGTGCGCGGCACCGAGAGCGAGCGGGGCTGGCTCGTCGACGGCGAGAAGTGGCTGATCAACAACGCCACCAGGGGCAGCCTGCTGTCCCTGCTCACCCGCACCGACCCGGCCGGAGGACCGCGCGGCTTCAGCGTCCTGCTCGTCGACAAGCGCGAGCTGGACCCCGCCACCTACCGGCATCTGCCCAAGGTGCGTACCCACGGCATCCGCGGTGCGGACATCTCCGGCATCGCCTTCGAGGGCGCGGCCGTCGACCGGTCCGCGCTCGTCGGAGCACAGGGCGCGGGCCTGGAGATCGTCCTCAAGGCGCTGCAGCTCACCCGCACCATGTGCGCGGCCCTGTCCCTGGGCGCCGCCGACCACGGCCTGCGCATCGCGGTCGACTTCGCTCTCGAGCGCGAGCTCTACGGCCGGCGTCTCGTCGAACTTCCGCAGGCCCGCCGGGTGCTGGGCACCGCAGCCGCCGACGTGCTGCTGCACGAGGCACTGGGCACCGCCGCCTCCCGGCTGGTGCACACCCAGACGGACGAGATGAGCATCACCGCGGCCGTCACCAAGTACCTGCTGCCCAGCGGCACCGAGGACGTCCTCACCCGGCTCACCCGGGTGCTCGGCGCCCGCGCCTTCCTCAAGGGCGTGCACGCGCACGGCTCGTTCCAGAAGGTGGAACGCGACCACCGCATCGTCGGCATGTTCGACGGCAACACCCTGGTGAACCTCAACTCCCTGGTCAACCAGTTCCGTTCACTGGTACGCGGCCGGCAGCGCGGCACCGGCGACATCACCGGCGCCCAGGACGCCTACGACCTGTCCGCGCCCCTGCCCCGCCTCGACCCCGGACGGCTGTCCCTGGTCGCCCGCCGCGGCAGCGGCGTCCTGGCCGGCCTCGAACCCTCGGTGGCCCGCCTGGCCGAGCTGGCCGCCGGACAGCCCGCGCTGGCCCCCGCCGCCACCGCGGCCCGCCGCGTCGCGGACCTCACCGACCGCGTCCACCAGGAGATGGAGCAGTGGCAGGGCATCGTCGGCGACGTACCGCCGGCCGCCTTCGAGGTGGCCCGCCGCTACGCCCTCTGCCACGCCGCGGCCGTCTGCATCGGCCTGTGGACCCACAGCGCCCCCCTGTTCACCGGCACCGCCACGGAACCTCTGTGGCGGGACGGACTGTGGCTGCGGGCGGCCCTCGACCGGATCCTGGACCGCCTGGGCGAACCCGGCGGCGACGAGGCCCACGACGCTCTGCTCGACCACCTGATCACCACCCGGCGCGCCGGTGAACTGTTCTCGCTACGCCCTCACCGACTGCCGAACACCCAGGCCGAGCCGGTGGCCGACGCCACCACCGCACGTAACTGAGAGGACGCCATGCTGATCGGTACCGCGGCCGACGGGTCGCACCACGCGTCCGCCGGAGCACAGGGAACCCACCCGTCCGGCGGCCAGGAAGACAGGGTCGCCGCGCGCATCGCCGAGCTGGAGGACCGCCTCGGCGACCCCACCGACGAGCGCGGCGAGCTCTCCTACGCCGCCCTGCTCGCGGACGACGAGCGCGGCGAACTGTCCGAGCCCGGCGAGCGGGCCCTGGACGAACTGGCCCTCAACGCCGAGTTCGTGCCCGTGCACCTCGGCGGTCGCCTGGAGCGCATCGACACCCTGGTCCGGGTGATGCGCCAGGTCTTCCGCCGCGACATCGCCCTCGGACTCGGCTACGGCGTCACCTCGTTCATGGCCGCCGTCAACGTGTGGAGCTCCGGTACCGAGCAGCAGCAACGACGCCTCGCCGAGCTCCTGCTCGACGGCAAGAAGGTGTCGGTGGCCTACCACGAACTCGCCCACGGCAACGACTTCGTCCGCAACGAGTTCCAGGCGCGCCCGGTGGACGGCGGCTACCTCCTCAACGGCGCCAAGCAGGTCATCAACAACGCGGACCGGGCCGCGGCCTGGGTGCTGTTCAGCCGGACCAGCCCCGCCCCCGGCAGCCGCAGCCACTCCGTCGTACTCGCCGAGCGGGACACCCTGGACCAGGACCGCTTCCGGGTCCTGCCGCGCTACGACGCGGTCGGAGTCCGCGGCTGCCACCTGTCGGGCCTGGACTTCGCGGACTGCCCGGTGCCCGCCTCCGCGCTCGTCGGCGAGGAGGGCAAGGGCGTCGAACTCGCCCTGCGCGCCTTCCAGATGACCCGCAGCGCGGTGCCCGGCATGGCCCTCGGCGCCACCGACACCGCCCTGCGCACCGTCACCGGCTTCGCCCTCGGACGACAGCTGTACCGCAAGTCCGTCATGGACATCCCGCACGCCAAGGCGACCCTGTCCACGACCTTCCTCGACCTGCTGATCTGCGACAGCCTCTCGCTCGCCGCGACCCGCGCCGTGCACGTGCTGCCCGAGGAGACCAGCGTCTACGCGGCCGTGGTGAAGTACCTGGTCCCCAAGATGCTCACCGACGCGATGTACGACCTGTCCATCGTGCTGGGCGCCCGGTTCTACACCCGCGAGGGCGAGTTCGGGATCTTCCAGAAGCACGTACGCGACCTGCCGGTCCTCAGCCTCGGCCACGCCGGCTCCGCGGCCTGCCAGGCCACGATCATCCCGCAGCTGTCCCGGCTCGCCCGCCGCGCCTGGTTCACGGACGACCCCGCGCCCGCGACCCTGTTCCGGCCGCGCGAGGACCTGCCCGGCATCCCCTTCGACCGGCTCACCCTCGCCGGCGGCCGTGACGGACTCAGCGCCTCCCTGGTCGCCGCCGTCGACCGGCTGCCCAGCTCGAGCCCCGAGGAACGGGCGGCCCACGGCGCCGCCCTGCGCCTCATGGACGAACTGCGCCAGATCCAGGAGCAGAGCCTCACCCTCACCCCGACGGACCGCACCGCCCTGGCCAGCCCGGCCACCTTCGCCCTCGCCGACCGGTACGCGGTGCTGCTCGCGGCCGCCTCGGTGATCGGCGTGTGGCAGCAGGCCCAGGGCGGCCCGGACGACTTCCTCGCCGACCCGGCCTGGCTCGCCGCGGCGCTGCACCGGCTCGGCCGACGCCTCGGCCACCGGCTGCCCGACCTGCCCGCCACCTGCGAGACGCGGCTGCACGACGAGGTGCTCCGCCGCTTTCGCGACGCCCGCAGCTACGACCTCTACAACACCCCGCTGGCAGGCTGAAACACCCTCCCAGCCCGTCGAGTTGACCGACCGAGGAACCCTTCCGAGGAGCGCAGAATGTCCGTTCCCACCACCGGACGCACCACCGAAGAACTGACCACGTGGCTGTCCGACCGCATCGCCCTCTACCTCAAGCGCAGGCCTCAGGAGATCGACCCGAGCGTGCCCCTGGCCGAGTACGGCCTCGACTCCGTCGCCGCCCTCAGCCTGTGCGGCGACATCGAGGAGGACTACGACCTGATCCTCGAACCGACGGTCGCCTGGGACTACCCGACGGTCCAGGCCCTCGCCACCCACCTGGCCCAGAGTCTGGCCGAGCCGGCGGCGGGCTGATGGACCGGATCGCCATAGTCGGTCTCGACTGCCGCTTCCCGGGGGCGCCCGACGCGGGCGCCTACTGGGACCTGCTCATGCGCTCGGGGGACGGGATCTCCTCGGTGCCCCGGCAGCGGTGGGACGCCGCGGACTTTTACTCGCCGACCCCGGCGGAAGGCCGCGCCAACACCACCGAAGGCGGCTTCATCGACGACCCGGACGCCTTCGACAACGAGTTCTTCACCGTCTCCCCCCGCGAGGCGGCCGCCATGGACCCGCAGCAGCGGCTGCTGCTGCAGTGTGCCTGGCGCGCCGTCGAGGACGCGGGGATCGCCCCGAAGCAGCTCGCCGGCACGGCCACCGGCGTCTACGTCGGCATCATGGGCAACGAGTGGGCCCAGCTGCACCTCACCGACTACGACCGGGTCAGCGCCCAGGTCGGCTCCGGCAACGGCTACTGCATGACCGCCAACCGGATCTCCTACCACCTGGACCTCAAGGGCCCCAGCCTCGCGGTGGACACGGCCTGCTCCTCGTCCCTCGTCGCCGTGCACCTGGCCGGCAACGCCCTGCTGTCCGGCGAGTGCGACTACGCCCTCGCGGCGGGCGTCAACGTGGCCCTCACCCCCGCCCTGTCCATCTTCTACAACCAGGCCGGACTCTCCGCGCCCGACGGCCGGTGCAAGCCGTTCAGCGCCCAGGCCGACGGCATCGGCCGCGGCGAGGGCGTCGGCGCCGTCGTCCTGCGCCGCCTGGAGGACGCGCTCGCCGACGGACAGCAGGTGTACGCGGTCATCCGCGGCACCGCCGTCAACCAGGACGGCCGCAGCAACGGCATCACCGCCCCCAACCGCTGGTCCCAGCAAGAGGTCATCGGAGCCGCCTACCGGCGGGCCGGGATCGAACCGGACCAGGTGGCCTTCACCGAAGGACACGGCACCGGCACCGTGCTCGGCGACATGATGGAGGTCTCGGCCCTCGGCCACCACCACGCGGGACGCGCCGCCCGGCCGATGGCCCTCGGCTCGGTCAAGGGCAACCTCGGGCACACCGAGGGCGCCGCCGGCATCGCCGGACTCATCAAGGTGGCCCTGTCCCTGCACCACCGCACCGTGCCCGCCAGCAGATTCGCGGCCAAGGAGAACGAGCGGCTCGACCTGCGCGGCAAGGGGCTGCGCCTCCTGAAGGCACCCCTGCGGCTGCCCCGCGGCACCAGCGTCGCCGGACTGAGCAGCTTCGGCATGGGCGGCACCAACGCCCACGCGATCCTGGAGTCCGCACCGTCGGCCGCCGCTCGCCCGGGCGCCGGGACCGACGAGCGGCCCCGGGGCATCGGCAGCGCCCTGTTCACCCTGACCGCGCCCAGCCCGCAGGCCCTGCGCCGCAACCTCGCCGCGCAGGCCGACGCACTGAGCGCCCGGCGGGCCCCCGTCGGCGCCGTCGGCTGGAACTCCCACCGGGTCAAGTCCGGCCACCGCCACCGCTTCGCGGTCAGCGCCCCGGACACCGCGACCCTCGTCCAGCGCCTGCACGCGGCCGTGGCAGACCCTGCCCTGTTCGCCCGCCTCACCGGCGAGGCGGGCGCGGCCCCGCGCACCGCGTTCCTGTTCACCGGGCAGGGCTCCCAGTACCCCGGGATGACCGCCGGCCTCTACAAGGACTCGCCGCTGTACCGGCATTTCCTCGACGAGGCCGACGCCGCGCTGCTCCCGCACACCGGCCGCTCCGTACGCGACCTCGTCCTGACCGGCGACGAGGCCGTGCACCTCACCCGGTGGGCGCAGCCCGCCCTGTTCGCCGTCGGCCACGCCCTCGGCCGCACGCTGCAGGAACTGGGCGTGGAGCCCTCCTCGCTGCTGGGCCACAGCGTCGGCGAGTACGCGGCGGCCTGCCTGGCCGGCGTGTTCGACCTGGACGCGGCGGCCCGCCTGATCACGGCACGCGGCGCGCTGATGCAGCAACTGCCCGAGGGCGGCGGCATGCTGGCCGTTCCCGCCGGCCACGCCGAACTCGCCGCGCTGCTGGCCGACGAGCCGCAGGTCGGCGTCGCCGTCGTCAACGGACCGCGCGCCACCGTGCTGTCCGGCGACTCCGTGGCGCTGGGGCGCCTGGCCGAGGAGCTGGAGCGGAACGGGTTCCGGACCAGGTCGCTGAGCGTCTCGCACGCCTTCCACTCCCATCAGATGGAGCCCATGCTCGACGAGTTCGCCGAGATCGCACGCGAGGTCGGCGGGGGAGTGCCCCGGCTGCCGCTGTACTCCACGCTGTACGGCAGGCTCCTGGACGGCGAGGCGATGGACGCCGACTACTGGGTGGCGCACATCCGCCGGCCGGTGCTGTTCGCGGACGCGTTCACCGCGCTGCGCGACGCCGGCCCCAGCCACACCGTGGAGATCGGCCCCTCGCCCGTCCTGTCCTCGCTGACCCGCAAGCTGCCCCGTCCCGCCTCCGGCACCCGGCCGGTCGCCACCACCCCGGTGCGCGCCGCGGACTCCGGCGGCCAGGACCTGGCCGACACCCTGGCCGAGCTGTACCGCGGCGGCCTCGACCCGCGCTGGGAGAGCGTCTACGAGACGCGCGACCAGGCACCGTACCGGCTCACCCCGTACGCCTTCAGCGACGAACACCGGTACTGGACCGCGGGCCCGGTCCGCCGCTCCGGCCTGCCGCGGCCGGCCGCCGTGCCCGACGAACCCGCCCGGCAGCCCGGCCGGGGCACGGACACCGCGGTGCTCGTCCTCGAGCGCCCCGCACCCGCCGACCCCGTGACCGAGACGGCCCTCGCCGCCATCGGACAGGTCGGCGGTTACGAAGTGGCCGAACTCGGTCCGCTGCTGCGGCTCTACGAGGACCTGGGCTTCGACTCCGTGATGGTCATGGAGCTGAAGAAGCGCCTGGAGGAACGCCTGCCCGCCGTCGCCGGACTGACGGTGCAGGACCTGCTGCCCCGCCTGGCGTCGGTCGGTGACCTCGTCGACTTCCTGCGCGAGTACTGCGCTCCCGACACCGACAGCACCCAGGAGAGGACAGCATGAGCGACCACCCGCACGAGAGCCGGGTCCATCTCGCCTCCGTCGGCACGGCACTGCCCGGCGAGGCGGTCGACAACGCCGAACTGGCCCGGGTCCTGGGTGCCAACGAGGAATGGATCGAGATGTTCATCGGCACCAGGACCCGGCACTTCGCCCGGGACCTAAGGACCGGTGCGGTGCGCTGGTCGCTGGCCGACCTGTGCGCCCAGGCGGGCGAGCGTGCCATCGCCGCCGCCGGGGTGGACCCGGCCGACATCGACTTCGTCGTCCTCGGCACCGCCACCCCGGACACCCTGATGCCGGCCACCGTCAACAACGTCGCCGACCTGCTCGGCCTGGACCAGGTGCCCACGTTCCAGCTGCAGTCCGGCTGCGCGGGCGCGGTGCAGGCACTGAGCCTGGGCCGCACCCTCATCGCCTCCGGCGAGTACCGCACCGGCCTGGTCATCGGCGGCGACGTGTGCAGCAAGCACCTCGACATCGACCGCGACCTCACCAAGGCGGCACCCAGCGACCTGGTCAACTTCGTGCTGTTCGGCGACGGCGCCGGAGCCGCGGTCCTCACCGACGAGCCGCGCGGCGCCCAGGTCGTCCTGCGGCACGTCCTGAACCGTTTCACCGGTCTGGGCCGCAAGCCCGGCCAGGTCATCGAGTGGTTCGGCCTCGCCGACCGCCACGACGACCGGCAGGCCCTCACCGAGGACTACAAGGCCATCGAGGAGCACGTCCCGGTGATGGCCGTGGAGATCCTGTGGGAACTGCTCGGCGAACTCGACTGGGGCCAGGACGAGCTGGACTACATCCTGCCGCCGCAGCTGTCCGGCCGGATGACCCGCAAGATCACCGAACAGCTCGACGTGCCCTCGGCCACCGAGATCTCCTGCGTCGCCGACACCGGCAACAACGGCAACGCACTGCCGTTCCTGCAGATCGAGCGGCTCCTGGAGAAGATGACGGCCGGCCAGAAGGCACTCGCCGTCGCCGTCGAGTCCAGCAAGTGGATCAAAGCCGGCTTCGCCCTGGAGAGGATATGACCACCACACACCCCGCCTACAGCCTGGCCGACTTCGTCACGACCGTCCGCGACGAACTGGGCCTGCCCGTCACCGACGAGCAGGTCAGCGCGGACTTCGACGAACTGCCCGAATGGGACTCGCTGCACCTGCTCAAGCTCGTCACCGCGGTGGAGCTGGCCACCGGCCGCGCCGTCCCCGTCGGCCGGGTCCTGGAGGCCCGCAGCCTGCACCGGTTCTACGAACTGGCGGTCCCGGCATGACCGGCACACCGCGGTGGCACCAGGAACGCCGCCGCCGCCACACCCTGTACTTCCTGGAGTGGGCGGCCGGACAGCGGCCCGTGCACCTGGACACCGACATCGACATGACCCGGATCCAGGCCCACCGGGCCGCCGCCCGCGCCGACGGCACCCGCTACTCCGTCGTCAGCTACCTGCTGCACGCCACCGGGCGGTCCATGGCCCGCCACCCCGAGGCCAACGCGGTGATGGCACCGGGCTGGCCGTCCCCTCTGCGCCGGCCCCGGACCGTACGGTTCGGCCCGGTGACCGCGAAGCTGGCCCTGGACCGCACCGTCGACGGCGAGCGCACCGTGCTCTCCGCCCTGGTGCCCGGACTGGAGACGCTCTCGCTCGACCAGGTCCAGGAACACGTCGACCGCTACCGGGGCGAGGACACCGCCGCCCTCCCGGAGTTCAAGGGCGTGCGGATGCTGGGACGGCTGCCCGTCCCCCTCGGCCGGGCGGCCTTCGCCGCCGCCCTGCGCGACCCGCGCCGCCGCCCCGGCATCTTCGGCACGGTGTCGGTCAGCTCCCTCGGACACGGCACCGTCGACGGGTTCCACTCCGCCGGCGGCACCGCCGTCACCCTGTGCGCGGGACGCGTCGTGGACCGGGCCGTCGTACGGGACGGACGGGTCGTGGCGGCGCCCGTCATGCGGCTCGGGCTCACATTCGACCACCGGGTGATCGACGGGGCGGCCGCCGCCGACCTGCTCGGCGATCTCCGCCAGACCATGGAGGAATTCGATGACGGCTCCAGGGAAACCCTCCCCGAGCCGGACGTTCGGCGAACCGATCGAGATCACCGGGCCGCGCGGGGACTGGAACAGCGTCCGGCGTGACCTCGCCACCCACGCCACCGCGATCCTCTACGCACGCCTGGACGACTGGCGCCCCGAGAGAGCAGGGGGGCCGCGGCTGCGCGCGCTGCTCGGCCGGGACTGGTCCCGCTACCTGGACCTGACCCATCCCGAGGTGCGCACCCGGTTCGCCTCGTCACGGGTGCTCCTGAAATTCGCCGCGGGCGCCGCGCTGCACGTGCCGCCGCAGTCGGTGGAACTCGGCTACACCCCCTCGGGGCGCCCGTACCTGCACGGCTACGACGGCGTGCAGATCAGCCTCAGCCACACCGAGGACCTGCTCCTGGTGGGACTCGCCACCGGCGCCGTCATCGGCGTGGACGCCGAACGCTCCGACCGCACCCTGTACGGGGCAGGACTCGGCCGGCACCTGTGCACCCCGCACGAGGCCGAGCGGATCGAGGCGATGGCGGACGACGAGCGGGACCCGGCCATGGTGCGGCTGTGGACGCTCAAGGAGGCCTACAGCAAGGCCATCGGACTCGGCATGCAGTTCCGCTTCACGGATTTCGGGTTCGACACCGACGGCACCCCGACCGAGGTGCGGCGCCCCGACGGCACCCCCGGCTCGGGCAACGAGTGGTCCTTCCGGACCTACGGACTGCTCGACCGGTACACGGTCAGCGTCGCCGTGGGCGACTCGGGGTTCGGCGTCACCACCGACACGCAGGCGCACACCATGCTCGACGCCGGCATCGTCGACGCCCTGGCCGAGGTGCTCGGGCAGGAGGAGGACGACCGGAGCGAGCGCGGCGACTGGTGGTGAACCGACCGCCGGCACCCGAGATACAACCGGCCCGCAAGCGGCGGCCCGGACACTGACCGCATACAGCGGGGAGCCATCATGGACCGACAGGAACTGCAACGACCACGCGTGACCGAGCATCCTCTGCCGGAGCTCAAGGAGTTCGCCCTCCTGCACGCCCGGGGACAGGGCATGGCGCCGGGCAAGGCCGCCCGCGTCCTGTCCGGGATCAGCAACGACCGGCCCGGCGACCCCGACTCCTGGGCCGTCACCTGGACCCGGGCCGGCCGCGCCGCCGCGGTCCGCGGCCGCCACCTGGAGGCCTGCGCCCACTTCGCGCTCGCCCGCTTCCCCTACCACGGCGACCCGGTCAGGGCCGCCGCGGGACGGCTCGGCGTCGAGTCCTTCGACACCTGGCGCCGCGACCGCGCCATCGAGCGGCTGGAGATCCCCTTCCAGAACGGCCGCATGGCCTGCTGGACCGCCGGCCTGCACCCCGCCCGGCGCCGCCCCCTGCTGGTCGTCATGGGCGGCATCGTCAGCGTCAAGGAACAGTGGGCGCCCCTGCTGCCCCTGCTCGCTCGGCTCGGATACGCCGCCGTCGTCACCGAGTTCCCCGGCGTCGGCGAGAACACCCTGACCTACCGGCCGGACTCCTGGGAGCTGCTCCCGCACCTCCTGGACCAGCTGGCCGACCGGGCGGACGTCACCGACACCTCCCTGCTCACCCTCAGCTTCAGCGGCAACCTCGCCCTGCACGCCGCGGCCGAGGACACCCGGATCCGCCGCATCCTCACGGTCGGGGCACCCGTCGGAGCCTTCTTCACCGACACCGGCCGGCGCCCCGGGATCCCCCGCATCACCGTCGACACACTGTGCCGGCTCACCGGCGCCCCCGACCCCGGCGCCCTGTGGTCCGCCCTGCCCCGACACGCCCTCACAGCCGACCGGCTGAGGCGGGTGCGCGTGCCCGTCCGGTACGTCGCCAGCAGCCGCGACGAGATCATCCCCGCCGCCGAGCGCGGGCTCCTCGCCGCCCTGCCCGACCTGCGCGTCAAGACGTTCGACGACGTGCACGGCTCTCCCGGCCACCTCGGCGCGATGCGGAGCTGGCTCTTCTCCCAGCTGCTGCTGTCCCGGCTCACCGGCCGCCGGCGCTGACCCGCATCCCGCCCGGCCACGCACCAGCACCGCACCACACCCGAAGAGGACACCACCGAACCCATTCGCCCGTACGGACGTCGAGGAGACGCAGCCATGACTGACGGACCCACACCCAAGGCCACGACCGGAACGGTACGCCCCTGGCAGTCGCTCGCCTCGCTCGGTGTCATCGAGAGCGATCTGACGACCACCCGGCACCGGCCGCCCGCACCGGCGCCGTTCACGAGCGACGGCCGCCGCGGCCACACCCGCCACGGGCGGCACGAGGAGGCATGACGTCCGTGTCCCTGTCCGCACAGTCCGTACCCCCCGGCCCCCGCGGCGCCGGCATCCGGCTGCGCCACCGCACCGTGCACGGCCACCGCAGGGCCTTCCGGATGGCCGGCAAGGGCGACGCCGTCCTCCTGATCCACGGCATCGGCGACTCGTCCGACACCTGGCGGGACGTCATGCCCGGCCTCGCCCGCAGCCACCGGGTCATCGCCCCCGACCTGCTCGGCCACGGGCACTCCGACAAACCGCGGGCCGACTACTCCCTGGCCGCCTACGCCAACGGCATGCGGGACCTGCTGAGCGTCCTCGGCGTCGAACGCGCCACCATCGTGGGGCACTCCCTGGGCGGTGCCGTGGCGATGCAGTTCGCCTACCAGTTCCCCGAACGGTGCGAGCGCCTCGTTCTGGTCGGCACCGGCGGCGTCAGCCGGCACGTCACCCCGCTGCTGCGGGCCGCGTCCCTGCCCGGGGCCGAACTGGTCCTGCAGATGCTGCGACTGCCCACCATGCGCTGGCAGGTGGGAGCCGCCGTCAAGGTCATGCAGTGGCTGGGCACCGACCTCGCCGTCGACGCCCCCGACCTGCTGCGTGTCGTCGACGCCCTGCCGGACGCCACCTCGCGCAACGCGTTCGTCCGCACCCTGCGCGCCGTCGTCGACTGGCGCGGACAGGTCGGCACCATGCTCGACCGGTGCTACCTGGCCCAGGGCATGCCCACCATGCTGGTCTGGGGCGGCCGGGACCGGGTCGTCCCGGCCCTGCACGCCGGCCTCGGACACGTCTCGATGCCGGGAAGCCGGCTGGAGATCTTCGAGGAAGCGGGCCACTTCCCCTTCCGCAGCGACCCCGACCGGTTCCTGTCGGTGCTGCGCGATTTCATCACCACGACGCAGCCGGCCGGCTTCAGCCCCGAACAGTGGCGCGAGATGCTCCGGAACCGCCGTCCGGCACCCCGCCGGCCCGGTCTCCCAGATCTCGACCCGGCCACCCTGCGCGCGCTGCGCCCGGCCTGACCCGCGGCACACGGCCCCGCCACGTCCCTCAGGACGCGACGGGGCCGCCGTCTGCCCGGGCCGCCCCCGTCAGCCGGCGGTCGGCGACGCCGCGGCCACCGGCCCCTCGCTCATCAGCCACACACCGGGCCGCACTTCGAGGTACGGCCACGCGACGGTGCCTCGCCCCGCGGCACGCACCTGCCCGCCGAGCCGCAGCGCGTAACCGTGCCAGCGGACGTCGCCCAGCGCACGGGCCGCGCCCGCGCACCGTTCGAGCGAGTCGAGACAGTCGGCGGGCCGGCCCGTCAGGAGCGCGACCAGCGCCAGGCCACGCTCGGCCTCCGCGCACCCGCGGGTGTCCCCCTCGGCCGCGGCCCGCTCGAGTGCCTGCCGGTACAGCGCGTCCGCCCGCCCCAACTCGCCCTGCCCCAGCAGCACGTCGGCCTCCCCGGCGGCACAGCGGGCCGCCCCGATCCCGTCGTCGGTGAGCGCGAACAGCCGCGCCGCGTGCCGATGGTGGTCCACGGCCCGCGCGGCGTCCCGGCGCTGCCACGCCAGATCGCCCAGCGAGCGCAGCAGCGTGGCCTCCGCGAGCGCGTCACCGCTGCGGCGGGCCGCGTCGACCGCCAGCTCATGGCCGATCCGCCAGTCGTCCCACACCCCGCAGGCCTCGTAGTATCCGCTCGTCGCCGATGCCAGTGCGCAGGTCAGTCCCCACAGTCCGGCCGCGTGCAGCCGCCGCACCATCTCGAGCAGCCCCGCCGACTCCGTCCGGAACCAGCGCAGCGGCGTGCTCACCGCGCTGTCCTGCGGCGGCAGTTCCCCGCAGGCCGTCTCCAGCACGCCCGCCAGCCGGTCCCGGCCGGGGGCCAGCCGCGCGTCGGCGGCCCTGGCCCGCAGCAGAAAGGCCCGGCCGAGCCGGCCGACCGTCTCCGCCACGGCCTCCTCGCCGTCGACCTCGGCCAGCATCTCCAGGGCCAGCGAGCGCAGCAGCGTGTGGTAGCCGTACCGCACGCCCCCGCCGGGGACGGGGTCCGGCCCGGACTCCTGGCGCACGTCGAGGAGCTGGGCGCGCACGAGCGCGCCGAGGAGCCCCTCCGCGGCCTCGGGTGCGGTGCCCAGCAGGGACTGCGCGGCCCACGCGGGGAAGTCGGGCACCGGCGCGAGACCCAGCCGGCGGAACGCGTGCCGGTCGGCCTCCGACACCTCGTGGTAGGCGGTGAGCAGGCTGCTGCGCACGTCCAGGTCGCCCAGCGACAGCGCGGCGAGCCGGGTGCGCTCGTCCTCCAGCCGGCGCGCGAGTCCGGCCGCCTGCCAGTGCGGCTGCACGGCCGCCCCGCCCGCCGCGACCCGCAGCGCCAGCGGCAGCCGTCCGCACAGCCGGGCGATCCGGGTCGCCGCCGCCGGGTCCTGCGCCATCCGCGGGCCCCCGGTGGTGAGCAGCAGCGACTCGGCCTCCTCCTGCCCGAGCCCGTCCAGCACCAGGTGCCGGGCGTGTTCCAGGGCGGCCAGCGGGCGGCGGCCGGTGAGCAGGACAGCGGCGTCCGGCACCGCGGCGAGCAGCGGCCGGATCTGGGCCTCGGACACCGCGTCGTCGAGGACGAGGAGCAGTTCCCGGCCACGGGTGATGTGCTGCAGCCGGTCGGCGAGCTCGTCGAGTCCGTCGGGGACGGCCGCGGGACCGTCCGGGCCCGGCGGCAGCAGACGGCGCAGCAGCGCGGCCATGGCGGCAGGCGCGGTCAGGGCCCGTCCGGCCGAGTCCCGCAGCGGCACCAGCACCCGGCCGGCCGCGAACCCGTCGATCCGGCGGGCCAGCTGTACGGCCAGGGCGGTCTTGCCGACGCCGGGCCGTCCCGAGACGGCCACGATGCGGGGAGCCGAGCGACCGGTCCCGGTGAGCAGCCGGGTGCACTGTTCGAGTTCCTCGGCGCGGCCCGTGAAGTCGGCGAGCGGGGGCGGCAGCCACAGCGGCGGACGCAGGTCGGCGGGCGACGCCTGCGTGGCCTCGGCGGCCGCGCGGGGGTCCGGTGCGGGGGTGCCGGTCCGGTCGCGCGCCGGATGCCAGGCGAGTGCCGGATCGGAGGCGAGCAGCCGGGCCAGGATGCGCTTGAGCGAGCTGTCGGGCTCCACCCCGAGCTCGTCCACGAGCGTGCGGCGGATCCGGTGGTAGGCCTGGATGGCGTCCGACTGCCGCCCGGCCCGGTACAGCGCCACCATGAGCAGCCCGTGCAGGCTCTCGCGCATCGGGAACTCGTGGGCCAGCGCCATCAGTTCACCGATCAGTTCCTGGTGGCGGCCCAGTTTCAGATCCGCGCTGATCCGCTGCTCCAGAGTCTCCGAGCGCAGCTCGTCCAGCCGGATCGCCGTGGACTGGAGCGCGGCGCCCTGCGGGATGCCGGACAGTGCCGGGCCCGTCCACAGGGCCAGGGACTCGCTCAGCAGCCGGGACGCGTCGTCGTAGTTCCGCTCGTCGTACGCGGACCGTCCCCGTGCGCGCAGCAACTCGAAAAGGAACAGGTCGAGTTCCTCGGGCGCCACCCGCATGAGGTAGCCCGGCGGCCGGGTCAGCAGCGGCTGTTCGCCGGCGCCCGGTGGTCTGCCGGGGGCCGTGAGCGCCTTGCGCAGGTGCGACACGTACACCTGAAGGGTCGTGGACGCGGTGCGCGGCGGCGTCGTCCCCCACAACTCGTCGATCAGACTGTGCGCGGACACGACGCTGTTGTTCTTCACCAGCAGGGTCGCCAGGACCACGCGCGGCTTGGCCGCCGTCGGTGTGCGCGGCGACATCCGCACCGGGCCCAGTACCTGAAAGCGCATGGTTGCTCCTTGTGTGTGCCCGCCCCCACCGGTGCGCGGCCGTCAGCAGATCTGCAGGACGGAGGTGCTGACCTCCGCCACCACCCGCATCCCTTGGGTGAACACGATGGAGAGCTCCGCGAAGGGGCGCCCCGCGGCGTCCCGGAGCACCTCGCCCGGCGCGCCCCGGTGCTGCGGCCGCACCGAGCACACGAGCGGCAGGCCCGGCTCGGCGAAGCCGCGGAACACGGCTTCCCACCGGGTCAGGACGGCGTGCCCAGGCGTGAGGCCGTACAGTTCACCGACCCCGAACAGCGCTGCCTGGCGGGACGCTTCGAGGAACAGTGCGGCCGGCACCTCCGACCCCGAGTCGGGCAGCACCTCACGGGCGGCGGGGATGTTGACCGGGAAGGTCAGGGACTCGTCGTCCTCCTCCAGAGGCAGCCCGATCAGTACGTTGCGCAGACTGCACCGTCCGACGAGTTCGGCACCCGGGGTCCCGTGCCCGGGCGGCAGCCCGCTGTTGCCGTCCGCCGTCAGCTCGCTCTCCCTGCGCGAGTCGGCCCGGTGGTTGCGGTAGACGCCCGGCATCAGGAACACCAGCCGGGCCCGGACCGTCCCGCACTCCTCGTCGTCGATGCTGATCGAGGCGCCGCAGTCCATCGACCGGGGCACTCCGTTGACCACGTCGGCCGGTGTCAGGTCGAGGTCGAGCGTGAGCCGGGCGTCGGCGGGCGCGTCACGCTGCCACGAGGACAGGCCGGTGATGGCGAACGCGCAGTCGGCGAGCAGGATCCGCCGGTCGGCGGGGACCCGGAAGTAGCGGCCGGCCGCGAAGATCGCCATCTGCCGCAGCGATTCCATCGGGTACAGCATGTCGTGGAACGGGGCGGTGGAGTCGGAGCACAGCGGATGCCCCTCGGACAGACGGGCGGAGAAGCCGAAACGGTGCCGGCCGGGAGGGGTGGCGGACAGCAGGAAGCCCTCCGGGGTGTCCGGCCGGTGGACGAGGTGGTGCGGCCCGAGGAAGACCGCCGCGGGCGGCGGCACCTGCAACGGCGCGACGTCCGTGACCGCACCGGCCCGACCGGCGGCCGGCGAGCCGGGGGACGGGGCGGAGGTCGGGCCGGTCGACGGGGCGGTGGACGGTGAGGAGGAGAGATTCATGGAGAGAGTCCTCTGTGACGGAGTCCGGACGATGGCGCGCGGTGGCGTCGGCGAGCATCGGGGTGCTCTCGTCATCACCGTCTCCCGCCCCACTGAAGAACCACGGGAGAGGAGGTGAAGGCCGCCTCCTGCCTGAAGGCTCGGCCCCCGGCGCCTAGCGCGGTTCGCTCACCGGTTCCCGCTCCACCACCGGGTGGTCCGCGGCGAACGGTTCGACGCCGGCGGCCCCGGCCGGCGAACCCACCTCGGCGAAGATCTCCCGGTCGGCGGTGCGGTATCCGGCCCACTCCGCCGGGACGGCGTCCTCGAAGAAGATCGCCTCGGCCGGGCACACGGGTTCGCAGGCGCCGCAGTCCACGCACTCGTCCGGCTGGATGTACATCTTGCGCGGGCCCTCGTAGATGCAGTCGACGGGGCACTCGTCGACACAGGCCTTGTCCTGCACGTCGACACAGGGCTGCGCGATCACGTAGGTCATGCCGGACTCCTCACGGTCCAGGTGTCGCCGCCGGCGAGGAGCGCGGCGAGGTCGCCCTTGCCGTCTCTCTCGATGGCGGCGTCGAGCTGGTCGGACATCTGGACGTCGTAGACGGGGCGGCGGATGTCGCGGAAGACGCCGATGGGCGTGTGGTGCAGGGTGTCCGGGTCGGCGAGCCGGGACAGGGCGAACGCGAAGGTCGGCGAGGCCGTGTGGGCGTCGTGGACGAGGACCTCGGCCCGGTTGCCTTCGGTGACGTCGACCACCTCGAGGTCGCCGGTGGCCGGGTCGCGCACGACGCCCTTGGAGCCCTCGGCGCCGAAGGTGATCGGCTGCCCGTGCTCGAGCCGGATCACGCTCTCCTGCGCCCGCTGCTTGTCCTTGAGGACCTCGAAGGCGCCGTCGTTGAAGATGTTGCAGTTCTGGTAGATCTCCACGAGCGCGGTTCCGGCGTGCTCGGCCGCGGCCCGCAGGACGGACGTGAGGTGCTTGCGGTCGGAGTCGACGGAGCGCGCGACGAAGGACGCATTGGCCCCGATCGCGAGCGACACGGGATTGAAGGGGGCGTCGAGGGAGCCCATCGGTGTCGACTTGGTGATCTTGCCGACCTCGGAGGTGGGGGAGTACTGGCCCTTGGTGAGTCCGTAGATCCGGTTGTTGAACAGCAGGATCTTCAGGTTGACGTTGCGGCGCAGGGCGTGGATGAGGTGGTTGCCGCCGATGGACAGGGCGTCGCC
>NZ_JBEZUP010000051.1:0-38471 GCF_040636485.1 Streptomyces sp. NPDC038707
TGAGACTTCGAACACCTCACCCAACGGCGCAGGGGCCCTGTCCGTTGCGGGCACCGAGGCCATCACTCGATCGGTGGCCCCGCTGAAAACGCTCATTGTATTACTATAGCGATGTGATTTTCTCTTTAGAGAAACACGGGGAAGTGCAGCGCGCCCGACCCGACCCGCGCTCGGCGCTGATCGCGCTGTCCATCACGGAGATCGCCAGCTGGGGGACGCTCTACTACGCGTTCCCGGTGAGCCTGCCGAGCATCGTGCGGGCGACCGGCTGGCCGACGACGGCCACCATGTGCGCCTTCTCGCTGGGGCTGATCACCAGCGCGGTGGCCGGCATCCCCGTGGGGCGTCTGCTGGACCGGTACGGGCCCCGGTGGGTGATGAGCTCGGGGTCGGTGCTGGGCTGCCTGTCGCTGGTGGCGGTGGCCACCGCGCCGAGGCTGGCGTGGTTCACCGCGGCCTGGGCACTGGTGGGGATCGCCCAGTCCATGGCGCTCTACCCGCCGGCGTTCGCCGCCCTCACCCGCTGGTACGGCCCCCGCCGACTGCGCCCCCTGACTCTGCTGTCCCTCGCCGGAGGACTGGCCAGCGTCGTCTTCGCCCCCGTGACGGCGCTCCTGGTGCGCCATCTGGGCTGGCGGGCCACGTTCCTGCTCCTCGCGGCCGTCCTGCTCGTCATCGCGACGCCGCTGCACTGGTTCTGTCTGAGGCTGCCCTGGCCCGGGACCGCGAGCCCGCGGTCCGGCACCGCTTTCTCCGACATACGGCCCGTGGTCCTCAGCCGGGAGTTCACGCTCCTGGCGACCGCCCTGGCGCTGGCGGCCCTCAGCCTGTACGCCACCACACTGAACCTGGTCCCGTTCCTGATCGAGCGCGGTCTCGACACCGCCACCGCGGCCGCGGGCCTCTCCCTGTGCGGGGTGGGGCAGATCCTCGGGCGGCTGGGCTACCCGACCCTGACCCGCAGAACCTCACCGCATCACCGGATGGCGGTCCTGCTGGCGAGCGGCGCCCTGTCGATCGCCCTCCTGGCGCTGGTTCCCGGGCCGGTGCCGCTGCTGTTCGCGGGGGCCGTGGCGACAGGCGCCGTCCGCGGGATGTTCACGCTGCTCCAGGCCACAGCCGTGAGCGACCGATGGGGGACCGGGCGCTACGCGACGCTCAACGCCTTCGCCACCGCCCCCGCGGCGGCTGCCCTCGCCGCGGCACCCGCGGCCGGGGCCCTGCTCGCCGCCGCCCTGAGCGGCTATTCCGGAGCGTTCCTGGTACTGGCCGTCCTCGTCACCTGCGGTGCGGGCCTCGCCTCAGCCGCGGGAGATGGGCGCCCCTAGCAGGCGGTATTCCGTAGCCCTCACCCCCAACTGAAATCGACTGCTTACATTGAGTTTTCCCATGACGTCCGTTATCACTCGCCGGAGCGTACGGGTTGAGACTCCGAGGGCGCGCGCCATGGCCTCGTCCTTCATTCCATTGGCGAGCATACGCAGGATAATGAGCTCACGCTCCGAAAAATCACCCAGATCGCCCTCGTCTTTAGCGATTTTTAGCGATGATTTTGCCACCCAACAGTAATCGAAGATCTGGCGCACAAATCGACTGACGCTCGGGTTGGAGACCTCCAGCTCCATGTCGTCGCCGTCCCGGCCGACCATCTGCATGTAGACGATGTGGTGATCGGCGAGGAGGACGCGGAAGGGCAGCAACGGGATCACCCGGACTTCCGCTCCGGCATCCTGGAGATCGCTGATGTGCGCCCGCCCGCCCGGAACGTTCACCATCGACTCCGCGCAGATGCACCGAATTCCCACGCTTCGCGAAGACGCCTCGCGTACGTACCGCAGCATCCCGCTGAAGCGATCCCGTTCCAGGTCCGCCGGGTCCAGGCAGAGCAGCACCTCGGTGCCGGCCGTGGGCAGAAGAGCGCTCCCGCGGGCGAGGTCCACCACCTTGCTGTCCGCCGTCCCCAGGGCCTGGTCCGGCTGCGGCGCGGCGTCGCTCACCAGCTCGGCGAGTGCCGCTTCCAGTGCTTCGAGGAGCTTGCCCTGATCATCCATCGCCTTCCGGTGGGCGGCGAGCAGCTCGGCGACCACGGCCTCGGTGTCCTGCCCTTGGCCGCCGGCGCACGGCAGGGACCACGAGCCTTTCCTGCCGGAAATCCGGTCGGCCGCACCCCTGCCGGCCCGCCCGTTCGAAATCCCGTATGCCGCTATTGATCGGATGGCCAAAGCGGCCACCTCCCCTGGAGCTGCGTGCGGCACCCTTGGCGCACTGGTTTACAGGTAATCCATGAGTTTAGCGGGCTGGTACATCCACACAAGGCGGTCCGACCCGCCTGGATGAGATGTCCGGAAATTTTCCACGCCGGAAACATCAAATGCGGTAGACGCAGTCCCCACTATCGTCCTGTTCGCGCGGCACGCCGAGGAAAATCCTTCAGCCGCGCAAGTGCTGCCGCGGAAGAGCCCCCGTCCCGTCGGACGATACGCCCCCATCAGCCGTCGAAGCGCGGGGCAGACACATCGCCGCCACCCCGGTCACCGCACACAGGATCCCCACATACCAAGGGAACATGCCGCCGTCACCGACGGACTTGAGCCAGGTGCCCATGTAGGGCGCCGTCCCGCCGAACAACGCCACGGCCCCGGCGTAGGGCAGGCCGATGCCCCGGCCGCGCAATTCCCTGGGGAAGAGCTGGGCGTTGACCGTCCCGGCGACCGAGGTGTACGCGGTGAGCAGGAACATGCCCGCACACTGCACCACGAGCACCGACCAGAACGACGAGGACAGCGCTGCCAGCAGGGGCACCGTGAGGACTGCGGCGGAGGCGCCGAACGCGATCATCATCCGTCGCGCGCCGACCCGGTCGCCGAGCAGGCCCCCGAGCGGCTGGATCAGTCCGAAGAAGATCAAGGACAAAGTGCCGGCCAGGACCGCGCTCTCCTTGTCGGCGTCGGCGTTCACGGTGGCGTAAGCGGGCAGGAACGTGGTCCACGTGTAGAAGGAGACGGTGCCCCCCGTGGTGAGGCCGACGACCAGCAGCGCCCGCCGGGGATGGTGTCGCAGGGCCGCGAACGCCCCCGAACGGGCCTTCGTACCGCTGTCGCCGGGTTCAGGCCGGAACGTCTCCTGGGCGGTACGGCGGATGACCAGTCCCGCGAGGCACAGCACGGCACCCCACAGGAAGGGCAGCCGCCAGCCCCACCGGTCCATGCCGTCGCCCGAGATCCACACGGCGCCCAGCGTGGACAGGCCGGCCATGATGTGCCCCGCCGAGGAGGCGACATACTGGAAGCTGCCGAACAGCGCCTTACGGCGGGGGCCGGCCGATTCGACGAGGAAGGTGACCGCAGCGCCGTACTCACCGCCGAGCGAGAAGCCCTGGAGCAGCCGGGCCACCACCAGCACGGCGGGCGCGAGCGGCCCCGCGGTCGCATAGCCGGGGGTCAGTCCGATCAGCAGACTGCCCAGCCCCATGAGGACGATCGTCACCAGCAGTGCACTGCGGCGGCCGAAGCGGTCGGCGTAGGCGCCCATCACCACCGCGCCGACCGGACGGGCGGCGAAGGCGACGGCGAAGATGGCGAAGCTGTTGAGCAGCGGTACCAGGGGATCGCCCGACGACTTGGGGAAGACGTCGTCGGCGAAGTAGACGGCGAGGAAGGTGTAGACGTACCAGTCGTGCGACTCGACGGTGTGTCCCACTCCCCCGCTCAGCAGCTGGAGCCAATGCCTCGTCCGCGGGGGTGCGGCGGCCGGATCCGGGTCTCTCAGTGCCATGCGCGGTTCTCCTCGGACAGGGCCGGCACGAGCTCCGACAACAGCTCCCTGGTGTGGGAGAACGGATAGAAGTGGTCGCCGGGCAGCTCCAGCAGCCGGAAGCCGCCGGTGGTGATCCGGGCCCAGGACCACATCAGGTCCCGCGGGCTCGCCCGGTCCTCCCTCCCGGCGAGGGCGAGCACGGGTGCACGCACACGCGTCACGGGCAGGAGCGGATGGGTCTCCAGCAGTCGGCAGTCGTCGCGCAGCACGGGCAGCAGCAGCCCCCGCAGCTCCGGATCGGCGTAGGCGTCGGCGTGCGGCTGGATGCCCATGCGGCGGGTACGGGCGAGCAGGCCGTCGTCGTCGAGCAGGTGCAGACCGGCGTTGCCGGCCTCGAGCGGGCCCTCGCGCGCCGAGACGGCGAGCAGTACGGGCTGCATGCCGTGGGCGCTCTCCAGCCGCACGGCGACCTCGTGGGCGACGACCGCGCCCATACTGTGGCCGAAAAGAGCGAGGGGGACCTCAGGGCCGAATCCCACGGCGATGGCGTCCGCGATGTCGTCGGCGAGGCCGGCCAGGCTGTCGGCGAAGGGGTCGGCCAGCCGGTCCTCACGTCCCGGATAGCGCGGCGCCCACAGTTCGGTGCCGTCCGGCATCTCCGGCACCCACGGGCGGTAGACGCCGGGCCCGGCGCCGGCGTGCGGAAAGCAGACCAGCCGGACGGCCGGGTCGGGAACGGTCCGGTGGGCGCGCAGCCACCGCGCCGGGTCGGCCCGGCCCGCCCTGGTCATCCCTCCCTCCCCGGCTCGGGCGATCGTGCAGCGGCCAGCGCGAGGTCCCGGACGAGGGAGACCGCCGCGTCGCTCTCGTGCAGAAAGAAGTGGCCCCCGGGCAAAGCTCGCGCGGTGAACTCCCCGGTGGTGTGGCGCCGCCAGCCGTCCAGGTCGGCGACCGTCACATACGGGTCCTCGGCGCCGACGAGCGCGTGGACGGCCGACGGGAGCGGGTCGGTCCGCCGGTACCGGTAGCTCTCGAACGCCTCGAAGTCCGCGCGCAGCATGGGCAGCATCAGCTCGAACAACTCGTCCTCATCCAGCACAGCGGGCGGCACACCACCGACTTCGCGCAGCCTTTTGCGCAGGTCCTCGGCGCTGCCGTCGCTGTAGCGGCGTTCGGTGCGCATCCTGTCGGGCGCCGGGTAGGAGGCGACGACGAGACAGGCCGGGGGTGCGGCGCCGAGCCGTCGCAGGACACATGCCGTCTCGAAGGCTACCAGGGCGCCCATGCAGTCGCCGAAGAGGACGTACGGGCGCGGGGGGAGTGTCGTGAGGGCCGCGCCGACCTCCTCGGCGATCCGGTGCAGGTCGTTCAGCGGCTGTTCGCCGAACCGGTCGAGCCGCCCCGGCAGTTGGATGGCGGCCAGCTCTATTCGCGCGCCCAGGGAGGTTCGCCACCGGTCGAAGTCCCGCGCGCTGCCGCCCGCTCGGGGCAGGCAGACCACACGGGCGACCGCGTCGGGCGCCGCGACGCTCTGTATCCAATCGGTCATGCCGTGCCCCCCCGGGTGACGCGGTGCAGGAACGCGCCCGCCGCCTCGACGGCCTCTCGTCCCTCGGGCAACACCGGGTGGTACCAGTGCCAGACGTGGAACATCTGCGGCCACTCCTCGAAGGTGACCTGTACGCCCGCCTTGAGCGCCGCCCGCTCCAGCGCCCGGGCGTCGTCGTAGAGAACCTCCTCGGAGCCGACCTGGATGAGCAGGGGCGGCAGGCCGGTCAGATCTCCGTACACGGGTGAGGCGAGGGGGTTCCTGGGGTCGGTTCCGGCCAGGTAGCGGGCGGCCATGCGGAGCAGGTCCTCGGTGTCGAGGAGGATCTCCCTGTCCCTGCGGGTGGTGTGCGACTCGCCCGCGCAGGTCAGGTCGGCCCAGGGCGAGATGCACACCGCGGCGGCCGGCAGGGGGTCCCCGGCGTTCCGCAGGACTTGGAGGGCGGCCACGGCGAGGCCGGCTCCGGCCGAGTCGCCGGCCAGGGTGATCCGATCCGGCGCACAGTCCTGGTCCAGCAGCGTGCGGTAGGCCGCCACCGCGTCCTGGACCGCCGCGGGGAAGGGCGACTCGGGCGGCCTGCGGTAGTGGAGGGCGAGCACCGCCGCGCCGGCTGCCGCGCCGAGGGTGCTGGACAGGTGGCGGTGTGACTGCGGCGAACCGAGGGCGTACGACCCACCGTGCAGGTAGAGCAGTGTCCTGCCGTCCTCCTGGGCGGGCCTTACCCACTCCGCGGTGCAGTCACCGATTGCGACCGTCTCCCCGGGCGGCAGCCCCAGGTCGCCGAGGGCGTCCTGGGCACGGTCGTAGGCGATCCGCCTCGGTTCCACATCGCCGGTGCGGGTATGCCAGTTGAGCTCGATCAGTTCCCGCACCAGTTCCAACTCCGACGACGCCATGCGCTCTCCGCTCAGATCTCTGTGACGGGCCGGACCGGGCGAGGCGGTACCGGCAGCGCGAAGTCCCGCTGCCAGAACCCCACGTCGTGCCAGTTCCCGTGCTTGAAGCCGGCTGCCTTCAGGGTCCCGCACGCGGTGTAGCCGAGGGCCTCGTGCAGCCGCACGCTCGGCTCGTTGGGCAGCCCGATGACGCCGACCACGCTTTTGAAGCCCTGGGCTTCCATGGATTTCAGCAGGTGGGTGTACAGCGTGGAGCCCAGTCCCAGCCGCTGGTGGCGGTGCGAGACGTAGACCGTCGACTCGGCCGTCCAGTCATAGGCGTTGCGGGCCTTCCACGGGCCGCCGTAGGCGATTCCGGCGACAACGCCGTCCACCTCGGCGACGAGCCACGGGTAACGCTCCCTCAGGTGCAACAAGTCCGTGGTCCATTCGTCGGGGGTCTGCGGCTCCGTACGGAAGTTGACCGTGCTCGTCTCGATGTAGTGGTTGACGATGTCGCAGACGGCGGTCATGTCGGCGACGGTGGCGGGACGGATGACGGCCGGGTGTCGTTCTGGGCTCACGTCTGGCCTTCCTTCGGTGTTCCTCGGTGCCGGATGGCGGTTCCTCACTTTCTACGTCCGCTCCAGCCCACGGAGCACGGATTCGGCCACCGATTCCAGGGACGGCGTCTCGAAGATCACGGCGAGTTTGAGCGACACTCCGAAGTCCTTGCGGATGCGCGAGACCACGCGCAGCGCCGAGATGGAGGTGCCGCCCAGGGAAAAGAAGTCGTCCCCCGGAAGGACCGGGCCGGTGTCCAGGACCTCGCTCCAGATCTCGGCCACCTGGCCGAGGACCTGCGCCCGCAGGCCGTCCGGTGCCCCACCGGGTGCGGGATCGGTGACCTGCGCGGGGACGGCCGGTCCTGCCGAGGCGCCACTCGACGGGTGGGGCAGCGCCTTGCGGTCGACCTTGCCGTTACGGGTGCGCGGCAGCCTCGGCACCAGCAGCACGGAGGCGGGCACCAGATGTGGCGGCAGGGTTTCGGCGAGGGCGCGGCGCAGCGCGGCGTCGGTGAGCGCGGGGTCCTTGGCGACCACATAGGCCGCCAGTTCGGTGGCATGGTCACCGGCCTCGTAGGGGACGACCGCGGCCTCACCCACGCCGGTGACCGCGGACACGGCCGCCTCGACCTCCACGGTCTCCACGCGGTAGCCGCGCACCTTGACCATGCCGTCCGCGCGTCCGAGGTGGACCAGCTGACCGGAGGCGTCCAGCCGGCCGCGGTCGCCGGTACGGAACTCCCGCGGCGCCGGCCTTGCCCCGGTGCCGGCATCGGTCCCGGGCACGGCCTCGGTGAGGGGCTGCGGCCCCCGGTCGGTCCACTGCGCCGGGTGCAGGTACGGGCTGCGGACGACGATCCGTCCGACCTGGCCGACGGCCGCCGGCCGGCCGGGCGCCGTCTCGACGCGGATGTCCACGCCGGGTACCGGCCCGCCGACCGGCACCGGGTCGGGCACCTCGGCGTCCGGCGGGAAGAGCCGGAGTCTGGTCAGACCCGTTTCCGTGGAGTTCAGGCCGACCGCGACGGTGGCGGCCGGGAACAGCCGCCGGGCAGCGAGGACGTCACTGCGGTGGACGCTCTCACCGCCGAGATACGCCAGGCGGACCCGGTCCGTCGCGCGTCCCTCGGCCACCGCGGCGGCCTGCCTGAGGAACGAGGGGAAGGAGTAATAGACGGTCGTCCCCGAGGTCTCCAGACGGTCGATCAGGTCGTGAACGCCGTCGCCCTGGAAAGAGTGGGGCACCAGAGCGGCGCCGTTCAGCAGCGCCATGTACGGGTTGGACACCGCGGCGACGAATCCGTCGGCGTTGATCAGGGTGACCCGGTCGTGGGGCCCGATGCCGAGCGCGGCGTGCCGCTCGATGTTCTGCCGCATGTCGGCGCGGTTCTGCAGGATGCCCTTGGGCTGACCGGTCGATCCCGAGGTGTACAGCGCGTACGCCCAGGAGTCCGGGTCGACGGCCGGGCCCGGCGCGCCGGGCCGCACCTCCAGGTCCTCCACCAGGATCACGGCGGCGTCCCCGAGCGGCCGCTCGGGACCGGCGGCATCGGTGACGACGACCGCCGCGCCGAGCCGGTGCAGCAGCTCCCGGTTGCGGGCCGCCGGATGGTGCGGGTTCAGCGGGACGTAGTACTTGCCGGCCTTCAGCACGCCCAGGCACGCGGCCAGCATCCACGCCGGGTCCAGCACCATCAGGGGCACGGGTTCGGCCCCTTCGCCCCTGGCGCCCAGCAGCGCCCGGGCGACGCTGTCGGCGCGGGCGGCGAGTTCACCGTAGTCGACCGTCTCCCGCGGCAGGACGACCGCGGGCCGGTCCGGTGCGGCCTTTACCCGCAGATCGAACTCCGTGACGACGGGGCAGGCCGCCGGAGGCCGGCCGGTCCGGTGCGGTGACGTGCCGGGTGTTGCGGCGGTCATGCGGTGCTACCTCCTCGTGCCTGTCCTGGCATGTCAGCTCGCCTCGTCCGTGGCGGAGAAGACCTTCGCGACGACCGGTTCGAGCTCGCTCCACTCCACGGCCGAGACCCGGCCGGCGTCCCACTGCTCGTCCATCCAGGCGAGCACCTCCGCGACCCGCGCATCGCCCTTCTCCAGCCGCAGACCGAGCCGCTTTTCGAGCACGAAGAGCAGCCCCGCCTGGCCGGAGTCCTTGGTGAGCGCGACGTCCAGTTCCCGGCCGGTGAGCAGCGGGGCGTTGAACGGCGCGTACATCCACCAGAACTTGTTCAGGCCGTCGGCGTGGATGCCAGCCCGGGTGACGTAGGCGTCGCGGCCGAAGAGCGGGTACTTCTGGGAGGGGCCGGCGCCGATGCCGTCGTAGAGGTCCACGAGTTTGTTGACCGCGGGCAGGTTGACTTGGGCGCCGGACCAGTACCCCATGCCGAGCAGGTGCACCATGACCGCTTCCAGCGGGGCGTTACCGGTGCGTTCGCCGGTGCCCAGGGTGGTCCCGCTGATCACGCCGCAGCCCTCGCGGATGGCGGCCAGGCAGTTGGCGACGACCAGCCAGGTGTCGTTGTGCGGGTGGAGTTCGATCTGCGCCGGGGTCAGGCTGAAGCCGCGCAGTAACCGGATCCAGCGGGGAATGCTGCGGGGCAGGGCGACGTCGTCGTAGGGCAGGCCGATGCCCAGGGTGTCGCAGACCCGGAAGCGCGGCTGGAGTTCGGCCGGGTACGGCTCGGCGGCCTTCAGCACCTCTTCGACCAGGGCACTGACGAAGTCCGCGGACGCGCGTGTGGTGTCCTCCAGGTGCACCCGGGGCCTGATGCCGTGGTCCAGGGCCATGGCCACCGCGTCCAGGTACATCGCCGCGGCCTCGGAGCGGCCGCCCGACCCGAACTTGTGGAAGGTGTGGTAGTCGGAGGCCGAGCTGAGCAGGCCGGTCTCCACGACGCCGATCTTCTTGATCAGCTCCACGTCCTCCCGGCGGGCCCGGATCCAGGTGGTGGGCTCGATGGGGGCGCCGTCCCGGTGCCGTTCCAGGGCGTAGATCAGGGCGTTGCGGTCGGAGTCGCGGTACGGGAAGAACTCGGCGTGCCTGATCGCCGTGGACTCGCCGGTCACCTCGCAGAGAATGTCGTAGATCTTGCGGCTGGTGTCCAGGGAGAGGGGCAGCCCGCCCTGCTGGCCGTCGCGGTGGGTGGTCTCCGACAGCCACACCTCGTGCGGCAGGGTGAGGGGCCGCATGCCCTCGTCCCAGGTGTACTGGGGGAAGGCGTCGCGGGGGAAGACCTCGGGGAAGTACTCGGGTTCCTCGGGGTTGCGAAGCGTCATCGCGGTTCACTCCCTGTGGTGCGGTAACGGGCAGGTGCGAGGTCCAGGCCGGTCACGAACTCACGGAACCGGCGCTCGGCCGTGGCGGCGTCCTCCGCGCTGCCGCGGGAGACGTTCGCGACCGTGAGCGGCTTGGCCAGTTCGAGGAACCGGACGACCTCGGACCGGTTCATGCCCTTTCCCAGGAGGTAGGGGACGCCCCAGAAGTCGAGGCCGTTGACGGGCATCCAGGCCGCGTTGACCACGGAGTCGAAGATCTGGTCGGCGGCGTCCAGGGCCTCGCGGGAATTCATGCTGCGGTGCGACCAGGTGTGGCCGTTGCCGGTGAGTTCGTACTGGGGCGCACGTACGTGGATGGGTGTGGCGTGCATGTAGTACCAGTGGTTGACGGCGAAGGTGTCCGGTCCCGCGGAGTTTATGAAGTCGATGGTGTTGCGGACCGTCTGCTGGCTCTCCCCGGGGAAGCCGACGACGAACGAGGCGTGGGTGAAGATGCCGCGTTTCTTGAGTTGTTCGATGCCGTACCGGTAGTGCGCGGTGGTGGCGCGTTTGTCCATGTTGAGCAGGACCTGGTCGTCGCCGGACTCGATGCCGAGCAGCACGCCGCGGCACCCGGAGTCGTACATCAGGTCGTAGACGTCGGGTTCGCGGGCGTGGCCGCAGCGGAAGTACGAGAACCACTCGATGCCGAAGTCGCGGCGCACCAGCATCCGGCACAGGTCCTTGAAACGCCGCATGGGGACGTTGAACGTGTCGTCGATGAAGGCCACGCGCTTGACGCCGAGGGCGGCGAGTTCCTCCAGTTCCCGCTCGACGGTGGACAGGTCGGCGAGGGTGAGGGCGCCGGCGCGCTCCGGGTAGTCGCAGAAGGCACAGTTGAAGGCACACGAGCGGGCGGTGCGGGTGGACAGCGTCGGGCCGAGGACGGCGGGATTGAAGCGGTTCCAGCGCACCGAGCAGGCGTTGAGGTCGTTGACCTCGGGGCGTTTGCGGGTGAAGGTCCACTCGCCGGCCGCCGAGCGCAGAAAGACGTTGGGTACGTCGGTGGGAGCGACGCCGTTCACGATGGCCGCGACCACCCCGGCCAGGGCCGATTCTCCCTGGGACTCCCAGATGTAGTAGTCGGCGCCGACCCGATCGAAGAACCGGTTGAGCTTGTCGCCGCGTCCCTCCCGGCACTGGTTGTCGACGAGCGGTCCGCCGACGATGACCGGCACGGTGGCGTTGTGCCGCCGGATGAAGCGGATGATCTCCATCACCGGGGCGGGCATCATGTAGAAGGTCGTGGTGATGGCGACCGAGGCGGGGTTGTCGGCCAGCAGCTTCACCAGCTGGTCCTGCTCGAAGGTGAAACTGTTGACGAAGTCGGCCGGGTGACCGTGCTCCTCCAGGTAGTTGACGAGGTAGAGGGTTCCCAGGCTCGGCAGCTCGGAGACCGTGTAGGCGTGGTCCGTCCCCCGGTCGGCGTTGCGCACCTCGCTCAGGGCGTCCATGTACGAGTAGTGGGCGCCGTCGAAGGTGATTTTCGTGCGGAGCATGCTGCGAATGGGGGCCGGGAGGTTGTCACCTCCGTGCTCGAGGGCGAGTTGCAGCTCGTCGCCGGACATGTCCGTCTCGTGGTATCCCACCACGATGCAGTGCTTCACCTCTTACTCCTCTCACGCTCCCGGCGTGACCAGGGCGGTGGGCCGACGCGGGGTCAGCTGATTGCGTAGGGAACAGTCACGGTCTTGGTGACCGTCATCTCGGCCATCGCGTAGCGAATGCCCTCCCTGCCGACGCCGCTGGCCTTCACGCCGCCGAACGGGATGTGCGGGGAGTCGAAGTGAGGTCCCTCGCCGAGGTTGACCGCGCCCACCTTGAGGCGGGCGGCGATGTCCCAGAAGCGGGCGCTGTCGCGGGTGAGGACACCGGCCTGGAGGCCGTAGGCGGTGCTGTTGGACAGACGCACCGCCTCGTCCGCGTCACGGACCCGGATCACCGGTGCCACCGGGCCGAAGGTCTCCTCGGTCACCAGCTCGGTGCCGGGCGGCACCCGGTCGAGCACGGCGGGACGCACCAGTGCCCCGTCACGCTCGCCGCCGGTCACCAGGCGGGCGCCGTCCCGGACCGCGCGGTCGATCCGGCGTTCCACCAGGAGGGCCGCCTCCTCGCTGATGAGCGGGCCGAGGTCGGTGTCGTCCTGCCGCGGATCACCGACGCGTTTGGCGCTCACGGCCGCCTCCAGCGCAGCGGTGAACTCGTCGGCGATCTCTTCCCAGACGAAGATCCGTTTGATGCCCCGGCAGGACTGGCCGGCGGTGGCGGTGGCGCCGTCGGCGGCCAGCCGGGCCGCGTGTGCCAGGTCGGCGTCGGGCAGCACGAAGAGAGGGTCGTTGCCGCCCAGTTCGAGCAGCAGGCGCTTGCCGGCCGCCCGCGCGGCCACGGCGTGGCCGGTCGCCACGCTGCCGGTGAAGGTGACCATGGAGACATCCGGGTGGGCGGCGAGCACCGGGCCGAGCTCGCCCGGTTCGCCGGTGACCACGGCGAGCATGTCCTTCGCGCAGCCGGCCTCGGTCAGCAGTTCGGCGAAGGCCAGCGCCGTCAGCGGGGTCTTCTCCGACGGTTTGAGCAGCAGCGGACAGCCGGACGCGAGGGCTGGGGCGGCCTTGACCACGACCTGGTTGAGGGGGCGGTTGAACGGCGTGATACCCAGCACCACGCCGACCGGCTCCGGCAGGGTCAGCGCCAGTCTGGTGCCGTCGGGCAGCGGGATGGACTCGCCGCGGATGCGCTCCGCCTCCGCGGCGGCCACCTTGAGGTTGCCGGCGGCCCGCGCCACCTCGCGCCTGGTCTCCTTGCGGCACACCCCCGATTCGGCCGTGATCAGGGCGGAGAACTCCTCCGCCCGGGCGGTCAGCAGATCGGCCGCCCGGGCCAGGACGGCCGACCGCTGCTGGGGAGTCATCGCGCGGCTGCCGGCGGCCAGGGCCGAGGCGGCGGCCGCCGCCTCGGCGGCACCGTCGCGCGGAACGGTCCCGACGGGCTCTCCCGTCCAGCGGTCGTGGACGGTGGTGCGGTGTCGGGCCGGCTGAAGTGCTCCGTTGACGAACATGACGACTCCCGTGCCGAGGGACTACGAGGGACGGAAAAGGGGCGGCGGCGGTCAGTCCTGGTCGCGCACGAACCGGGCCTCCAGCTCGGAGATCTTCGAGTACTCGAAGACCTCGAACAGCTCGGCGAAGCTCATCTTCAGGCCCATCTCGTCCCAGAACTTCTGGGTGGTTCCGGCGTCCCTGAGTTCGGCGAAGAGCTTGCGCAGCACGGAGGCCGCGGCCATCCAGCCGGACAGCGGATAGATCGCCAGGTTGTAGCCGATGGCCTCCAGCTCCTTGGTGGTCAACCAGGGCGTCTTGCCGCCTTCGACCATGTTGGCCAGCAGCGGGGCGTCGATCTCGTCGCGCACCCGCTTCATCTCCTCGACGTCGAGCATCGCCTCCAGGAAGATGCAGTCGGCTCCGGCCGCGACGTACTCCCGGGAGCGGCGGATGGCCTCGTCTAGACCCAGCGACTCACGGGCGTCGGTGCGGGCGATGATGGTGAAGTCCTCGTCCTCGCGTGCCTCGACGGCCGCCTCGATCTTGCCGATCATCTCCTCGGTGGAGATCAGGCGCTTGCCCTCCAGGTGGCCGCAGCGCTTGGGGTTGACCTGGTCCTCCAGGTGGTAGCCGACGATGCCGACCCGCTCGAACTCCCGGGTGGCCCGCCACACCGACATCGCGTTGCCGTACCCGGCGTCGGCGTCCATGATCACTGGCACGTCGACGGCGAGGACGATGTTCTTGGCGTTGGTGGCCTGTTCCGACACGCTCGTGAAGCCGAGGTCGGGGAGGCCGAGCATGCTCGCCGATGTGCCGGAGCCGGTCATGTGCACGGCCGGGAAGCCGGCCTGCTGGATGACCTTGGCGCTTAGGGCGTCGTACGCGCTGGGGACGACGAGGATCTCGGGCGCGTTCATCAGCTCACGGAAGGTGTGTGCCTTGGTCACGGCCATGTCTTCTCTCCTCAAAGTGCCTGTCGGGAGCCGGCGCAGGGCTGCGCCGACGGGTCAGCGGGGGGCCGGGAAGCCGTCAGAGGGCGGCCACGAGACCGGTCAGGGACTCGTGGAGCCTGAGGAGCTGGTTGTACTTGGCCAGGCGGTCGCCGCGGCGCGGCCCACCGACCTTGATCAGCTCCGCTGCGACGGCGACGGCCAGGTCACACATCGCGGTGTCCTCCGTCTCCCCGGACCGGTGGGACACCGCGAGCAGCATCCCCGCCCGGCGCGCGGCCGCGGCCGCGGCCAGCGTGGCGGTGACGGTGCCGGCCTGGCTGAGCTTGAGCAGGATGCCGTCCGCCCGGCCCGGTGCCACGCGCTCGGCGTCCGTGGCGAACAGGTCGTCACCGACCACCTTGGTGGTGTGCGGCAGCGATGCGCGCAACCGGGCCCAGCCCGCGTCGTCGGCCGGGTCGAAGGGGTCTTCCAGGAAGGTCAGCGGGAACCGATGGGCCAGCCGTACAAGGTGGTCGGCGAACTCGTCGGAGGCGAACTCCCGGTGGCCGAAGCGGTACCGGCCGGACGCGGTGCGCAGATGCTCCGCCGCCACGTCCACGCCGAAGGCGCAGACCCCGGTGTGGCCCGCCTCGGCCACCGCCTCCTGGAGGAGGCCGAGTTGCTCCTCGCTGTCCAGCGGCACCAGCAGGCCGCTGGAGGCCGAAAGGGGCACGGGACCGAAGCGGCGTTCGACTGCCTGGTGGGCCCGGGTGAACACCTGGTCCGCCACCTCGATGTCGGTGTGCAGGCGGCCGGTCGCGGGCAGCACCATCACCTGCTGGAAACCACGGGGTGGCCCGTCGCGGTGGATGCCGCCGGAGAACACGTTGACCATCAAGCGGGGCAGCCCCGGCCTGGTCACGCCGTACTGCTCCGCCAAGTGCGCGTGCAGCGGCAGATGCCGGGCGGCCGCGGCGGCCCGGGCATAGGCCAGCGAGACGGCGAGGGTGAGGTCCGAGCCGGCCTCACCGGCCTCGTACAGCTCGGCGAGCCGCTGGTCGCAGCCTTGTTGGTCGCCGACGGACCCGTCGATGAGCGCGGCCGCGAGCAGCGGCACGGCGACCGGGCCGAGCACCGGCTCCGGCCCGCGGTGCCGTTCCAGTCGGCCCGGGGCTATGGCGCGGGGCGCCGATCCGGTCCCGGTGTGGCCCGAGTCCAGGGTGACCTCGGCCTCCAGGGTCACCCGGGCCCGGGAGTCCAGGATGCCGCGCACCCGCACGGAGGTGATCGTCATCCCCTCCTCACCTCCCCTGCGGACAGCAGGACGGACAGCAGGTCGCTGGCGCGGTCCGCGCCCAGCGCACCGCCGAGCGCGGCCTTCTCGCCGAACTCCGTCACCGTGTCGGGGCTCAGCCGCGGGCCGACGGCGACGGCGGGCACCCGGTCGGGGCTGTGGATCCCCAGCTCGCAGGGTGTGGCGTGGTCACAGGTCACCACCAGGGTGTCGGCGGGGCCGAGGGCCGCGGCCAGCGGGCCGATGAAGTGGGCGTCGATGTCCTGGATGGCGCGAACCTTGTCGTGCGGGCGCCCGTCGTGTCCCGGCTCGTCCGGTCCCTTGAGGTGGATGAACACCGCGTCGGCGGGGTCGGCGAGCAGCTGCGGCAGCACCTGGCGGTAGTAGTCGGGTTCACTCTGGCCGCGGGCCGGCCTGGAGCGGGTGAAGCGGGCGCCGATCAGACGGGCCAGGCCACGTTCGGCAGGCACCTGCCCGTACATGGACAGGGTCAGCCCCGTCCGTTCGGTGAAGCCGGCGAGCCGCGGCAGGGTGTCCCCGGCGTCCCGCACCAGCAGCAGGTTGGCCGGTCGCCGGCCGAGCGCACGGCGCTGGGTGTTGACCTCGCTGCGCTCCATCACCTCGGCACTGGCCGCGACGAATCGGTTCACCAGCCGTGCCGTGGCCGCGGCGGCCGGGTCGTCGTCGCACGGGGCACAGGCCGCCGGGGTCGCCGACGGAACGTTCACGGGGACCCCGAACGGACCCCGGCTGACGAACCCCGGGTCGGTGTTGGTCACCTTCCCGGACAGCGGCACCGTGTCGCTGGTCAGGGCGAGGATGCCGCGGTGCCGTCCGAAACCGGTGAGGCGGAAGGTGACCTCACCGTCGCCCAGCGACACCTGCTCGACGATCTGGGTCACCAGCGCCGTCTGGTCGTCCTCGTCGAGGTCGCGCGAGGTGCGCCGGTCCAGCCGCCCGGTCGCCGGGTCCCAGCTGGCGAAGTTGACCCGAAAGGCCACGGAGTACCCGTCGGGCTGCCAGAAGTCCATGCCCAGCCCTTCCAGCGGCCCGCGCCCGGTGTAGTACGTGACCGGGTCGTAGCCGAGCAGGGCCATGGCGCCGGAGTCGGACTCGGGCGGCACGTCGGGAGCGATCACCTCCAGCGCGGCCGAGCGTCCACGCCCGGCCAGGGCGTCCAGATGGGGGGTGGCCGCGGAGCCGAAGGGCGTCAGTCCGCCCAGCTCCGCCACCGGCCGGTCGGCGCCGCCGCACAGGACGACGATGAACAACCGCCCGGCAGGACGCGGGTCAGCCGCGGATACGCTCATCGATTCCATACTCCTTGACGACCCTCGCGACGGCGGGCGGCACCAGGTGCTCCCACGGCTGCCCCTCGGCGATCGACCGGCGGACCCGGCTGCCGCTGATCGGTTTGTCGGCACGACGCCACATCACCTCCGTGCGCAGCCCGAGCTCGTGGAAGCGGCCGAGCTTCGCGTCCCCCCAGTCGTCGTAGACGGTGACCAGGTAGCGGGCGTCCACGGGGGCGTAGTGCGCGAGCCGCTCCGGGAAGCTGTGCGGGAAGGGCACGATGCGCAGGCGCTCGCGGGACAC
This sequence comes from Streptomyces sp. NPDC038707, assembly GCF_040636485.1. Lineage (NCBI taxonomy): Bacteria > Bacillati > Actinomycetota > Actinomycetes > Kitasatosporales > Streptomycetaceae > Streptomyces > Streptomyces sp. NPDC038707. The sequence continues at coordinate 16,925 of NZ_JBEZUP010000051.1, forward strand.
CCCGGCCTCGGTCAGCGCGCCCTCGACCATCAGGTAGCGCTCGTAGAACGTGCAGGGATTGGACTCGGGCAGGCCGCGCTCGGGGTCCGTGACCTCCTCGGCGGTGGTCCACGGATCGGGGTTGGTGATGCCCACGACGAGGGTGCGGCAGCGTTCCGCGCCTGCCATCAGATACTCCAGGTGGCCCAGGTGCAGGGGCTGGAAGCGCCCGTGGATGACGCCCGTGCCCGCGATCCGCGCGCTGTTCACCGGTCGGCCGCCTCTCCCCCGGGCGTCACGACGGTGGCGCCGACGGGCGGTGTCGTGACGAACCCGCGGAACCGGCGCGCCACTTCGGCGGGGGTGACCTTCGGCCGGCCGAGACCGTCCAGCGATCCGGGCCGGATCGGCAGGTGCACCAGGGTGGGGCCGTCCGCCGCCAAGGTGGTGGACAGGGCCGCGGACAGGTCGTCCAGCGACGCGCAGGCGTGTACCGTGCGGTAGCCGCAGGCGGCGGCCACGGCGGGCAGGTCGACCACGCTGGACAGGGTGCGCTGACCGCCGGTGGAGTCGTGCACACCGTTGTCCAGGACGAGGTGCACCAGATTGCCCGGGCCGTGGGCGCCGACGGTGGCCAGGCTGCCCAGCCGCATGAGTGCTGAGCCGTCCCCGTCGACGACCACGAGCGGCCGGGGCGTGTGCAGGGCGACGCCGAGACCCACGGTGAGCGCCGAACCCATCGCCCCCACCATGTAGAAGTGCTGGTCGCGGTCGTCGAGGGTGTACAGTTCCCGGCTGGTCTTGCCGGTCGTCGACACCACGGCGGCGGCCTCGGGAAGTTCGCCCAGCAGTCGTTCCAGCGCCGCGAACCGGGTGGGCGGGGCGGCGGACGGGCGTGGCCCGGCATGCCGTATCACCTGCCCGGTGCCGCGGGCGGGTGCCGCCTCGTCCAGGGGCTCGTCGGCGAGGATGTGCTGGGGCAGCAGGAAGCCGTACGGCAGTTCGCGCTGCCGCAGCGACGTGCGGCAGGCGGCGAAGGCGTGCCGCAGTTCGTCCGTCGTGCCGGGGACCATGGACCATTCCAGGTCGCACAAGTCGAGCAGGTCGCCGGTGATGCGGCCCATCAGGTGGTGCTGCGGCTCGTCCTTCTCTCCGGGCCGTCCCCGCCAGGTGGTGATCACCACGGCGGGGATGCGCGCCGGGTGCAGCAGCGAGGTGAGCGGATTGGTCATGTTGCCCAGTCCGGAGTTCTGGGTGATGGCGCAGCCCAGTCCGCCGCCCAGCCAGGCGCCCGCGGCGATCGCGGCGGCCTCTCCCTCCTGGGTGACGGTCAGGTAGCGCACCTGGGGGTCGCTGATGACCCGGTTGATCAGGGGGGTGAGGTACGAGCAGGGCACTCCGGCGACGGTGGTCACTCCGAGGCCGGTGAGCTCCGCCACCATGCCGGCCGCGGCGATCATCCCTGCACCGGTGCGAGGTCGGCGGGCTGCGTGTACCGGTGCTCGTCCTTCTCCAGGCTCTCGTAGTCGAGCAGGTTGAAGATCTCCTTGAGCGGGGCCACCCGTTCCTCGACCCCGAAGATGCCGCGGTCCGCGCGGATCTGCTGGCACACGTCGCGCATGGCGGAGAACGCGGCCCGCATGCTGTGGTTCGCCCAGATGCAGCCGGCGATGCCCAGCTTCGCGAAGTCGTCGAGGGAGGGGGTGTGATAGGTGGTCGGGGCGATCATGATCGGCGCGCTGCCGTCCCACTGCCGCATGAACTCGGCGATCTGCTGCGGGGTGCTCATCCGCGAGTGGACGAAGAGGGCGTCGGCGCCGGCCTCGACGTAGGCGTGGGCCCGGGTCAGCGCCTCCTCCATCGGCAGGTTGGAGATCAGCGCCTCGGTCCGGGCGACGACGACGAAGTCGGGGTCCTGCTGGATGTCCTTGCTGGCCCTGACCTTTCCGGCGAACTCGGCGACCGGAGCCAGCTGGTGGCCGTCCCCGAAGAACGAGTTCATCTTGGGGAAGACCTTGTCCTCGAAGCACACACCGGCCGCGCCGACGCGCTCCGCGCGGGCGGTGAAGCGGCGTGCGGTGTTGAAGTTGCCGTAGCCGGTGTCGCCGTCGACGAGGACGGGCACGCCGGGGGTGGCTTCCGTCATCGTGCCGACGAGCGTGAGCAGTTCCGTCCAGGACGCCTCGTCGCTGTCCCGGACTCCGCGCGCCGTGGACATGCACAGACCGGAGGCCCACAGCACGTCGAAGCCCTCGGCTACCGCGATCCGTGCGCTCAGCCCATCGTGGACGCCCATCAGCTGGCAGGTGCCGGGGGCGTGCAGCAGGTTCTTCAGCCGCCGACCGACGGAAAGCGGTGTGGCCGGACCGTCACTCATGGGGTTCCTCCAATGCGGACGTGCCTGTGGATTCGTGGGGGGAATCAAGCCGCACGGCCCTCGGCCGGCGGGCTGTCGTCGAGGAGCACCGAGCGGACGCCTTCCGCCACCCGGCGGCGCAAGCTCTCCTCCGACTCCGCGGACAGGAAGGCCCGGTGGGAGCTGACGATGACGTCGTCGCGTTCGAGCAGTTTGCGGGCGACCGGCGACTGGTTGGGGTCCTCCGGTGAGAAGACGTCCGAGGCGAACCCGCCCAGCCGCTCGTCCTCCAGCGCCCGCAGTACGCAGGCGGGATCCACCAGGGCACCGCGCGCGGTGTTGACGAGCAGGGCGCCCGGCTTGACCCCGTCCAGTACGGAGCCGCTGATCAGGTCCCGGGTCTCGTCGGTGAGCGCCGTGTGCAGGACGACCGCGTCGCTGCGTTCCAGGAGCTCCTCCAGGGAGCCAGCGGGTACGACGCCATGGCCGGCCATCACGTCGGCGTGGACGTAGGGGTCGAAGGCGAGCACCTGACCGTAGAACGCCTGCAGCTTGCGGGCGGTGGCGCGGCCGATGCGGCCGAAGCCGACGATGCCCGCGGACCGGACGGAGGTGCGGCGAGGGATGCCGCCCCGGTGGATGCCCCACCGGTCCGCCCGCACCAGGCGGTCCTGCACGCTCACTCCCCGTTCCAGGGCCAGCAGCAGGGCGAGCGTGTGGGTGCTGACCTCGTCGCCGCAGTAGTCGGGGACGTTGAAGCCGATGATGCCGCTGCGGGCGAGCAGGGGCGCGTTGAGGTTGTCCACACCCACGCCGCTGCGAGCGATGACCTTGCAGCGGGGCGAGACGGCTTCGACCAGTTCGGGCGTGACCTGGCACCGGTAGATGACGAGTGCGTCCGCTCCGCGCATATGCTCCAGGAAGCGTTCGCCCGAGGTGACGTAGGAGTCCTCGAACAGGCCGATGTCTATGTCGGTTTCCGAGCCGAGGACGGTGCGCTCGACGACGGCTAGAGCGGGGTCCGGCCGTCCCTCGGCGTCCAGGGCCCAGGCGGGGTCGGTGTAGACGACGCGCACGGATCTCCTCCTAGTTGTCGTAACCCCAGCCGGTCAGGTCGCGCCGGCCCCGGCGCAGGGTGACCGCGGGCTCGAAGGTGTTGGTCAGTTCCAGCCAGTCCTGGTAGCCGAGGTGGGCGCCGGAGCCGAACTTCAGCACCGTGCCCGTGCCGTGCCAGCGGTGTCGGACGAACGGGCCGGTCCACGCCGAGCCGTCGGGCCCGAGCTCCACCGTCTCCGGGCCGTCGGGTCCGTCCCAGCCGAGGGTGAGCCGCCCGTCTGTCACGAAGTAGTGGTTTTCCGCGTGGTCGATCAGGTCCGTTCCCGGGCCGTCGCAGTCCACCCGCAGGAAGGTGCCCACCAGGTCGGGGAGATGGGCGGCGGAGGCCATCGAGGCCGCCTCGTAGGCGCCGTAGGCGCGCCGGGAGCGACGCGAGTCGTCCACGGTCGTCCAGGTCTTGCCGACACCGTCGTGCTGGTTCTCGGCGGGCAGCAGGACCCGGTAGTCGAAGCCGAGGGCACGGCCGAGGCGTCGCAGCGTGTCCAGGCCCGCGGGGGCCGCCGGGTCGTGCAGCGCCTGCTCCAGGTCGGCCGCGTCCAGCCCCGCGGCGCGGGCGGCGGAGGCGCGGGAGTGCGCCCGGCGGGCCAGGAACAGATCCAGGACGGAGCCGGCGGTCACGTTGCCGGACAGGGCTTTCAGCGCCTCCTCGAAGGCACCGGAGGACCAGCTGTTCGCCTCGGTCATGACCGGCGAGATGTTCGACCGGGCGGTGTAGGACACGATCCTGGCGGGCGTGTCGGAGACCAGTGAGTAGCTGTGGGGGCAGTACGAGGGTTCCACGTACGAGTCGCCGGTGATCCAGTGGTCCGCGCCCTGGTTGGCGTGCAGGACCCGCCAGGTCTGCGGGGTGATCTCCTTGCCCCACCGGCCGTTGATGTCGCCGGGGCCGAGGTTGACCGTGATGGCCGGTTCGAGGTGACCGTTGTTGAGGGCGGGCAGCCGGTCGGCGGGGCAGAGGATGTCGAGCACCACGGGGGCGACCCGGCCGTCCGGCGCGGCCAGCGTGTAGTAGTTGTAGAAGTGGATGCCGTCACGCTGGATGGGACGTCGCGAAGCGTGCATCTCGTCCGCGCTCTTGTGCGCCACCGTCAGGTCCCGCCGGGACTCGGCGGCGAGCTGGGAGGGTTCGACGCTCAGGGCCGCCGCGAGGGGCGCTGTCAAGGCCGTGCCGTCGTCCTCGCCGTCGAGCAGTCGGCGCAGGTCGTCGAGGCTCACTCCGGCGAGGCCGGCGGTCTGCGTAGCGGTGTACTTGCGGGCGTTCATCCAGTGAGCGAGCTTGAACGGGTCTATCCGCACATCTCCTCCATCTCCGATCGTTCGCCCAGAAGCCGGCCGAGGGACTGACGGTTCAGCTGGCGGGGGTTGTCGTGGCAGCGGGGATACGTCACGGCTTCGGCCGCCACGCGGCGGTGGTCGACGGCGAGTTCGTCGTAGGTGGCCAGCCCGCAGGCGGTGATGAAGCGTTCCACCCGGGCAGCGGCGCGGGCCGGGGTGCCGCCGAGCGGGGAGGCGAGGCCGTCGATCACCCGGCGTACCTGGCCGGTGCCTCTGGGGTCGGCGCAGTCGTCGGGCAGCACGGCGTGGTTGTAGCGCAGCAGGCGCCCCAGCGTGACACCGCACGCGTGGCCGTGGGCGAGACCGTGTCGCAGGGTCAAGGGGTAGGAGATGGCGTGGCAGGACGAGGTCTGGGCGAGGGCGATGGCCCGCCCGGAGTGGTGGGCGGCGCGCTGGAGACGGCCCCGTGCGGCGTGGTCGAGGGTGCCGTCCCGTACCTGGTCGACGACCTGGGCCACGAGAGTGACGGCCGAAGTGCCCCAGCGGATGGACTCCGCCGTGGAACGAACGGACCAGGACGCCTCCGCCCCCTGGCACAGGGCGTCGAGGACGCCCGTGGCGAGGTCGCGGCGGCTCAGGCCGACGAGCAGTTCGGGGTCGAGCACGGCGGCGCACGGGCGTACGGCGGGCCCGGACAGCGACAGCTTCCGCTCGTGCCTGGTGTCCCACAGGGTGGCGAACGGTGTGGCCTCGGCCCCGGTCCCGGCGGTGGTGGGGACCGCGACGACACGGGAGGGGACTGCCAGGCCGGCGGACGCCGGCCCGGCCGCGCAGGCCCGGCGGACCTGGTCGGCGTCCGGCGGCCCGCCATGCGCGAGGGCCGCCGCCGCCTTGGCGGCGTCGATGACGGTGCCTCCGCCGATCGCCACCACCGCGTCCGCCCGCATGGCGTGCAGCTGCCGGGCGAGCCGGGCGACGCTCTCCGGGGTGGTGGGTCCTTCGTGCACGACGACGGTGGGATCGAGAGAACTCAGCGTCTCGGCCAGCCGGGAGGACCAGGGCCGTCCGGCGAAGCCGGGACCCACCACCTGGGCCACCCGCCGGGCTCGGCGGTTCCGGCCGGCCAGGAGCCCGGTGGCCCGCGCGATCTCCCCAGCGCCCTCGAAGACCACGAGTTCCCCGGGTGTGGTGTCAGGCATGGGAGTCCCCTCCTTCCTTTTGTGATGACTCGTGCAGCCGAGAAGGCGGTAGCGCCACGGAGAACTGCGCGGACTACAGCAGCGCGCGCAGTGTGTACGGCATGATTCCGCCGTGCCGGATGAATTCCGCTTCCATGTCCGTTTCGACCCGGACAACGGCTTCGAAGGAGACCGGACCCGCGGTCACCCGGACGGTTCGGGGCCGATTCTCGGCGAATTTTCCGACGCCCTGGATATTGATTTCCTCGGCCCCGGTGAGGCCCAGCGTCCGAGCATTCTGGCCGGCCGGGAACTGCAAGGGAAGAATACCCATTCCGACGAGGTTGGACCGGTGAATCCGCTCGAAAGACTCCGCGATCACCGCGCGGACACCGATCAGTGCCGGTCCCTTAGCCGCCCAGTCCCTGGAGGACCCGGTGCCGTACTCACGGCCGGCCAGCACCACCAGGGGGACCTTCGCGGCCCGGTAGGCCATGGCCGCCTCGTAGACGGTGACGATCTCGCCGGTGAGGTGGTTGACCGTGTAGCCCCCCACTTTGCCGCCGGCCAGGCGGTTGCGCAGCCGTGGGTTGGAGAACAGACCGCGCAGCAGGACCTCGTGGTTGCAGCGCCGCGCGCCGTAGGAGTTGAAGTCCTCGGGCGCCACCCCGAGGCCGCGCAGATGGGCGCCGGCCGCCGAGTGGGCGGGGATGGTTCCCGCGGGCGAGATGTGGTCGGTGGTGACCGAGTCTCCGAGATCCACCAGGACCCGGGCACCGCGGATGTCCTGCGGGGGGAGTGGCCGGGCCGCGGTGTCGGCGAAGTACGGCGGTTGCGCGATGTAGGTGGACTCCGCCCGCCACGGGTAGAGCTGCCGGGGCCGCGCCCGCAGGGCCTGCCACTCCTGATCACCGGCCATCAGGGAGTCGTAGATCGTCGTGTACGCGGCGGGGTCGACGGTCTTCCGCACCACCTCGTCGATCTCCCGGCTGTCGGGCCAGATGTCCGCGAGCGTGACGGGACGGCCGTCGGAGCCGACGCCGAGCGCCTCGGTGGTGAGGTCGATGTCCATCGTCCCGGCCAGCGCGTAGGCGACCACCAGCGGCGGCGAGGCCAAGTAGTTCATCCGGACGTCCGGGTTGATACGGCCCTCGAAGTTGCGGTTTCCGGACAGCACGGCCACCGAGGCCAGCCCGGAATCACGTACTGCCGTGGCCACTCCCTCCGGCAGCGGCCCGGAGTTGCCGATGCAGGTGGTACAGCCGAAGGCCACCAGGGAGAAGCCGAGCTTGTCCAGGTAGGTGTCCAGACCGGCACTGGCCAGGTACTCCATGACGACCGCCGAGCCCGGGGCGAGCGTGCTCTTCACCCAGGGGCGCGGCTGGAGACCGAGTTCGACGGCCTTCTTGGCGAGGAGGCCGGCCGCGATCAGCAGGGCGGGGTTGGAGGTGTTGGTGCAGGAGGTGATGGCCGCAAGCACCACGGCGCCGTCCGTCAGTGTGTGCCGGCTGCCGTCCGGTGCCGTGACCTCGGCCCGCCGTACGGTGCCGCCGCCGGCCTCGGACACGGCGCCGGCGAATGCGTCACGGGCGGCGGCCAGCGGCACCCGGTCCTGAGGACGCCGGGGACCGGCGATCGACGGGACGACCGAGGCCAGGTCGAAGGAGAGACGTTCGGAGTAACGGATACCGGCCAAGGCCGCGGGGTCGTACCACAGCCCCTGTGCCTGGGCGTAGGCCCGCACCAGGGTCACGTGGTGTTCCGGGCGGCCGGTGGCCCGCAGATAGCGCAACACCTCGTCGTCGACGGGGAACAGGGCCGAGGTGGCGCCGTACTCCGGGCACATGTTGGCGATCGTGGACCGGTCGGCGGCACCTAGCGCCGCCAGGCCGGGACCGTGGAACTCGATGAACGAGCCCACCACGCCGTGCTGCCGGAGCCGTTCCGTGAGGGTCAGCACGATGTCCGTGGCGGTCACCCCGTCCGCGGGCCGGCCGGTGAGTTCGCAGCCGATGACGCGGGGAACACGCAGTGACAGCGGCTGTCCCAGCACCGCCGCCACGGCCTCGATGCCGCCGACGCCCCAGCCCAGCACACCGATTCCGTTGACCATCGGGGTGTGCGAGTCGGTTCCCACGACCGTGTCGGGGTAGAGCGCGGGCCTGCCCTCCGGGCCGTCGGCGACCACCACGCTCGCCAGCCGTTCCAGGTTCACCTGGTGGATGATCCCGGTGTTCGGCGGGACGATCCGCAGCCGCTCGAAGGTGGCCTCCGCCCAGCGGAGCAGCTCGTAACGCTCGCGGTTGCGCGAGTGGTCCAGAGCCGCGTTGCGGGCGTAGGCGTCCGCCGTGCCGAACACGTCGGCCATGACCGAGTGGTCCACGACCAGGTCGACGGGGATGCGCGGGGTGAGCTTCTCGGGGGCTCCGCCGAGGCGGGCGAACGCCTCGCGCATGGCGGCCAGGTCGACCAGACAGGGCACACCGCTGTAGTCCTGCATGACCACGCGCGCCGGATGAAAGACGATCTCGGGAGCAACCCCCCGCGGATCCCAGGCGGCCAGTGCGCTCACCTGTCCGGCGCCCACCCGGCTCCCGTCCTCGTGCCGCAGCAGATTCTCCAGCAGAACCCGCAGGCCGTACGGAAGGCTTCCGGCCCCCGGTACCGCGTCCAGCCGGAATATCTCGTAGGAATGGCCCGCCACGTCAAGAGTGCCACGAGCGCCGAAACTATCGGGATGTTGCGATGAGCGGTACCGCGGACTCACACGGCCTCCACAGACTTCGTCGCGTTTTCTGCGCTGAATCGAGTATCACCCGATCGGAAAGTCTGACGCCAGGGACCCGACTATTCCACTTGTTGCCATGTCCCGTTATGGAAATTCATCCGCGCGCTGCGCGAACAGCCTTGGCCAGCTCGGATACGGTGGATTCTACGAAAATGGTGCGCACCGGCAGGCGCAGCCCGAAAGCCGCGTTGACCGCGGCGACAATCCGCGTCGCGGAAAGCGAGTTGCCGCCCACTTCGAAGAAGTTGTCGGCGCCGCCCGGCAGCGCGATGCCCAGGATGTCCCGCCAGATCTCCGCGATCCGTGCTTCGATCGGGTCCCGGGGCAGTGGCTGCTCCCGGCCGGACTGCCCGGAGGGGGCGAGGGGGTCGGGCAGGGCGTTGCGGTCGAGCTTGCCGTTGGGGCTGGTGGGCAACGCGTCGAGCACCACGAGGAATTCGGGCACCATGTAGCCGGGCAGCCGGTCCTTGAGCCAGTGGCGCAGTCCGGCCGGTGTGGGCCGCTCCGCCCCCGGCGCCGGCACCGCGTAGCCGACCAGGCGCCGCCGGTTTCCCTCGCCCCGGACCACAGCCGCGGCGAAGCGCACGCCCGGGTGGTCCTCGAGCCGCGTCTCGACCTCTCCGAGTTCGATCCGGAAACCGCGCAGTTTGACCTGGTGGTCGGCGCGCCCGAGGAACTCCAGCTCACCGTCGGCGCCCCAGCGCACCAGGTCGCCGGTGCGGTACAGGCGGGCGCCCGGCTCGCTTCCGGATGGCTCGGGAACGAAGCGCCCGGCGGTGAGGTCAGGCTGGCCGAGGTACCCCCGGGCGAGTCCGACGCCGCCGACGTACAGCTCGCCCTGCCGGCCGAAGGGCACCGGGCGCAACATGTCGTCCAGCACGTGCAGCGTGTACCCGGTGACGGGACGGCCGAGGGGCGGGACCCGGTCGGGGGTGCACCGTGCGATGGTGGAGAGGACGGTGGCCTCGGTGGGCCCGTATCCGTTGAACACGTCGCGTCCGTCGCACCACTGCTGGGCGAGTTCCAGGGGCGCTGCCTCGCCGATCATGGCCACCGTGCGCAGCCCCGGCAGTTCGCTCGCGGTGAGCGTGGACAACGCCGATGGTGACAGCAGCACCGTGGTGATGCGGCGCTGCCGGATCAGTCTGGCGAGGTCCTCGCCGGGAACGAGCGCCGCGCGCGGTTCGACGACCAGGGTGGCCCCGGCGTCGAACGCGGTCAGCAGCTCCAGCACGGAGGCGTCGAAGCTCGGCGAGGCGAACCGCAGGACACGGCTGTCCGACCGCTGCGCGAACTGTTTGATGCTGCGCGCGAGGCTGCCGATGCCGTGGTGGGGCACCATGACCCCCTTGGGCACACCGGTGGATCCCGAGGTGAAGATGATGTAAGCGAGTTGCTGCGGCTGGACGGAGATCTCCGGCCGGTGCGCGGGCGCGTCGGCGAGGGCGCTGCGGGTCGTCTCGTCGTCCATCAGCAACGTGGTCACGTCGTCGCGGGCGAACCGGTCGGCCAGCGACCGCTGGCTCACCAGCAGCCGGGCTCCGCCGCGGCGGAGGATGAGGTCCAGTCGGGCCGACGGATACTCCGGGTCGAGCGGCAGCAGGACGGCTCCGGCCTTCAGGACGCCGAAGGTCGCCACGAGGGCGTCCGCCGTGCCGTCCAGTGCGACCCCGACGGGCTGTTCGGCCGCGACACCCAGCGCCAGGAGATGGTGGGCGAGCCGGTTGGCGGCTTCGTCCAGTTGCCGGTAGGTCAGGTGGCGATCGGGGGCCTCCACTGCGATGTTCCGCGGCCAGCGCCTGGCGGCGTCCTCCAGCACGCCGTGCAGGGTGCGGTGAGGTTGGGGGCCGTCCTCGGCGAGGGCGTTGACCTGCCGCAGGTGCCCGGTCTCGTCCTGGGTGAGCACCGGCAGCGCGCCCAGCTCCCGGTCGGGGTCGTCGGTGACGGACCGGGCGAGCAGGTCAAGCCGCTCGGCGAGCCGGTCCACGGTGACTGGCTCGAACAGGGCCGTGCTGTACTCGAAGTAGCCGGTGTAGGCGTGGTCGCGATCGGTGAGCACCAGCGTCAGGTCGAACTTGGCCGAGTCCGGCGTGTGCTGCTCGCGGTGCCGCTCGGGCAGCAGGGTGTCCAGCTCCCCGGCGTCCCGGCCGTCCTCCATGACGAAAGCGACCTGGAACAGCGGGTTGTGGGTCAGCGTGCGCTCGGTCTGCGTCTCCTCGACCAGCCGCTCGAAGGGCAGATCCTGCCGGGCCAGCGCGCCGACGGTGGTCTCCCGGACCTGGGCCAGCAGGTCACGGAAGCTGGTGCCCGGCTCGACCGTGACGCGCATGGCCAGGGTGTTGGCGAAGAAGCCGATCAGATCGTCAAGCTCGGGACGCGTCCTGTTGGCCACCGGCGTTCCGATGACCATGTCCCGTTCGCCGCTCCAGCGGTGCAGCAGCGCGGCGAACACGGCCAGCATCGTCATGAACGGGGTGGCACCGCACCGCTCCGCGAGGTCCCGGAGAGCCGCGGTCAGCTCGGCCGGCAGGGCGAACCGGCGCCGGGCGCCCTCGTACGTGGCCACCGCCGGCCGCGGGTGGTCGAAGGGCAGGCCGATGGCTGGTGGCGCGCCGTGCATCCGTTCACGCCAGTAGCCGAGCAGTTCCTCCAGCCGCCGGTCGTCCAGCGCGCGGCGCTGCCACACCGCGAAGTCCGCGTACTGGATCGTCAGCGGTGGTAGGGCGGCCGACTCCCCCGTCTCCTCGGCCTCCAGCAGAGCGGTGAGGTCGCGGCGCAGCAGTCCCACCGACCAGCCGTCGAAAACCGTGTGATGAAACGTCAGGAACAACAGGGTGTCGTCGTCCCGCAGCCGCAGCAGCGAGCAGCGCACAAGCGGGCCCGCGGCAAGGTCGAAGGGGCGTCGCTTCTCCTCTCCGCACAGCCGCAACGCGGCGGCGTCGCGGGCGCTCGCGGGGAGTTCGCGCAGGTCCGTCTCGCTCAGGGGAGGGGACAGCCGCTCGGCGATGCTCTGCCTGGGCTCGCCGCCGTCCGACGGGAAGGTAGTGCGCAGGACCTCGTGGCGCCGGGTCAGCTCGTCCAGGGCGCCGCGCACCACGGCGGTGGTGACGGGGCGCCGGAGCCGCAAGGAGGCGGAGACGTTGTAGACCGCGCGGCCGGGCTCCAGTTGGTCGAGGAACCACAACCGGTGCTGTGCGAAGGACAGCGGCACCGGCGCGCCGTCGTCCGGCCTGCGGGGGATTCCCGGATTCCGGCCCGCTCCCGCCGCCGCTCGCAGCCGGTTCTCGAACAACACCCGCTGCTTGGGCGACAGTGCGGCGATCCTGGTCTGAAGATCTTCCACTGCTGATGTCATCCCCTCTGTAGGACGCCGCCGAGGGCGGGGCCGGCGGCGGTCGGCTCTGAGTGATCCGCTAACCGAAAGCACGGGCCGCGACGACGGCGGCCGAGACGATGCCCTCTCCGATGACGAGTCCCGAGGCGACGGTCCCCACGGTCTCCTTCAAGTGGGGCGCTCTCCGGCCGACCAGCCAGGCCGCCGCGCCGCCCAGTGACATCACGAGGACGGTTTCCGGCGGGAGCAGCAGGCCGAGGCCCAGGGCGGACGGCGAGATCGGGGCGAACGTGAGCAGGAACCCCGCCGGCAGAGCCGCGGCGAGCGGCGGCCCGACCTGCTGGGCCTGTGAGGAGTCCAGCGAGTACGCCGTCGCCACGAAGTCGAAGGCCCGGGCCAGCGGGGCGGGGAATTCCGGCTTTCCGACCAGGCCGGAACGCAGCAGCACCGCCATCAGCGCCAGGCCCACGACGGCTCCCAGCCAGCCGCCGAGGGCCTGGGTGGACAGCACCAGCCCCGAGGCGGGCCGCGCGGACACCGCCGTGTCCGCCACCCTGATCGCGTAGGTGTAGTACAACGCCGCCATCGCGGCGCCGGCGACCGCGGTGCTGAGGATGATCGCGTCGGAGACCGGCAGCCCGATCAGCCGCAGCAGGATGATGCCGAGGAAGATAGCGGGGGACAGCGGCGCCAGGCCGGTCTCGGCGCCGACGCGGATGAAGAACAACGCGAACAGCAGAGTCGTCACCGAGATCAGCGCCGCCACGCCGAGGCCCCGGCCTGCCCCGTAGTGCCAGCACAGCGCCGCGGCACTGGTGACGAGCAGCGCGGCGAGGACGGCCCCGGTCCGGCGGTCGCCGGTGACGTGAGGCGCGGCCGGCCCGCGCCTCATCACCCGGACGGACCTGACCAGGGTGGCCACCGAGTACCCGACGATGATACCGATGCCCACGGCGAGCACCGGCCCGTCCGACAGGTGCTGGGTGTAGCTGGCATGAGGGTCGCGCCGTCCCCATACCACTGCGGAGCACACGGTGCCGACGAGCATCCACACCGCGGAGCGGGTACCGGCGAGCGCTCCGACACCGAGCAGCATGGGAGACAGGGCCAGGCCGAGGAACGCGGGGGTTCCGGGCAGGTGAGCGGTTCCGTCGCCCGTCACGACGGAAGCGAGGACGGCGACGGCGCCGGAGACCAGCGCCGACCACCACAGCGGGCGGGCGGAGACCTCTCGTTCTCGGCTGAGGCTCGCCATCAGATCGATGGCCGGCCGCAGCGTGGGGAACGGCATGTCGTCCTGCCGGAACATGCGGACGGCGGCCAGCCCGAGTACCAGGCCGGTGGCGTTGGCGAGCAGAACGATGACGGTCAGGGCGACCCAGGGCGGCGGTCCCGCGTCCCTCAGATGGTTGGCCGCGATGCCGGAACCCACGGCGGCAGCCGAGAGATAGCCGCTGGAGGCCACCGAGAAGACGACGAACAGGCTGAGCCAGGACATGCGCCGGCGCAGCCGCAGCCAGGCCGCTCCCGCCACCACGACCAGCGCCGACCCGCCGAAGGCGACGCCTGTCTTGAAGATGACGAGGATGTTAAAAACGCACAGCAGCGCGCCGATTAGGACACCGCCGACGACCGCCCATCCGCCCGGTCTCCCGGAGGACGCCTTGCCGTCCGGCGGCGGGTCCGGGACGTGAGTGCCCGTGCCGGCCGTGCCGCATCCCGCCGTCTCTCCGCGCGGCCGGTGTCGGCCGCCCCGGTCCGGTCCGTGGCCTTTCAGGATCCGTCCTCCCCGTCCTGTGCCTCCAACTCCGCCAGCAGCCGCTGCGTGGCCGCACTGTCGGCAGCCGCCTGCGCGGTGACCACCGCCAGAGCGAAGGCCGACAGAGTGGGGTGTTCGAACACGAGACTGACCGGCAGGTCCACGCCGAACGCCGCCGACGCGCGGCCGGTCATCCGGGCGGCGAGCAACGAGTGGCCGCCGACCTCGAAGAAGTTGTCCTCGACGCCGATCTCGCCGACACCCAGAAGACCGGCCCAGATACCGGCCAGTTCGGCTTCCGCCGGGGTGGCCGGCGGGGTCCTGTGCCCAGCCGGGCGCCGCGCGTCGGGTGCCGGGTCGGGCAGCGCCCTGCGGTCCGTCTTGCCGCTCGGTGTCAGCGGGATCCGCTCGACGGTGACGTAGGTGCCGGGCCTCATGTAGGCGGGGAGCCGGGCCGCCGCCATCCCCCGCAGTTCCTCCACGAGTTCACCGGCACGCTCGGGGCGGGCCGGTCGTACGTAGGCCACCAGGCGCTGGTCGTCGCTGCCCGTTCCCCGGACGTCGACAACCACCTCGGTGGCCTCGGCGTGGCCTGCCAAGGCAGCTTCGACCTCTGCGAGTTCGAGGCGCTGACCGCGCAGCTTCACCTGTCCGTCCTCGCGCCCCAGGTATTCCAGGACGCTGTCACGGCGCCACCGGGCCAGGTCGCCGGAGCGGTACATGCGTGAGCCCGGTGGACCGTAGCAGTCCGGCAGGAACCGCTCGGCTGTCAGTGCCGCCCTGCCGTGGTAGCCGCGGGCGACCGGAACACCGCCGAGCCACAGCTCGCCGGGCACGCCCGGCGGGACCGGGTTCAGCTCGCCGTCCAGCACATAGCAACGGGCGTTCGCGATGGGACGGCCGATCGGCACAGTCGGCTCACCGGGTCGGCACTGCCAGTGGGTGACCTCGATCGCCGCCTCGGTCGGCCCGTAGAGGTTGTGCAGTTCGACCTCGGGCAGGCGGGTGAAGAACCGGTCGCGCAGGGCCGGTGAGAGCGCCTCGCCGCTGCAGAACACCCGGCTCAGGCGCAGATCGGACGGGAGAGTGCCGACGTCGAGAAAGGCGGCGAGCATCGAAGGGACGAAGTGCACGTCCGTCACGCCGTCCGCGGCGATTCGGTCCGCGATGTAGCCGGGGTCCCGGTGGCCGTCGGGCCGGGCGAGCACCAGTGTCGCTCCGGAGGCCAGGGTCCAGAAGATCTCCCACACCGAGACGTCGAAGTGGATGGGCGTCTTGTGCAGGACCACCGTGCCCGGACCGGCGGGGAAGGCGGCCATGCCCCAGCGGATGCGATTGCACACCGGGCCGTGCTCGGTGAGGACGCCCTTGGGCCGCCCGGTGGAGCCGGATGTGTACATGAGGTAGGCCAGTTGTCCGGCGGTGACCTCGGGCAGCGCCTGCGTGGCCTCCGAGGCGTCCGCCGACTGGTCCAGGCCGTCGAGCGGCAGTACATCCATCCCCTGCGTCTCGGGCAAGGTGTCCAGGTGCCGCCGCAGGGTCAGCAGGGTGCGGGCCCCGCTGTCACGCAGCACGAAGGAGGTGCGTTCGGACGCGTCGTTCGGGTCCAGGGGCAGGTAGGCACCACCCGCCTTGAGGACGGCCACGAGCGCGACGACCATCTCCAGGGATCGCTCGCAGGCAACCGCCACCACGCTCTCCGGTCCCACGCCACGAGCCAGCAGTGACCGCGCCAGCCGTTCCGCCGAGGCGTCAAGCTGACGGTACGACAACTCCTGTCCGGTGTCGGTCCGTACGGCGACGGCATCGGGGGTGCGCCGGACCTGGGCGCTCACGAGCGCGGGCAGGGAGTCCGTGTCCCGCTCGCCGGGCAGGGCGGCGGCCGTGTCGTTCCAGGTGTGGAGCACGCGTTCACGTGCCGCCCGGTCCTGGAGCGGCAGCAGAGCGACCGGCAGGTCCGTGTGATCGAGCGCCGCGTCGAGCAGGGTGACGAGCTGAGCGCCGAGGTCCTCGATCCGCTCCCGGTCGAACAGGTCCGTGTCGTATTCCCACTCCGCGCGCATGCCGGTCCCGGTCCGGGTCACGAACAGGGTGAGGTCGAACATCGCGCCACCGGTGTCGCCGGCCCCGTCGTCCCGTACGAACGGCCCGCTGTCGGACGCCCCTCCATCCCGGTCCGGTGTGTTCTGCAGCGCGAGCATCACCTGCACGAGAGGGGTGTGGGCCGGGCTGCGCACCGGCGCGAGTTCCTCGACCAGGCGGTGGAAGGGAATCTCCTGCCTGGCGAAGCTCTCGGTGACCGCTTCCCGCGTCCTGCGCACCAGCTCCAGGAACGACGGCCGCCTCTGCAGACCCAACCGCACCGGGACGGTGTTCACGAAGAGGCCCACCACGTCTTCGATGGCGGTGCGTGTACGACCCGCTACGGGAGAACCGACGAGGAAGTCGTCCTTTCCCGTCAGCCGATGCAGCAGCGTGCCGAACCCGGCGAGCAGCACGGTGTACGGAGTCGTGCCCTCGTCGTTGGCGAGTTGTTCGAGCCGCTGGGTGACGGACGCCGGGATGCTGAAGGCCAGCCGGGCGCCGCGGTGGCGCTTGACCGCGGGGCGCGGCCGGTCGGCCGGGACTTCCAGAAGGGGCGGTACTCCCGTGAGATGCTCTCGCCACCAGTCGAGCAGCTGCGCCTCGGTCTCGGCCGCTTCCGCACGTTGAAGCGCAGCCCACTCGTGGTACTGGACGGTCTGCGCCGACAGGCCGGGGTCGGTGTGCGCGCGGTGTGCCCGGTACAGGTGGTTCAGCTCCCGGATGAGGATGTCGTCCGACCAGGCGTCGGTGATGATGTGCGGCATGGTCACCAGGAGCCGGTGACACGTGTCGGTGATGTGCAGCAGCCGGACCCGCAGGAGCGGGCCGGTCGCCAGATGGAAGGGGGTGCGTGCCTCCTCGGAGGCGAGGCGCGCGGCTGCGGCCGGTCGCTCGGCCTCGGGCAGCCCGCGTAGGTCGGACACGGCGAGCGGGATGTGTACCCGATCCAGGATCCGCTGGCGGGGGCGGCCCTGCACACTCGGGAAGACGGTGCGCAGCCCGGCATGCCGATCCGCCAGATCCTGTACGCACCTCTTGAGCACGCCGGCGTCCAGCCGGCCGTCGTAACGGAGCGCGAAATGGATGGTGTAGGCGGTGCCCCCCGGATGAAGACGGTCGAAGAACCACATGGGCTCCTGCTGGAACGTCAGGGGCGCGTCCTTCTCTCCCGGTCCGTCGCCGGAGCCTGCGCCGTCCACCGTCGCGACCTCGGCTCCGTCGGCCGGTGAGACCTGGGACGTACGGCCCGGTGCCGACGGCGCGGAGCGGGTGGCCCTGAGCCGCGTGGCGAGTGCGGCGGCCGACGGCGACTCGAAGACGTCCCGCAGCGGCAGAGGGGTGCCCAGTGCCTCGCGGATGCGGGCCGCGGCGCGCACCACCATGACCGAGTTCGCCCCGAGCTTGAAGACGTTGTCATCGGCGCCGATCTCCGGTCGGTCGAGCAGCCCGGCCCAGATGGAGGCGATCCGCGAGGTGACGGGGTCGGACGTACCAGGTGTCATTCGCCACTCTCCCCGAGCGCGCGCAACAGGCTGAGCGGCCGCATGTCCTTCCAGTGCTCGCGGATGCAGGAGACGCATTCGTCACGAGTGCCGCCACCGCCATGGGCCCGCCAGCCAGCAGGCAGCTCACACCCCTCGGGCCACAACGAGAACTGGCCTTCGTGGTTGACGACCACCCGGAAGCGCGCCGTTTCGCTGTCGAGCATTCGTCTCCGTCCCCTCTCCCCGTCGCGTACGCGTAACGTTCCGGTGCAGAAGAAAAGCTCGTGCGATCATCGTTCAAGCCGTCTGCGATTTCACTCGTTACGAACGTCCGCCAGTGGACATGGCCGCTAGTGGACTCGCGAGATCGCTCAACCCCGGGTCAGGACTCGCGTACACGGCCGCAGGCGCACCCGCGTTCGGCACCGGCCTGCACAAGCGCTGTGGGCGGCCACCACGATTCCCCACCGAACAGATCCACCACGACCTCGAAGACCGCACCCACGAACTCGTCCTCGTCTTCGGCATTGCACCAGCACTCGCGGTTCACCGCATCACACCTCGTCACTGAAGGAAAACATCGGCCCGAGAGCAGAGGTCCTCGTAGCACGCACCGCAAGAGCGCTCGCCACTCGGCTGCACCTGCGCGAGGGAAACGCAACAAGCAGCTTTTTCGGCCGATTTGAAAGGTTGGGGAGCCCTTGATGATCCATACCCGCGTCTTACAACGGCTAATACTGCAACGGCGTTTGTGGTGACTGGTGGCCAGGTCAGGGGCTGTGCCCGCGTCGTTTGTAGTGGCTGGTGCGGGCCTGGTGCTGGCGTCGGCGGCGCCAGGTCGACCAGTGCAGGATGTGCCCGACGGGTGCGGGCCGGCGGTCGGTGAGGCGGGTGATCAGCCGCCTGATCTCGGCGAGGCTTAGGTGGATGAGCTGGGAGGATCCGTTTCTGCTTTCCGCGCATGCAGCTCGCGGGCTCGCAGGACGGTCAGGCAGGCGTGAGCGGCCATCGCGAGGGTCGTGTGCCGGTGCCATCCGGGGTAGCGGCGGACCTGGTAGTCATCCAGACCGTAATCCTGTTTCGCGCTCTGGAAACATTCCTCGATGGCCCACCGGCTGCCCGCGACTCGGCGAACCAGGTCAGGCCGGTGTGCCGGAGGTCGTGGCGGCGCAGGTGTTCGTAGCCGAACCTGATGACGACGTCGTCCCAGTGGGTGGCGTCGCGCAGGACGGTGGTGGAGATGCGTCCGCCGCGCGGGCCGGTGAACAGGCGGGCGTCGGGGTCGGGGCCGGCGGACAGGATGCGCTGGGCGACGGGGGGCGGATCTCCTCGATGATGGGGACCTTGGCCGCACGGTCCGGATCCACTGGTCGGGTGTCCTGGACGTGGCAGCCTGAGACTTCGCCGATCCGGGCGGCGGCGCACGCGGCGAAGACGACGACCTCACCCCACCCGCGGTAGTGGTCGTGGAAGGCGGCCACGAACGCGTCGGCCGGCCGGACAAGGCTGTCCCAGTCGGGCAGGGCCAGCGCGCGCGGATCGCGAAGTTCGTCCTCGGTCTGCTTGTAGAGCTTCTGCCAGCCGGTCACGCGGGCCGGGTTGTCGGTGATGATGCCGTCCCGCACGGCCTGTTCCATGACGCGGACCAGGACGGCGATGGTGTTCTTGACCGTTGAGCGGCTGTGTTCGTCGGCGATCCAGTCCTGCACGGTCCGGTCGACGACACCGCTGGTGATCAGCCGCACGGCGAGGTGCCCCAGGGCGGGAACCACACGCTTCCGCCACCCCGCGAGATAGGGGTCGAGTGTCTTCAGCTCCAGGCCGCGCAGCGCGAGGTCCATGTTCGCCTCGCCGTGTCCGGCCGGCGTCATGGTGGCGGTCGACGGGGTTGGGCCGGCTTGTGCGGCCTGGACGATGGCCTGCAGCCACTCCCGCGCTTCTTCTTCGCTGTTCTTTCCCTCGGACAGTGAACCTCTTTCATCCTGTGCTGGCGGGTGAAATGAGCTGGTCAGTGGGTGTGGTGACGAGGCAGGGCCCCTTGTCGTTGGCGTGGTGATTCCACTCAGCACACCGGCGACGGAAGAGGCCCTGTTGGTTCCGTATCCTGCCATGCTCGACGTCCCGCATGAGCTCGTCGAGCACGTTGCCTGGCTGCTGTACGAGCACCGTTGCGCACGTAACACCCGCTGGCGGAGGCTAGGCTGCTTCGACCAGGCACTGCTCACGCTGGTCCACCTGCGCAAGAACGAGACGTTCGCCCAGCTCGGCGCCGGGTTCGCGATATCGCAGGCTACCGCCTGGCGCTACGTGGACGAGACCCTGGAGGTGCCGGCTTCCTGGACCCCAGACCTCCATGAAGCCCTCACCGGCCTCGGTGAGGGCGACCACGTCATCGTTGACGGCACGCCGATCCCCACCGACCGCGTCCGCGCCGATGAGCCGTACTACTCGCAGAAACACAAGAAGCACGGCATGAACGTGCAGGTCATCACCCGTCCTGACGGCACACCGCTGTGGTTCTCCCGCGCGACACCCGGCCGCACACATGACCTGACCCAGGCCCGCGCCCACGGCATCGTCCAGGCCTGCCTGACCCGGCAGATCCTCGTGCCGGCGGACCGCGCCTACCAGTGCGCCGGCGCCACCTTCCGCACCCCGTACCACCACCACAGCGAACAGCCCGAGCACTACCAGCAGTTCAACCGCGACCACGCTCGGCTCCGCGCCCCCGGCGAACGCGCCTTCGCCCGACTCAAGCCCTGGCACATCATGCGCAGAGCACGCTGCTCCACCCGCCGCATCAGCCGCACCGTCCAAGCCATCCACGTACTACTGACCTGCGACTATGCAGGATGAAAAAGGTTCAGTTAGTTAGAGACCCAGCCCGATGAAGACGGGAGCGGGAACGGTCCCCTGGTGCTGCTGCAACCGCTGGCCGGCAAGCCGTGTCTCCACCTGCATGAGACTCACCCAGTGGTTACGGACATCCCGAACCGACCGAGAGCTGCGCCTGTGGAAGGTGGGTCTTGTCCTCCCTCTGGCCTTCATCGCCGCAATCGCGGTCGCGGTCGCTGTCTTCTACACCGGCTGGGACCTCCTCGACGTCCATGGGCTGAAGCCCGAACGGCGCATCGATTCAAAGACACTCTTCGACCTGGTCAAGCTGTCCTTCGGCGTCGTCGCCGGCGCAGGTGCTCTCGTCGCCCTGGTCGTCGCCTACCGCCGCCAGCGCGTCGACGAAGCCGGCGCCCACCGCGAAGACACCCGCCTGCACACCGAGCGTTTCTCCCAGGCCGTTGACAAACTCGGCTCCGACTCCCCAGCCGTCCAACTCGGCGGCGTCCACGCCCTTGCCGGCCTCGCCGACGACGCCCCCGACGACAGCCTCCGCCAGACCTGCATCGACGTCCTGTGCGCCTACCTCCAGCTCTCCTTCACCCCCGACCCCGGCAACGACCCCGCCCACCAAGAGGAACACCACCGCTACCTGGCCCTCCGCAATGTCCGCCACACCATCCTGCGCCTCATCGGCGACCACTACCGGCGCCCTAAGGGAACCCACCGCTCCTGGCAAGGCTGTGACCTCGACTTCACCGGCGTCATCATCGACGGCCCCTTGGATTTCGCCGGCGCGACGTTCTCCGGCGCCAAGGTGTCCTTCAACCGCGCGACGTTCTCCGGCGCCAAGGTGTCCTTCGACGGCGCGACGTTCTCCTACGGCGGGGTGTTCTTCGTCGGCGCGACGTTCTCCGGCGGCACGGTGTCCTTCGACGGCGCGACGTTCTCCTTCGGCACGGTGTCCTTCTACGAAGCGACCTTCTCCGGCAGCATGGTGTCCTTCGACGAAGCGACCTTCTCCGGCAGCATGGTGTCCTTCGACCACGCGACGTTCTCCGGCGGCAGAGTGCCCTTCGACGGCGCGACGTTCTCCGGCGGCACGGTTTCCTTCGACGACGCGACAGGGTCACCCCCGCCTGGACTCATCGACGCCGTTGGTACTCCTGTTCCTGCCACAGTCACGCTGCCCGGGGCTTGGTTGCCCTCGAATCCCTAACGCACCAGGAGGCGGAAACGGTCGAGAGCGGCCTCGTCTGCCGGACTAAGGGCTGTCCCGCAAAGATCTTGGCTGCGGGTCCGGAGCGGTCTGAAGAGTGGGTGGGGTGCTCAGCTGGTGGTTCGTGAGGTGCTCAGGG
>NZ_JBEZUP010000052.1:0-37733 GCF_040636485.1 Streptomyces sp. NPDC038707
AAGGCCGGAGCGGGCCTGGACGACCCGTCGTTCGTCCAGCCGGACCGGCCCATGTCGGCCATCGGCGGCTAGACGGCCGCCCCGCCCCCGGGCCGGCCGGTCAGGCAGCGGGCCCCGACGGCGAGCCACGCCGCCAGGGCGACCCAGGCCGGCAGCCCGTGCGGGACGGCCACGGTGTCGATCAGGTGCTCCCCGGCGACCTGGCCGGTCGCGGTGGCGTACATGCCCAGCGGGAAGACGACGCACCAGAGCGTCGGCTCGTAGGCGAACGGGACCCGGTGCCGCAGATGGCGCCAGACCCCTGCGGCCACCAGCGGGGGGATCAGGACGGTCGCCCAGATCCACAGGGCGACGACCGTCCCCTCGAGCGGGCCCCGGACCGGTCCGGGCAGCAGGCGCTCGTGGACCAGGAGCCGGGCGCCCGCCAGGGTGCTGATGGCCGCGGCGCCCATGGTGACCCAGTAGCTGGGCAGCGCCTGGGCCGGCCGGGGCGGGTCGTGCCACAGCCGCCGCACGACCAGCGCGAGCGTGCCCGCGTACAGCGGCAGACCGGCGCCCCACAGCACGAGGGCGACGGCGAGCCCGGGGCGCGTGGGGGCGAGGCTCGTCAGCGTGAGCACGATCGCCTGCAGGCCGACGGTGGCCAGGAACCAGATGCCGTCGGCCCGCCGCGGCACCGCCTTCGGCCCGGTACGCCGCAGCCGGGCGGTCGCGCGGGCGAGCCCCGTCCACCCGGCGACCGCGACCGCCAGCAGGGCCCAGCCCGCGGGCCGGGCCGGGCCGCCGGCCAGCCGGGTGGCGAGCACCCCGCTGGCCGCGACGAGCGTGTAGTGCCCGAACAGCCGCCCCGGATCGCCCAGTTCGGCACGCAGGGCCGCCCGGTGCACGGCGGCCTTGACGCCGGATGCCGCCAGCAGCGGCAGGTACAGGGCCGCCGCGACGCCGAACAGCACTCCGGACACCACGTGGGCGCCGGCCTGGCCGAGCGCCCGGGAGACGATGCCGGTGGCCATGACGGGGGCGAAGCACGCCGGTGGCAGGTCCCGGCACCGGTCGGACAGCCGGCTGCCCATCAGCGACGCGCGACCGGGTCCCGGCCCGGCCCCGGGTGCGGCGCGGCAGGCCGCCGCCGGGCGCCGTGGGAGCGGTAGACGATGTACGGGCGGGTCAGATAGCCCAGCGGCGCGGTGAAGGCGTGCACGAGACGGCTGAACGGGAACAGCGTGAACAGCGCCAGGCCCAGCAGGGCGTGCACCTGGTAGGCGAGCGGGGCGTGGGCCATGGCGGACACGTCCGGGTCCAGGGTGAACAGCGAGCGGAACCACACCGAGACGCCCACCCGGTAGTCGTACGGGTGGGGCCGCAGGGTGGTGGCCGTGGCGGTCAGCCCGGCCAGCAGCACGCAGACCAGGAGCGGATGGACGGCCCGGTCGCTGCGGCTGGTCGCGGCCCGGACGGCGGGCACCCGCAGGCGCCGGTACAGCAGGACGCCCAGACCGGCGAGGGTGGCCAGGCCCGCCGTGCCGCCGACGACCAGCGCGTTGAGGTGGTACAGCCACTCGTGCACCCGGACCCGCTCGGTCAGGGGCTCGGGGACGAGCAGGCCGATGACGTGCCCGGCCGCCACGAAGAGCAGCCCGTAGTGGAACAGCGGGCCGCCGATCGCGAGGAGCCGGTGTTCGTGGAGCTGGCTGGAGCGCGTGGTGAAGCCGAACCGGTCGTAGCGGTAGCGCCAGGCGGTGCCGGTGACCAGCACGGCGAGGGCGAGGTAGGGGAGCACGCCCCAGAGGGCGATGTGCAGGTGGTTCACCGGGAGGTCTCCTCCACGTGCGGGGTGTGGGGGGATCGCGGGGGGTAGGGCAGGAGGCCGACCGTCTCGGCGGGCGGGCCGGTGCGGGCGAGCCGGAGGGCCGCCTCACGGCTCGGCGGCCGGGGGCCGGGCAGGGTCCGGCAGACCGCCTCGACCACGTCCTCGTAGGGACTGCCGTAGCCGGCCAGGGCGAAGCGGAGCAGTTCCAGGGCGGGCCGGTGCTCGGCCAGCAGCGGCGTCCCGGCCTCGGGGACGCGGGCGGCGAACTCCAGCATGAGCGGGAGGAAGTCGGGCAGTTCCTCCTCGGCGGCCTGCCAGCCGTGCTCCCGGTAGCGGGCCTTCAGCCGGGCCAGGGCGCCGCCCCGCCCCCGGGTGTCGCCGTCGGTGTAGTACGTCAGGTACAGGCAGCGCCGGCGGCTGCGGTCGAAGGTGGTGACGTACCGGGCGGCCAGCGCCAGCGGGTCGGTCTCCCGGACCCGGTTGCAGAACCGCAGCAGCAGGCCGGTCTCCGCGCCGGGCACGGACTCCAGCACCGAGCGCACGGTCTCCAGCCGCCCGGGCCAGTCCTGGTCGGGGTAGCCGAGCAGCAGGGAGGCGGCCTGGTGGACGACGGGACGGCTCACCGGGTGCCGCCCTGGCCGCGCGGGAACAGCCCCTCGGGGCGGCCCTTGCCGTTCCAGTTCAGCAGGTTGACCCGGCCGCGCAGCGAGGTCCCGGCGTGCTCCGGCTCCGGTTCCGGTCCGGCGGCGGGCGGGGCGTGGAACGCGTCCGCCGCGTACATGCCGACTCCGCCGTGGCCGTCCAGACTGCACCCGGCGCCGAGATCCTCGTCGGCGGGCACGGTGCCGGTGTAGCTGGTGGGGATGACATACCGCTCGTCGTACTTGGCCAGCGCGAGCAGCCGGTAGAGGGCCTCGATGCCGGCGGTGTCCAGGCCGACGGCTCGGGCGATGGCCGGATCCTGTTCCTCACCGAGGTTCACCCGGCGCATGTGGGTACGCATCGCGGCCAGCCGGCACAGCGCAGCCTCCACCGGCGCCGGATCACCCGCGGTGAACAGTTCGGCGAGGTAGGCCACGGGGATGCGCAGCGAGTCGATCGCGGCGAACAGCTTGGCCGGGTCCTCCCCGTCGTGCCCGGTGGCGGTGAGCGACTCCACGACCGGCGACAGCGGCGGGACGTACCAGACCATGGGCATCGTGCGGAACTCCGGGTGCAGGGGCAGCGCCACCCGGTAGGTGCTGATCAGGGCGTGCACGGGGGAGCGGCGGGCGGCGGTGATCCAGTCGTGCGGGATCCCGGCCGCCTCGGCGGCGCGCGCCACACCGGGGTCGTGCGGATCGAGGAAGCACCCCAACTGTGCCTCGTACAGGTCCTGTTCGCTTTCCGTGGCGGCGGCCTCGCCGACCTTGTCGGCGTCGTAGAGGATCACCCCGAGGTAGCGCAGCCGGCCCACGCAGGTCTCGGAGCAGACGGTGGGCTGCCCCGCCTCGATCCGCGGATAGCACAGGGTGCACTTCTCGGCCTTGCCGGTGGCGTGGTTGAAGTACACCTTCTTGTACGGGCAGCCGGACACGCACATCCGCCAGCCGCGGCAGCGGTCCTGGTCGACCAGCACGATGCCGTCCTCGATGCGCTTGTACAGGGCGCCGGACGGGCACACGGCCACGCAGGACGGGTTGAGGCAGTGCTCGCAGATGCGCGGCAGGTAGAACATGAACGCCTGCTCGTACTCCAGGCGCACCTGCTCGTTCATCTTCCGCAGCACCGGATCTCCCGCCAGGTGCTCGGGGCCGCCGCCCAGGTCGTCGTCCCAGTTCGGGCCCCAGGTCACCCGGGTGGGGCGGCCGTCGGCCAGGGAGCGGGGCGGCGCGGTGGGCACGTCGTCGCCGAGCGGCGCGGCGAGGAGGTTCTCGTAGTCGTAGGTCCACGGCTCGTAGTAGTCGGACAGGGACGGCAGTTCGGGGTTGGCGAACAGCCGGGCCAGCCGGCGGGCCCGCCCCCCGCTGCGCGGCACCAGGCGCCCGTGCTTGAGCCGCCAGCCGCCCTTCCACTTGTCCTGGTCCTCGTAGCCCCGGGGATAGCCCTGGCCGGGGCGGGTCTCGACGTTGTTGAACCACGCGTACTCGGTGCCCGACCGGTTGGTCCACGTCTGTTTGCAGGTGACCGAACAGGTGTGGCAGCCGATGCACTTGTCCAGGTTCATCACCATCGCGATCTGTGCCATGACGCGCATGTCAGTACTCCACGTTCTGCGTGCGCCGCCGGATGACGGTGAGCGCGTCGCGCTGATTGCCGGTGGGGCCGTAGTAGTTGGGGGCGAACGAGAGCTGGGCGTACCCGCCGATGAGGTGCGTCGGCTTGATCAGCAGCCGGGTCAGGGCGTTGTGGACGCCGCCGCGGCGCCCGGTCGCCTCCGACTTGGGGACGTTCACCAGGCGCTCCTGGACGTGGTACATGAACACCGTGCCGGTGGGCATGCGGTGCGAGACGACCGCCCGGGCCACCACCACGCCGTTGGCGTTGTGGGCCTCGATCCAGTCGTTGTCCGCGACCCCGATCGCCTCGGCGTCGGCGACGCTGATCCAGATCACCGGGCCGCCCCGGGCGAGGGTCTGCATC
The DNA here is from genome assembly GCF_040636485.1 of Streptomyces sp. NPDC038707. NCBI lineage: Bacteria > Bacillati > Actinomycetota > Actinomycetes > Kitasatosporales > Streptomycetaceae > Streptomyces > Streptomyces sp. NPDC038707. The sequence continues at coordinate 4,433 of NZ_JBEZUP010000052.1, forward strand.
AGCAGGTTCTCCTGGTACTCGGAGTGGATCGACCACTTCGAGTGCGGCGTGAGGTACCGGACCGTCACCGACCGGCCGCCGCCGTCCGGCCGCGGCCCCTCCCCGAGCGCTCCCATGTCCAACGGCGGGCGGTACACCGGGAGTTGCTCGCCGTACTCGGCGATCCAGGGGTGGTCCAGATAGAAGTGCTGGCGTCCGGTGAGGGTGTGCCAGGGCTTGAGGTGCTCGGTGTTGACGGTGAAGGGGGAGTAGCGGCGGTCCGGGCCCTCCTTGCCCGACCACTCGAAGCTCGCCCCGACCTGCACCGGCCGGGCCTGGGTGTCGGAGAACACGATGCGCCGCTCGGCCACCGACGCGCCCAGTCCGGACAGGCCGGAATCCGGCCCGCACCGCTCGGCGAGCCGCTCGAACCCCTCGGCGGCCAGCCGGCCGTTGGTGGTGCCGGACAGGGCGAGGATCGCCTCGCACAGCTTGACGTCGGTGTCCAGCAGGGGCCGCCCGCGCACCGCCGCCGAGGTGGCGGTGCCGCAGCGCGCGGCGAGCCAGGACACCTCGGGCTCCGGCCGCACGGTCACCCCCTTGACCGTCATCCCCTCCCGCTCGGCCAGCGGCCCCAGCGCGGCGATCTGCTCGCCGAGGGCGGTGAAGTCCCGCCGTACGACGGTCAGGCGCGGGGCGGTGGGCCCGTCGGGCGGGGCCTCGCCGGGGGTGTCGTGCTGGAGCGCGGTGGCCACCAGGTCGTAGCCCACGTCCAGCCGGCCCTCGGCCAGCCGGGCGACCTCGGCGGCCAGCCCGTGGAAGATCTCGAAGTCGGTGCGGGCCTGCCAGGGCGGGTCGATCGCCGGGGAGAACGCGTGCACATAGGGGTGCATGTCCGTGCTGGACAGGTCGTGCTTCTCGTACCAGGTCGCCGCGGGCAGCACCAGATCGGCGAACAGGGTCGTCGAGGTCATCCGGAAGTCGAGCGCGAGCAGCAGGTCGAGCTTGCCGCGCGGCGCCTCGCTGTGCCACGCCACGTCCCGGGGCCGGCACCCGGGCGGCGCCTCCTCGGCGCTCGCGTTGTCGGCCGCCCCGAGCAGGTGCCGCAGGAAGAACTCGTTGCCCTTGGCGGACGAGCCGATCAGGTTGGCCCGCCACACGGTGAGCACCCGGGGCCAGTTGGCCGGGTCGTCCGGGTCCTCGACGGCGTACGACAGCCGGCCGGCGTCCCGCTCGGCGGCCACCCACGCCGCCGGGTCGGCCCCCGCCTCGTGGACGCGCCGCCCGAGGTCCAGGGGGTTCGCGCCGAAGGTGGGGTACGACGGCATCCAGCCCTGGCGCGCGGAGCGGGCCACGAGGTCCGCGGTGTGCAGCCCGCCGAGGGCGCCGGGCGCGGTCGGCGCGGCGAGGGCGTCCGCGGTGAACCTCTCGTAGCGCCACTGGTCGGTGTGCACGTACCAGTACGGCGTGCCCGCCATCTGCCGGGACGGGCGCGTCCAGTCCGCGGCCGTCGCCAGCTGCTGCCAGCCCGCGTAGGGGCGGACCTTCTCCTGGCCCACGTAGTGCGCCCAGCCGCCGCCGTTGACGCCCTGGCAGCCGGTGAGCAGCAGCAGGGACAGGAACGACCGGTAGATGGTGTCGGAGTGGAACCAGTGGTTGGTGCCCGCCCCCATGATGATCATGCAGCGGCCCCGGGTCTGCTCCGCGGTCCGGGCGAACTCCCTGGCCGCGCGCACCACGGCACCCGCCGGCACGGAGGTGATCGCCTCCTGCCAGGCCGGCGTACAGGGCGTGGAGGCGTCCTCGTACGAGGCGGGCCACTCGCCGTCCAGGCCCTCGCGGCCCACCCCGTACCGGGCCAGCATCAGGTCGAAGACGGTCGTCACCAGGCGCCCGCCGACGCGCAGCGCCGGCACCGACCGGGTGAGCGTGGCACCCGGCTCGTCGAAGCGCGGCAGCACCACCCGTGCCGTCGTGGCCTCCGGCCGGCCGTGGCAGCTCAGCAGGGGCTCGATGCCGTCGAGCCCCAGGTGCCAGCGGCCCTCGCCCGCCTCGCGCCAGCGGTCGCCCAGCGTCCCGGGGGGCACGGCCGGCCGGCCGGTCACCGTGTCGAACACGACCGGCATCCAGCGCCGCGCCGCCGCCTCGGCGTCCCCGGCCAGGCCCAGGTCCCGGGCGGTCACGAAGGCGCCCGGCGTACGGTCCTGCGCCGCGTCGCCGTCGAGGGCGACGAGGAAGGGGAGGTCGGTGAACCGCTTCACGTAGTCGGTGAAGTACGGCACCTGCCGGTCCACGAAGCACTCGCGCAGGATGACGTGGCCCATCGCCATGGCCAGCGCGCCGTCGGTGCCCGGGTGGGGGTGCAGCCACTCGTCGGCGAACTTCGTGGCGTCCGCGTAGTCGGGCGAGACCACCACGACCTTCTGGCCTCGGTAGCGGGCCTCCGCCATCCAGTGGGCGTCCGGCGTCCGGGTGACCGGGACGTTGGAACCCCACAGCATCAGATAGGCCGCGTCCCACCAGTCACCCGACTCCGGTACGTCCGTCTGGTCACCGAAGACCTGCGGCGAGGCGATCGGCAGGTCCGCGTACCAGTCGTAGAACGACAGCATCGGCGCCCCGATCAGCGCGTGGAACCGCGCCCCGGCCGCGTGCGACGCCATCGACATCGCCGGGATCGGGGAGAAGCCCGCGATCCGGTCCGGCCCGTACTCCTTCAGGGTGTGCACATGGGCGGCGGCGGCGATCTCCAGCGCCTCCTGCCAGCCGATGCGCACCAGGCCGCCCTTGCCGCGCGCCGACTGGTAGCGGCGCCGCTTCTCCGGGTCGCCGGTGATCTCCGCCCATGCCGCCACCGGGTCGCCGCCCAGCCGGCGCTTTGCATCCCGGAACATTTCGACAAGCACACCGCGGGCGTGCGGGTACTTCACCCGGGTCGGCGAGTACGTGTACCAGGAGAACGACGCCCCGCGCGGGCAGCCCCGCGGCTCGTAGTCGGGCCGGTCCGGGCCCGTGGAGGGATAGTCCGTCGCCTGGGTCTCCCAGGTGATCAGACCGTCCTTCACGTACACCTGCCAGGAACACGATCCCGTGCAGTTCACGCCGTGCGTGGAGCGCACCACCTTGTCGTGCGCCCAACGCTCCCGGTACGGCTGGTCGTTGACCTGCTGGTCCGTACGGAGCACGGCCCGGTTGCCGGGCGTCGCCGGCGCCCGCCGTAACAACTGTCCGGCCGCGAAAAGCCGCTCGGCCGCATCCGAAGCAATCCGCTCCGCCTTCGCCCTGCCACGTGCCACGCCCTCGGGCTCCCCTCGGGGATCGGGCTGCCGGAGCGCTCGGCTCCGGCGCGCGCCTGTCGGTGAACGGGGCCAGAGTGCTCCCGGCCGACCTGCGCGGCGGTGCTCTTTTTCGCCACTTGGACGTACTGAGAACTTGTTTTTCTTCAGCTTTGCAATGATTCGTGAGGAACGAAAAGGAGACGACCAGGCGTTGGCATGCCCGTTGCCCGCCGTTGGGGAACGGCGCGCTCCGCAGCCCTACGGCACGCTCCGCGCAGCCCTACGGCTCCCGGTCCGACCAACTGAACGAGCCGAGACCGTCCTCCTCGGCCGGGCGCGGAGCGGTCCGGCGGCGGCGCGCCAGCCAGAACACCGACGCCAGGGCCCACCCGGCGGCGATCATCACCACGAGGACACCGGTGACCAGCGCGGCCGCGCCCAGCACGCCGAACTTCGCGAGCATCCAGGGAATCTGGTCCTCGCCGCAGCCGCAGGCCCGTGTCACACCGCTCATGGGGACACCTTGCTCGCCCGGCACCGCACATCCGCCGCCCGTGGCCCGACCGTTCCGCGGCGGTGACGCTTCCGCGACCACCGCACGGGACCGGAGCCGACGGCGCCCGCTACGCCCCGGACTCCTCGGCGGCCCGCCACTCCTCGAAACGGACCACGTCCTTCAGGAACCCCCGCACTCCGAGGAACTGCGACAGATACTCGCGGTGCGCCTCGCACGTCAGCCACGTCTTGCGCCGCTCCGGCGTGTGGACCTTGGGGTTGTTCCACACCAGCACCCATACGGCGGCCGCACGGCAGTTCTTGGCCGAGCAGATCGGGGTCTCGTCACTCACGGTTCGTCTCGGTTCGTCTCGTCGAGGGGCGGACAGCGAAAGGGGCGGAAAGAGGTGGAAAAGGGCGGAAAACATGGCGACGCCGGGCAGCCACGGGGGGAGCTGCCCGGCGTCGGTCCGTCGCTCCGACGGGGGATGCGGAGCGCCTACGCAGTATGTCACGGGTACCCCGTCGCCCGGGACCGGAACAGCTAGATTGTTCTGAGGTTTTCTTGAGCTTCCAGGTGGCCGCCCCGGCGGGCCCGGAGTCCGCCGTGCTCAGACCGGGTCCGGGCGTTCCCCGCCCGCTCCGGCCGCTCCGGCCGTCTGGTCGGTCGGCACATCGCGCGGTGCGGAATCCCTTACCGACTCCGCCCGTTGGCCCTCCGCGTGGGTGGCCGCGATCATCGGACGCACCGGCGTGGTCACGAACGTCGACGGAAGCGACGGCGGCCGCTCCCGGCCCGCGTTCGCGATCACCACGGCGACATAGGGCAGGACCGCGCCGAGCACGAGCGCGACGATCGCGACGTACCGCTCGACGTTCCACAGCGAGGCCGCCAGGATCACCGACACGGTACGGACCGACATCGAGATCACGTACCGGCGCTGCCGGCCCCGGACATCCTCGGCGAGTCCGGTCCGGGCACCGGTGATCCGGAACACCTGGACGCCGCCGCCGTGCTGTTTCCGCATCACCATTCACCATCCGCCCGCATCGGACCCGTTCCGGCCCGCACCCTCGTCCGCATCCGGCGGGAACCCGGCCGGGCCATCCCCCACGTTACGCCGCCTCCGCGCCGCGTTCGAGGCCGGGTCGCCCCCTGCCTGCGACGACGCCCCCTGACCCGGGCACGTACGGGGCAACCCGACATGCGCCGTACGGCGCGGCACCCCACACTGACCGTAATGCTCACGTCGAGCCGGACGAGGAGGCAGCCATGGGCTGGTTGTGGGCGATCATCGTGGGATTCGTGCTGGGCATCATCGCCAAGGCGGTCATCCCCGGCAAGCAGCACAGCCCCCTCTGGCTGACCACCATCTGCGGCATCCTGGGCGCCATCGTCGGCAACGCGATCGCCCGCGCGGTCGGCGTGTCGGAGACCAAGGGCATCGACTGGAGCCGGCACATCTTCCAGCTGGTGGCGGCGATCATCATCGTCGCGGCCGTCGACGCCCTCTACATGGCGACGCTGGGCAAGAAGAAGCACCGGGCCCGGGTGTAGCAAGAGGGAGCGCCGGACCCTGGTGCGGGGGCGCGGGTGTCCCACGCCCCCGCACATCAGGGCGTCACGCGGGGACGACCTCCACCGCGGCCAGGTTCTTCTTGCCGCGCCGCAGCACCAGCCACCGCCCGTGCAGCAGATCCTCCCGGGCGGGCACCGCGTCCTCGGCGGTGACCTTGACGTTGTTCACGTAGGCGCCGCCCTCCTTCACCGTGCGCCGGCCCGCGGACTTGCTGGCCACCAGGCCGACCTCCGCGAGCAGGTCGACCACCGGGGCCGGCTCGGAGACCCGGACGTGCGGCACCTCCGACAGCGCCGCGGCCAGCGTCCGCTCGTCCAGCTCCGCCAGCTCGCCCTGGCCGAACAGCGCCTTGGACGCGGCGATCACCGCGGCCGTCTGTTCGGCGCCGTGCACCAGCGTGGTCAGCTCCTCGGCCAGCGCCCGCTGCGCCGCCCGGGCCTGCGGACGCTCCTCCGTCTGCCGCTCCAGCTCCTCGATCTCCTCACGGGACCGGAAGCTGAAGATCCGCAGGAACTTGGAGACGTCCCGGTCGTCCGCGTTGACCCAGAACTGGTAGAACGCGTACGGAGTGGTCATCTCGGGGTCGAGCCACACCGTGCCGGATTCGGTCTTGCCGAACTTGGTGCCGTCCGCCTTGGTGATCAGCGGGGTGCCCAGCGCGTGCACCACGGCCTCCGGCTCGACCCGGTGGATCAGGTCCGTGCCCGAGGTCAGGTTGCCCCACTGGTCGCTGCCGCCGGTCTGCAGCGTGCAGCCGTGGCGCCGGTACAGCTCCAGGAAGTCCATGCCCTGGAGGATCTGGTAGCTGAACTCGGTGTAGCTGATGCCCGCGTCGGAGTTGAGCCGCCGGGAGACGGCCTCCTTCGCGATCATCTTGTTGACCCGGAAGTGCTTGCCGATGTCCCGCAGGAACTCGATGGCCGACAGGCCCTGGGTCCAGTCCAGGTTGTTGACCATCACCGCGGCGTTCGGCCCGTCGAAGTGCAGCAGCGGCTCGATCTGGCCGCGCAGCCGCTCCACCCAGCCGGCCACCACCTCCGGCGCGTTCAGCGTGCGCTCGGCCGTGGGCTTCGGGTCGCCGATGAGCCCCGTCGCGCCGCCGACCAGCGCCAGCGGACGGTTGCCCGCCTCCTGGATGCGGCGCATGGTCAGGATCTGCACCAGGTTGCCGAGGTGCAGGCTGGGCGCGGTCGGGTCGAAGCCGCAATAGAACGTGACGGGACCGTCCGCGAACGCCTTGCGCAATGCGTCCTCGTCCGTGGAGAGGGCGATGAGCCCGCGCCACTTCAGCTCGTCGACGATGTCCGTCACGGTTCTCGTGTCTCCTTGATGATCTTCCGGCAGCCGGGTGACGCCCGACCACGAACGCCTACGAGGTTATACGCCCTGACTGACAGAGCTCATGTTGAAATCCGGGATGCGCAGCGTGGGCATCGCGGCCCGGGTGAACCAGTCGCTCCACTCCCGCGGCAGCGTCCGCTCCGTCCGCCCGGCCTCGATGGCCCGGCCCAGCAGGTCCACGGGCGACTCGTTGAACCGGAAGTTGTTCACCTGCCCGGTCACCTCGCCGTTCTCCACCAGGTACACCCCGTCCCGGGTCAGGCCCGTCAGCAGCAGCGTCGCCGGATCGACCTCGCGGATGTACCACAGGCAGGTCAGCAGCAGCCCGCGTTCCGTGTCCTCGACCATCTCCTCCAGCGAGCGGTTCCCGCCGTCCAGGATCAGGTTGCCGAGCGCGGGGGCGACCGGGAGCCCGGTCAGGGCCGCGCTGTGCCGGCTCGTCGTCAGGTGCTTCAGCACACCCCGGCCGATCCACTCCGTGGCGCGCGTGGGCAGCCCGTTGTCGAACACGGACTCGTCGCCGCCGGAGGAGTGGGCGATCACGAAGGGCGGGCACTCCAGCCCCGGCTCGTTCGGGTCGCTGCGCAGGGTGAGCGGCAGCTCGCTCAGCCTCTCGCCGATCCGGGTGCCGCCGCCCGGCCGGGAGAACACCGTCCGCCCCTCGGCCGCGTCCCGGCCCGACGCCGACCACAGCTGGTAGATCAGCAGGTCCGCCACGGCGGTCGGCGGCAGCAGCGTCTCGTAGCGGCCCGCGGGCAGGTCCACGCGCCGCCTGGCCCAGCCGAGCCGTACGGCCAGCTCGGCGTCGAGCGTGCCCGGGTCGACGTCCTTGAAGTCCCGGGTGGACCGGCCGGTCCACGCCGAGCGGGTGCGGTCCGGGGACTTGGCGTTCAGCTCCAGCGTTCCGGTGGGCTGGTCGTGCCGCAGCCGCAGCCCGGTGGACGTGCCCACATAGGTCGACACCAGTTCGTGGTGGGCGAAACCGTACAGTTCCCGGCCGCCCGCCCGTGCGCGGGCGAAGGCCTCGCCGAGCGCCGGCGCGAAGTCGGCGAACACCGCGGAGGAGGTCTCGACGGGCGCGTCCGTGAAGTCCGGGGACTCCGGCACCCCGCCGACCAGCGGCTGCGCGTCCTCGGCGGGCCCGGCACCGCGGGCGGCGGCCTCCGCGGCCCGCACCAGCGGCTCCAGGTCCTCCGCGGTGACCGCCGACCGGGACACCACACCGGAGGCGGTGCCCTCGGCGCCGTCCACGGTCGCGATCACGGTGAGCGTACGGCCCCGGGTCATCCCGTTGGTGGTGAGCGCGTTGCCCGCCCAGCGCAGATTGGCGGTGGAGTGCTCGTCGGCGATGACGACACAGCCGTCCGCCCGGGACAGCGCCAGCGCCTGCTCGACGACCTCGTGCGGCTTGTGGGTACGGGCGCTCATCGACCGGCCTCCTGCGTGGTGTTGAGGATGTTGACGCCCTTGAAGAGGGCCGAGGGGCAGCCGTGGGACACTGCGGCGACCTGGCCCGGCTGGGCCTTGCCGCAGTTGAAGGCGCCGCCGAGGACGTACGTCTGAGGTCCGCCCACGGCGGCCATCGACCCCCAGAAGTCGGTGGTCGTGGCCTGGTAGGCGACGTCCTTCAGCTGGCCGGTGATCCGCCCGTTCTCGATCTTGAAGAAGCGCTGGCCGGTGAATTGAAAATTGTACCGTTGCATGTCGATCGACCAGGACCGGTCACCGACGACATAGATGCCCCGGTCCACGCCCCCGATCAGGTCCTCCGTGGACAGCCCGGCCGGGTCCGGCCGCAGCGAGACGTTGGCCATGCGCTGCACCGGCACATGAGCGGGGGAGTCGGCGTACGCGCACCCGTTGGACCGCTCGAACCCGGTCAGCCGCGCGATCCGCCGGTCCAGCTGGTAGCCGACCAGCGTGCCGTCCTTCACCAGGTCCCAGGACTGCGCCGCCACGCCCTCGTCGTCGTAGCCGATGGTCGCCAGGCCGTGCTCGGCGGTGCGGTCGCCGGTGACGTTCATCAGCTCGGAGCCGTACCGCAGCTTGCCGAGCTGGTCGAAGGTGGCGAAGGAGGTGCCGGCGTAGGCGGCCTCGTAGCCGAGGGCACGGTCCAGCTCGGTGGCGTGGCCGATGGACTCGTGAATGGTCAGCCACAGGTTGGAGGGGTCCACCACCAGGTCGTACAGGCCCGGTTCCACGCTCGGCGCCCGCATCTTCTCGGCGAGCAGCTCGGGGATCCGCGCCAGCTCGTCGTCCCAGTCCCAGCCGGTCCCGGTCAGGTACTCCCAGCCGCGCCCCACCGGCGGGGCGAGGGTGCGCATGGAGTCGAACTCGCCGCTCGCCCCGTCGACCGAGACGGCCGTCAGCTGCGGATGCAGCCGTACCCGCTGCTGGGTGGTGACCGTCCCGGCGGTGTCCGCGTAGAACTTGTTCTCGTGCACGGTGAGCAGCGAGGCGTCCACGTGGTCGACGCCGTCCGCGCGCAGCAGTCGGTTGCTCCACTCCGCGAGGAGCGCGGACTTCTCCTCGTCCGGCACCGAGAACGGGTCGATCTCGTACGACGAGATCCACGTCTTGTCGGCGTGCACCGGCTCGTCGGCCAGCTGCACGTGTTCGTCCGACCCGGCGGCCTTGATCACCTGCGCGGACAGCTTGGCCATGGCCACCGCCTGCGAGGCGACCCGCGCGGCGGCGTCCATGGTCAGGTCCACCCCGGAGGCGAAGCCCCACGCACCGCCGTGCACCACCCGGACCGCGTACCCGAGGTCGGTGGTGTCCGACGACCCGGCGAGCCGCGCGTCCCTCAGCCGCCAGGAGGCGCTGCGCACCCGCTCCAACCGGAAGTCCGCGTGCTCGGCCCCCAGCGCACGCGCGCGTGCGAGCGCGGCGTCGGCGAGGGCGCGTAGGGGGAGCGCCAGGAATGATTGATCGACTTCGTGGGGCACCGTTGGGATCCCTTCGGGCGCTTGCCTGTGGTGACTTTCGCAGGCAGTGAATCATGTCTCGCCCGGCGTACTCCCGGGAAAATACGCACGCTTGGCGGAAGGCGCGGAAAGACCGACGGGCGGGCACGAGACCGACTCGTACCCGCCCGCCGACGCCGCGTACGCCGCGAACTCAGCCGTCCAGAAGCGCGGTGAAGGCCGTCCAGGCGGCCGGGGTGACGACGAGGGGGCGGATGTCCTTGTCCTTGGAGTCGCGGATATGGACCGTCCCGGGGCTCAGGGCGATCTCCACGCAGTTGTCCCCGTCTCCGCCGCTGTAACTGCTCTTGAACCAGTCCAGCTCGGGGGTGGTGCTCATAGCGCTCCTCGCATCGGGCCCGCCGCGAGCGCGGTGAAGGCTGTCCAGGCGGCCGGGGTGACGGTGAGGGGGCGGATGTCCTTGTCCTTGGAGTCACGGATGTGGACCGCTGCGGGGAGCATGGCGACCTCGACGCAGTTGTCGCCTTCGCTGCCGCTGTAGCTGCTCTTGAACCAGCTCAGCTCGTCGATGGTGCTCATAGCGCTCCTCGCATCTGTTCCAGCAGCTCCACGGTGGCCCGGCAATCCAGGGCCTGCGAACGCAGCTTGCCAGAGCGCTGGAGCATGACGCTCACGTCCTTGGGGGCGGAGATCAGGTTGCTTGACCGCTGCCCTTCCGTGTAACCGATCCACTGGTGAGCAGGCGTTTCGGCCAGATACATAAGACCGTCGACCCCGCAGTGGTCCTCCTGGAGCGCGGGCATGATCTGGATTTCGACGTTGCGCCGAGTGCCCACCTCTAGAAGGTGATCGATGACTTCCCTGGTCACATCCCGCCCACCCACGCGCCGATCCAGGATGGCCTGTTCGATGACGAAGCTGAACGCTGTGTTCTGCCGGGCGGAGATGATGTGCTGGCGGTCCAGTCGAGCCGTGACCTGGCGCTCGATCTGCTCCTCAGACACTGGTGGCAGTCGCCTGTCGTAAATCGCCCGAACAGGGAGATCGCCTCCTCCTCGATCCCCGCCCACTGCCGGAACCACGAAGCCAGCCCTGCCCGCCTCGTCAGACTCTTCGCCGCCGCCGTGAGGACCTTCCCCCCGACCGGCCCCAGCACCTCGCCCGCCCGCGCCGGCAGATCCCCCGGAGGGAACCGCTTGCCTTGCTCGATCTTGGCGATGTACGCGGCCGAGTACCGTACGCGCGGCGCGAACTCCTCCTGTGTCAGCCCGGCTTCCTCCCGTAGCGCCTTCAGAACCGCGCCGAAGGTCTTGAGACTGTCGGAGAGTTCGGCTTCAGTGTTGTTCGCAGTGCCTCCGCCGTGGTCCACCGTCATCGCCACGTGCCTCCTGTGCTCACGTCTCCGTGCCCTCACCGAAACCCCGCCCGCCCACCCGGGGTCACGGGGAGTTACCCACCCAGTCCAGAGCGTGCACTGGTACAGCCGTGACTGTATGGGCGTCGTACCTGTTGGCGGCGCGGACGTGCGCAGAACGCTGGCTTCATGTCCTCGTCGTCGCCGAACTCGCCGCCAACGCCGTGCTCCACGGCCGCGTCCCGGGCCGTGACTTCGAGCTGCGCCTGAGTTTCGACCGCGCCGCCGGTGTCGTACGCGTAGAGGTGTCCGACACCCACCCCGTACGGCCCCAGCCCAATGGGCCGGCGGCTCCGAGCCGTCCCCTCGACGCCGAGGGCGGCAGGGGACTGCTCCTCGTGGCGGCCGTCGCCACCCGCTGGGGCGTCGGCGAGCGGCGGGGGCCGGGCAAGGCGGTGTGGGCGGAGTGCGAGGTGCCGCCGCCGGCCGCTGCCAGTGGTGCCGGGTGTTCGGCCCGGTCTCGCTGAGAGGTGGGCACTGTGCCGGTCGCAGTTCGGGAGCCGGGCCGGCTGCTCGTTGTACGGAGCTGGTGGCCCAAGGCGAGATCCGGCTCGAGGCGGCGACGAGTGCCGACAGAGCGCGACCGTCCCACTACGAGGTTCCCGTCGACGTCTCACCGCTCGACCTGCTGCTTGCCGAGCGCGAGGAGGACGACCGTTGATCTACCTCGACTCCTCGGCGCTGATCACCTGGCTGACCAGAGCCTGCCCGGCAGGCTGCGCACCCTGGACGCTCTCCATGTGTCCAGCGCCCTCACACTCGGTGACGCCTTGCAGTGCCTCGTCACGTACGACAAGCGGATGCTGGAGGCGGCCAGGGCAGCGGCGCTCCCCGCCTGCGTGCCCGGCACGGCGGACTGAGCCCGTAGCGTTCGAGCGGCACGCGCACTGTAGGGACCCCACAGTGCGCGGCATGAGCCACTGTCGGTGCCCGATTGTCTCCGGGCGCGGCGGTACCGATAGGTTTCCAATGAAGCCGCCTGTCTCCCACGTGTCCGGGCGGAATGTAAGACCGCTATCGAAAGGGTGATCCGTTGAGCCGCTCGGTTCTCGTCACCGGAGGCAACCGGGGCATCGGCCTCGCCATCGCCCGCGTTTTCGCCGACGCAGGCGACAAGGTCGCGATCACGTACCGCTCGGGTGAGCCGCCGGCCGGATTCCTGGCCGTCAAGTGCGACATCACCGACTCGGACCAGGTGGAGCAGGCCTACAAAGAGATCGAGGACCGGCACGGCCCGGTCGAGGTTCTGGTCGCCAACGCGGGCGTCACCAAGGACCAGCTCCTGATGCGCATGTCCGAGGAGGACTTCACCTCGGTCATCGACACCAACCTCACCGGTACCTTCCGGGTCGTCAAGCGCGCCAACCGCGGCATGCTGCGGGCCAAGAAGGGCCGCGTCGTCCTCATCTCGTCCGTGGTCGGCCTGCTCGGCTCGGCCGGACAGGCGAACTACGCCGCCTCCAAGGCCGCGCTGGTCGGCTTCGCGCGTTCCCTCGCCCGGGAGCTGGGCTCGCGCAACATCACCTTCAACGTCGTCGCGCCCGGCTTCGTCGACACCGACATGACCAAGGCGCTCACCGACGAGCAGCGCCAGAACATCCTCGGCCAGGTGCCGCTCGCCCGGTACGCGCAGCCCGAGGAGATCGCCGCGACGGTGCGCTTCCTCGCGTCCGACGACGCTTCGTACATCACTGGAGCCGTCATCCCGGTTGACGGCGGACTGGGAATGGGTCACTGAACACCATGAGCGGAATCCTCGAGGGCAAGCGCGTCCTGATCACCGGTGTGCTGATGGAGTCCTCCATCGCCTTCCACGCCGCCAAGCTGGCCCAGGAGCAGGGCGCCGAGGTCATCCTGACCGCGTTCCCGCGGCCCACCCTGACCGCGCGCATCGCCAAGAAGCTGCCGAAGCCGGCCAAGGTCGTCGAGCTGGACGTCACCAACGACGAGCACCTCGGGCGGCTCGCGGACATTGTCGGCGAGGAGCTGGGCGGCCTGGACGGCGTCGTGCACTCCATCGGCTTCGCGCCGCAGGACGCGCTCGGCGGCAACTTCCTCAACACGCCGTTCGAGTCCGTCGCCACCGCCATGCACGTCTCGGCGTTCTCCCTGAAGTCGCTGACCATGGCCTGCCTGCCCCTGATGCAGAACGGCGGCTCGGTCGTCGGCCTCACCTTCGACGCCCAGTACGCCTGGCCGCAGTACGACTGGATGGGCCCGGCCAAGGCCGCTCTGGAGGCCACCAGCCGCTACATGGCGCGCGACCTGGGCAAGCAGAACATCCGCTGCAACCTGATCTCGGCGGGCCCGATCGGCTCCATGGCCGCCAAGTCCATCCCGGGCTTCAGCGACCTGGCCTCCGTGTGGGACAGCCGTTCCCCGCTGGAGTGGGACCTGAAGGACCCGGAGCCGGCCGGCCGCGGCATCGTCGCGCTGCTGAGCGACTGGTTCCCGAAGACCACGGGCGAGATCATCCACGTCGACGGCGGCCTGCACGCCATCGGCGCCTGAGCCCTACGAGGCCCTCTCCGGCCCTTCCTTGCGATGGCTCTGCCGACGCCCCGTTTCCCGCCGCGCGGGGAGCGGGGCGTCGGCGTAGGTCCGGGGGCCGCGTGTTCCGCGTGCGCCGGTGTCACCCGTCCGGCCCACCGGCCGGGCCGCAGCCGCGCCCGCGGCGCACCCTGTGAGTACGCCCTCCGCTGCCCGGCCGAGGAGGTCCCCTTGTGCGCCCGTCCCGCAGCCTGGCCCCGCTGACGGCGGCCCTGGCCCTCGTGCTGTCGCCGCCGTACGCGCACGCGGAGGCCGACGCGTCCCCCTCGCCGGGCCCGTTCGGCGCCTCCTGCCGTACGACCGTCCGCGGCTCCCAGGTGGTGGCCCACTGCCACAACCCCTATGTGGACATCGACCGCGTACGGCTGCACATCGAGTGCGCCCGCTGGTGGGACATCGACACCGACAGCGCCCCGGCGGACGCCTGGCCGGCCATGACCGTACGGCTCACCGGCCGGTGCTGGAAGGAGATCCGTTCGGTGTGGATCAGCCACCAGAGGGCGCGCTGAACCGGCCCGGATTGCAGAGGAACGGATAGCTCGCGGCCTCCCCGGCCGCCGCCTCGGCGTCCCCGGCGCGGATCGCGTCCACCAGGCGCGCGTGGTCCATGTAGGTCTCCGGGGTCAGCTCCGCCCCGACGTCCGCGCGCAGCCAGTCGCGCAGCACCTCGCCCAGGTCGGCGTACATCGCCACCATCACGTCGTTGTGGGACGCGGCCACCACCGCGAGGTGGAAGGTGGCATCGGCCGCCACGAAGGCTTCCGTGTCGCCCGTCTCCCACGCCTGCTCGCGCCGGACCAGCATCGCGTCCAGCTGCTTGAGGTCCTTCTCGGTGCGCCGCTCGGCGGCGAGCTTGGCCGCGGCCGACTCCAGCGTGGAGCGCAGCTCGGCGATGTGCCGCGGGTCGGCGTCGGCGAAGCGGCGGTACATCACACCGGCCAGCTCGCTCGTGGCCACGACGTACGTGCCCGAGCCCTGGCGGATGTCCAGCAGACCGTTGTGGGCGAGCGCCCGGACGGCCTCGCGGACGGTGTTGCGGGCGACACCGAGCTGTTCCACCAGCTCCGGCTCGGTCGGGATGCGCGAGCCGACCGGCCACTCGCCGGAGGTGATCTGGTTGCGCAGTGCGGCGATGACCTGCTCGGACAGCACCGAGCGACGCGGGTGGCTCAAGGGCATGGCACACCTTCGCACAAGAGGACCGGGCGCGGACGCTCCGGGGATGGACAGGCAATCATCCTATGATTCTATGATGGGTCTCATGGCTAGTGAGGAAACCCGGACAGTGGAGACCCGTACGGCGATGACACCGACCGAACGCGGTGCTGCCGCGACGAGCACCCCAGAGACGACCCCCGGCGCTGGCCGCCCGCGCGCGTGGGCCACCCGGCTGGTGGTCGTGGGCATCATGCTCTCCGCCCTGAACCTCCGGCCGGCCATCACGAGCCTCGGCGCCCTCCTCGAAGAGGTCCGCGACGGGCTCGGCATGAGCGGCAGCGTGGCCGGACTGCTCACCTCCGTGCCCCCGCTGTGCTTCGCCGTCTTCGGGGTCATGGCACCCCGCCTGTCCCGGCGCTTCGGACCGGCCGCCGTGGTCTGCGCGGGCATGGCCGCCATCGCCACCGGCCTCGTCATACGGCCCTTCGTCGGCAACACGGCCGGCTTCCTGGCCGCCAGCGCGCTCGCCCTGATGGGCATCGCCGTCAGCAACGTCCTGATGCCGGTCATCGTCAAGCGCTGGTTCCCCGACCGGGTCGGCTCCATGACCGGCCTGTACTCGATGGCCCTCGCCGCCGGGACCTCCCTCGCCGCCGCGCTGACCGTCCCGCTCACCGACGCCATGGGCGGCAACTGGAAGTCCGGCCTCGTCGTGTGGGCGACCATCGCCGCCGCCGCGGTCCTGCCCTGGCTGCCGCTCCTGCGCGAGCGCGGCCCGGCCGACGTCCAGGTCCAGGAGACGGCGCCCGAGGCCCCGGAACAGCAGGCCCCGCTGCGCCTCACCCGGAGCCGTACCGCCTGGTCGCTCGCCGTCTTCTTCGGGCTCCAGGCCACGGCCGCGTACATCACGATGGGCTGGATGCCGCAGATCTTCCGGGACGCCGGTGTCCCGGCCGGCACCGCCGGTGTGCTGCTCGCCGTCACCATGGTGATGGGCGTGCCGCTTGCCTTCGTCATCCCCCGGGTCGCCAGCCGCCTGCCCCACCAGGGGCCGATCGTCCTGGTGCTGGGCGTCTGCGGGCTCGTCGGCTACGCCGGGCTGTACCTCGCGCCGTCCGGCGGCTCCTGGGCCTGGGCCGTGCTGCTCGGCGTGTCCAACTGCTCCTTCCCGCTCGCCCTGACCATGGTCGGCATGCGCGCCCGCAGCGGTCCGGGCGTGGCCCAGCTGTCCGCGTTCGCCCAGAGCACCGGCTATCTGATCTCCATTCCCGGCCCGCTGCTGGTCGGCGTGCTCTACCAGCAGAGCGGCGGCTGGGGAGTGCCGATCGCCCTGATGGCGGCGCTGATGGTGCCGCAGATGGTGGTGGGCTTCATGGCCGGCCGGGACCGCACGGTCGAGGACGAGGCGACACACTGACCCGGCCGGGGTGCCCCGGCGCCGTCGCGGGGGAGGCGGGGTGCGAGACTGGACGCATGCAGCCTGTGCTCGACCCGAACCCGCGAAACGGCCAGAAGAAGATGCTGCTCGTCTTCGGCTCGTTCCTCGCCATCTTCGTGATCATCGCCGTGGTGGCAACGATCGCGTCCCCGTGACCCCGGGGCGTTCTGCCGGGTCCCGGGCGGCCCGGCGCTTCCGGGACACCTGCCCTTCTTGACGGCCGGGCCCTGCGGGTGGTCGGGCGCCTGTGAATGGTCCGGCCCTCCGGGTGGTCCGGTGCCTCGGGTGGTCCGGTGCCTCGGGTGGTCCGGTGCCTCCGGACCGGCCGTTCTCTCCGAGGGGGCGGGTCCCTCCGGGCTGGGTCCCCGGGGCCGGGTCCCTCGGGGCCGGGGCGCCTGGCCGTGTCGGGTGGTCCGGTCGTCGCGGATCGCCCGCGGTCGGGGCTTACCGGATCTTCCGGCTTCCGCGGGCTGTTTTGGTTCGCTCCTGCCGGTTCCCCGCTCCCCGCAGCTCCGCCGGTCCCCGCAGCTCCGCCGCCCGTCCCCGCCGGGTCCTTCGGTCCCGCCGGGTCTCCGGCCCGCTGCTCCGCTGGTTCGATCGGTTCCCCGGCCCTCGCCGGCCTTCCCCGGCCCTCGCCGGCTCTCTCCGGTTCCGCCGATCCGCCGGTTTCGCCGGTTCTCCAGGCCCTCCGGTCTCTCTCCGGCTCTCCGGCCCTGCCGGTTTTCCCGCCGGGCTTCCCTGCCCGTGCCGGTTCTCTCCGGGATGATGGTGGGGCTGGCCCCCCATCCCCTAGGGGGTCAGGGTCAGGGTCAAGTGGGTGGGAATCCGGATGGGTTGGCGGCCCCGGATTCCGTAGCTTCGAGGTGTGACCGCGAGAGGCGGTCCCGGACCTCGAAGACTCACGCACGGAGGCGACCATGGCGGCCCGCACCCACTCCCGGCCCCACCCGGCGACCACGGGCGACGTCGACACCCGGCTGCCCTGGTGGGCGCTCGCCCTGCCCGCCCTCGCCTTCGTCGCGCTGCTCGCGCTGATACTCAACCCGTCGGAGGCCCATGCGGCCGGCGGGGACCCGGCGATCGCGCGGTTGCTGGAGCGCGTCCAGCAGCTCGCCGCGCGCTGACGGCAAGCCCCCTCGCGCGGTGAATCCGCATGTCAACTCCCTGCGCCGGGTGGCCCCTTTCATGCGAAGCTGGATCTCATGAGCGTCGCAGAACCCCGCAGGATCGTCGTCTTCCGGCACGCGAAGGCCGACTGGCCCCAGGTCGCCGACCACGAGCGCCCACTCGCCGAGCGAGGACGCATGGACGCCCCCGCCGCCGGACGCAAACTGGCCGACACCGGCGTCACCTTCGACCTGGCCCTGTGCTCCACGGCGGTCCGCACCCGCGAGACCTGGAAACTCGCCGTCCAGGAGCTGCCGCACCGGCCGAAGACCGTCTATGAGGAGCGGATCTACGAGGCCTCGCCCGGTGAGCTGATCGCCGTGCTCAACGAGCTGCCCGACGAGGTGCGCAGCGTGATCCTCATCGGCCACAACCCGGGCGCCCACGGTCTGGCCGACATCCTGGCCGGCTCCGCAGAGGGGGACGCGCGCGCCCGGATGAACCGCCGTGGCTTCCCCGCCGCCGCCTTCGCCCTGCTCTCCTTCGACGGCCACTGGAAGGGCCTCGAGCCCGGGGTGGCCACGCTCACGGACTACTGGGCCCCCTCCGAGTGACCCGGCGCCGGAGGGCCCGGCACCCGGGCGGGCTGCCGGGCCCTCCTGAGGGCGGAACGGCAGCCGGCCGGGCACCCCACGCGTAACCATCGGTGACCGGACCTTCAGTGCCCGAACGCAGGCGGCCCGGGCCCGTCCGTACCTACCCGGTGGAGCGACCCGGTCGCGCCCGGTCCGCTTCAGCTCTCGTCGTGCGTGTCCGCCGCCTCGACCTCTTCCCGGGTGATGCCGAGGAGGTAGAGGACCGTGTCCAGGAAGGGGAAGTTCACCGCCGTGTGCGCCGCCTCCCGTACCACCGGCTTGGCGTTGAAGGCCACGCCCAGGCCCGCCGCGTTCAGCATGTCCAGATCGTTGGCGCCGTCACCGATCGCCACCGTCTGCGCCAGCGGAACCCCGGCCTCCGCGGCGAACCGGCGCAGCAGCCGCGCCTTGCCCGCCCGGTCCACG
The DNA here is from genome assembly GCF_040636485.1 of Streptomyces sp. NPDC038707. Lineage (NCBI taxonomy): Bacteria > Bacillati > Actinomycetota > Actinomycetes > Kitasatosporales > Streptomycetaceae > Streptomyces > Streptomyces sp. NPDC038707. The sequence goes on from NZ_JBEZUP010000052.1 coordinate 22,761, forward strand.
ATCTCGCCGACGACCCGGCCGGTCAGCTTGCCGTCGACGATCTCCAGCGTGTTGGCCTGCGCGAAGTCCAGACCCAGCCGCTCCCGGAGATCGTCGGTGACCTGGGTGAAGCCACCGGAGACGACCCCGACCTGGTAGCCGAGCCGCTTCAGGGTGCGGATCAGGGTGCGCGCGCCCGGCGTGAGCCGGACCTGCTCGCGCACCTTCTCCACCACCGACGCGTCCAGCCCCTCCAGCAGGGCCACACGCGCGTGCAGCGACTGCTCGAAGTCCAGTTCCCCGCGCATCGCCGCGGCCGTCACCTCGGCCACCTGGTCCTCGCAGCCGGCGTGCGCCGCGAACAGCTCGATGACCTCGTCCTGGATCAGGGTCGAGTCCACGTCCATGACGACCAGCCGCTGGGCGCGCCGGTGCAGACCCGCCGAGACCACCGCGATGTCGACACCCAGTGCCGCGGCGTCGGAGGCCAGAGCCGTGCGCAGCGGTCCGGTCTCCACACCGGAGACGGCGAACTCGACCGCCGTCACCGGGTACTTGGCGAGCCGGAAGATACGGTCGATGTTGCCGCCGGCCTTCGCGATCCGGGCGGCGATGGCGGCCGTCGACTCGGCGGTGAGCGGGTGGCCCAGCACGGTCACCAGGGAGCGCCCGAGGCCGCGCGGACGGTTGTCGCCGTGTCCGGAGATGATCTCGGCCTGCATCTTCATCGACTCGGCCCAGCTGTGCACGGTGGCCCGCAGGTCGCCCTCCAGACCGGCCGGCGGCTGGGTGACCAGGGCGCACAGCACCAGCCGGCCCCGGGTGACGACCTGCTCGATGTCGACCACGTCGACGAGGTAGGCGGCGAGGGTGTCGAAGAGACCCGCCGTGATGCCCGGCTGGTCCTTGCCGAAGATCTTGACAAGGAGGGTGGGGACCTCGGAGGTCTGCGAAGCGGAGGTCTGCGAAGCGCTCATGGTGTCACCACCGTATCCGGCACCCAGTGCCTCCCGCCGCCGAGGTCCGCCTGACGGACACGGAACAACGGCCGACGGCCCGGTGTCGGGGACCTTGCGGCCGGGGGTCACGCGGCGCCCGTACCCGGGACGGCGGCGCCCGTACTCGGGCCGGCGGCGCCCGTATCCGGGACGGCGGCGCCGTATCCGGGACGGCGGCGCCGTATCCGGGACGGCGCCCGCACCCCGAGCGTGCCACGCCGGCCGCCGAACGGCCATCCGCGGCCCGGCACCGGCCCGCGGCCACTACGCCTCGCCGGACGGGAACCAGACCGGCCACCACCCGCCCTCCTCCGCAACTCCCCGCGCGGACAAGCGGGGAGGGAGGATCACGACAGGACCAGGCACCGGACGGACGCGGGTCGTGTGCTCCCCTCGCCGCGATTGCGCGCTCCGGCCCGGTTTCGCCCCCGTCACCAGGGCGAATCGGAGTGCCTGAGGGGCTGTTCGGCAAGGCCCGGGTTTCGGCCAGGGGGCCGCGCCTGGAATAGTTCCCCACGATGTTCGACATCCCTAGACTCCCCGCGACGGGGGTAATTCGGGGGACAACTCAGTGGGGCATGGAGTGCCGGAACTCGTACTGGAATCAAACGGACGGACCTGGACGCTCGACCCGTCCAGGCCCTACACCCTCGGCCGTGATCCGCAGGGTGACATCGTCTTCGACGACGCCAGGGTCTCCTGGCGGCACGCGACGGTCAGCTTCAACGGCCAGACCTGGGTCATCGAGGACCACGGCAGCACGAACGGCACGTACGCCCAGGGCCTGCGGGTCCGGTACACGGAGATCGTCCCCGGCTCGTCGGTGCACCTCGGCAACGCGACCGACGGCCCGCGGGTGACCTTCTCGCCGGCCGCCGTGCCGGTCGGAGGCCCCGCCCAGGAGCCGCCGCCGCAGTCCGCGGCACCGTACGCCCCCCAGAGCCCCGGCGCCCCCGACTGGGCCCAGCAGGCCGTGCCCGGCCAGGTCCCCGCCCACCAGGCACCGGCCCACCACCAGGCCGTACCGCAGCAGGCACCGGCCCACCACCAGCCCGTTCCCCACCAGGCCGTACCCCATCAGGCCCCGGTCCAGCCGCAGGCCCCGCACGCGGACTGGCAGCAGGCCGGGCCCGCCGAGCAGTACGTCCAGAAGACGCCCGGTGCCGGCGCGGGGGCGCCGCCGGTCCACGGCGACCGCAGCCCGACCACGTTCCACCAGTTCGCGCTCGGCCGCGTGATGCGCATCGGCCGTGCCCTGGAGAACGACCTGGTCGTCTCCGACCTCCAGGTCTCCCGCAACCACGCCGAGTTCCACGCCACGCCCGACGGCCGCTTCGAGATCCGCGACCTCGGCTCGCACAACGGCACCTACGTCAACGGCCAGCCGATCCCGAAGGGCGGCACCGTACAGCTCGGGCCGGCCGACATCGTCGGCGTCGGCCACTCCACCTTCCGGATCGTCGGCGACCGCCTCGAGGAGTTCGTCGACACCGGTGAGGTCTCCTTCTCGGCCCGCCACCTGACCGTCACGGTCGACGGCGGCAAGCAGATCCTCAAAGACGTCTCCTTCGGCGTCCCCGAGAAGTCGCTGATCGCCGTGATCGGCCCGTCCGGCTCCGGCAAGTCCACCCTGCTCAAGGCGCTCACCGGGTACCGGCCCGCCAACCAGGGCGAGGTGCTGTACGACAACCGGAACCTGTACAAGCAGTTCGCCGAGCTGCGCCAGCGCATCGGCCTGGTGCCGCAGGACGACATCCTGCACCGCGAGCTGACCGTGAAGAAGGCCCTGAAGTACGCGGCCAAGCTGCGCTTCCCCGCCGACACCACGGCGAAGGAGCGCGACGCCCGCATCGACGAGGTGCTGCGCGAGCTGAAGCTCGACGTCCACAAGGACAAGAAGGTCACCTCCCTCTCCGGCGGCCAGCGCAAGCGCGTCTCGGTCGCCCTGGAGCTGCTCACCAAGCCGTCGCTGATCTTCCTGGACGAGCCGACCTCAGGTCTCGACCCGGGCATGGACCGGGACGTCATGCAACTGCTGCGCGGCCTCGCCGACGACGGCCGTACGGTCCTCGTCGTCACCCACTCGGTGGCCGAGCTGGCGTTGTGCGACAAGCTCCTGGTCATGGCGCCGGGCGGTGCGGTCGCCTACTTCGGCCCGCCCGAGGAGGCACTGAACTTCTTCGGCTACGACAGCTGGGCCGATGTCTTCTCCGCCTTCGAGAACTACCGCGACTACGACTGGGCGGGCCGCTGGAAGGGCTCGCAGCACTACCAGATGTACGCGGCGGAGATCGACTCCGTCGCCCCGCAGACCGGTCCCATACCCCTGCCGCAGGCGCTGAGGCCGCCCAAGCCGCAGAGCTGGGCCTCACAGCTGATGACCCTGATCCGGCGCTATGTCGCGGTCATCGCGTCCGACAAGGGCTTCCTGGCGCTGACGGTGCTGCTCCCGGCGGTCATCGGCGCGGTCAGCCTGCTGATCCAGCACGACCGCGGACTGCTGCCGAACCCGGTCAACCCCAAGACCCACCTGCCCTCCCCGAACGGCACCGCCACCACGGTCCTGCTGATCCTGGCCGTCGGCGCGTGCTTCGCCGGCGCCGCGAACTCGGTCCGTGAGCTGATCAAGGAGCGGGTGATCTACGAGCGGGAGCGCGCGACCGGCCTGTCCCGCTCGGCGTACCTGATGTCCAAGGTGGTCGTGCTCGGCGCCGTCACCATGTTCCAGGGCCTGCTCGTCGGCATCATCGGCTTCTCCAGCCGCGAGATCCCCGCCGAGGGCCTGGTGCTCGGCGGCTCCACGCTGGTCGAGCTGTGCCTGCCGGTCATGGCGCTGGGCTTCACCTCGATGATGGTCGGCCTGGTGATCTCCTCGCTGGTGAAGACCGCCGAGAAGACCATGCCGCTGCTGGTGATGTTCGCGATCGTCCAGGTCGTTTTCACCGGCTGCCTGTTCACCCTGCACGGCACGCTCGGCGTGAACGAGTTCTCGTACCTGATGCCGTCCCGCTGGGCGGTGGCCGCGGCCGGTACCACGCTGGACTTCAACGCCATCGCCCCGAACACCGACGACCCGGGCAGCACCGACCCGCTGTGGGACCACGCCGCCTCGGCCTGGGCCCTGGACATGTTCGTGCTGCTCGCGCTCGGTGCGGTCTGCGGCTTCTTCGTCTCCCGCTTCCTGCGCCGCCACGAGCCGGAGGTCATGCGCAAGTAACCGCGCCCGTCCCTCCCGCACGACGCCGAAGGGCGGCACCCCGGTCCCGGGGTGCCGCCCTTCGGCGCTTGCGTCGCTGAGGTCCCGCGCCCAGGCCTCAGTACGCGCTGTTGACGTTGTCGATCGAGCCGTACCGGTGGGCCGCGTAGTTGGCGGCGGCGGTGATGTTGGCGACCGGGTCGTAGATGTTCCAGGACGTGCCGGCGACGTGGTAGGCGCTGAAGGTCGGCGGGATGACCTGGAGCAGGCCCTTCGACGGGATGCCGTTGACGGCGTTGACGTCCCAGTTGTTGATGGCGAGGGGGTTGCCGGAGGACTCCCGCATGATGTTGCGGTGCAGCCCGCTGTAGCTGCCCGGGATGCCCTTGGTCCTCATGATCGACAGGGCCTGCCGGATCCAGCCGTCGAGGTTGTTGGAGTACGTCTTGGCGGCGACCGGCTGGACGTCCAGGCGCTGGGTGGAGCGGGTGGCGGCCTGGTCGGCGGAGTGCTTCCGCACGGCCTCGCGGGCGGCCCGCTTCTGCGCGGCGGCCTTGCCGGCCTGGTCGGCGGCAGCGGCGTCGACGGCCTTCTTCCGCGCCGCGAGGAAGTCGAGCTTGACGTTGTCGGCGGCGTGCGGGCCGGTGAGGGTGCCCTTGACGTTCTTCAGTACGACACCGGAGGCGACCTGCGTGGTCGTGGCCGGGGCACCCGTGGTGACCGTGCCGTCGTGGCCGAGGCCGGCCGACAGGGCGACGGCGGCGGTGCCGAACGCGGCGACACCCGCGACGGCGGCGATCCGCCGCTGTTTGGGCAGCGTACGACTATGAGCACGGTTGAGGATGTTCTTGGGCATGGCTGATGGACCTCTTCGATAGCGCGGAGGTCGCTCCTGCGTCCGCCGGGGGAATCGGCTCCTCCCGCACGAACGCCGCGGTGCGAACCGCGGCGCTGAGCGACGAGGCAATTCTTAGCGGGCGCAAAATGCCCAGGCAAAGGTGTGACCTACGATCCGGGATAGTGGATCAGGGAAGGGCAAAATAGGACAGACGGGACCGTCGATCCCGTTCATGCGGGCGGGTGCATCTCCTATGCGCCTTCGTACGTGATGTAGACCCTATGCTCGGGCTCACATGCAAGGCCGGGTGCTCTCACGAGCAGTTGCCATCGCAATGCTCAGCGTGAGGGTTCTCCTCCTCAGGGACGAGACGCCCGGCGCCGGACTCCTCCCCGAGGCAGAGCCCGCCCGCGCCTCCTCCCGCACCCGGCGGATCCCGGCCCCGCCACTGTGCCCCCGCGGACACGGCCCTCACGCGCGCGCGGGTAGGTGTGGCCGCCGCGACACCGGCTCCTCCGCCCGCCCTAGGACCACCGGACCAGCCCCCGCCGACACCGGGCCGATCCGGGCTGTCGGACCCCGCCGGTACCGTGAGGACATGAGTCAAGGCCCCCGGTCCGGCCTCGCCGCGGTGAGTTCCGCGCTGCTGGCCATGAGCAGGCATCTGGAGGTGCGCGACGTCCTCAAGACGATCGTCGCCTCCGCCCGCGAACTGCTCGACGCGCAGTACGCCGCCCTCGGCGTCCCCGACGACCACGGCGGCTTCGCCCAGTTCGTCGTCGACGGCGTCAGCGAGGAACAGTGGCGTGCGATCGGCCCGCTCCCGCGCCAGCACGGCATCCTCGCCGCGATGCTGCACGAGGCGAAGGCCGAGCGCCTCGCCGACGTGCGCAAGGACCCCCGCTTCGGGGGCTGGCCGGACGCCCACCCCGACCTGGCCGACTTCCTCGGCCTGCCGATCAGGGACGGCGAGGAGGTCATCGGGGCGCTCTTCCTCGCGAACAAGCGCTGCCCCAAACCGGAGGGAAGCTGCGGCTTCACCCGGGACGACGAGGAACTGCTCGCCATCCTCGCCCAGCACGCCGCCATCGCCCTCACCAACGCCCGGCTCTACGAGCGCAGCCGCGAACTGACCATCGCCGAGGAACGCTCCCGCCTCGCCCACGAGCTGCACGACGCGGTCAGCCAGAAGCTGTTCTCACTGCGGCTGACCGCCCAGGCCGCGGCGGCACTGATCGACCGCGACCCCACCCGCGCCAAGGGCGAACTCCACCAGGTCGCCTCGCTCGCCGCCGAGGCCGCCGACGAACTGCGCGCCGCGGTCGTGGAGCTGCGGCCCGCCGCGCTGGAGGAGGACGGCCTGGTCGCCACCCTGCGCACCCAGATACAGGTCCTCGACCGCGCCCACACCGCCCGGGTGACCTTCACCGGCACCGGCCTGCGCGCCCTGCCCGCGTCCCAGGAGGAGGCCATGCTCCGGGTCGCCCAGGAGGCCCTGCACAACGCCCTGCGCCACTCCGGCGCGGCACACGTCGACGTGAGCGTGGGGCGGCGCGGCTGCGGCGCCGTCCTGCGCGTCACCGACGACGGCAGCGGCTTCGACCCCACGGCGGTCCGCCGCGCCGGACGCCACCTCGGCCTGGTCTCCATGCGGGACCGGGCCAGTGGCGTCGGCGGCTCGCTGACCGTGGAATCGGCGCCCGGCAAGGGCACCACGATCGAGATGGAGGTCCCCGGTGGGTGAACCGATCAAGGTGCTGCTGGTCGACGACCACCAGGTCGTCCGCCGGGGCCTGCGCACCTTCCTGGAGGTGCAGGACGACATAGAGGTCGTCGGCGAGGCGGCCGACGGCGCCGAGGGCGTCGCCCGCGCCGAGGAACTGCGGCCCGACATCGTCCTCATGGACATCAAGATGCCGGGCATGGACGGCATCGACGCGCTGCGCAGACTGCGCGAACTCGGCAACCGCGCGCGCGTGCTGATCGTCACGAGCTTCACCGAGCAGCGCACGGTCGTCCCGGCCCTGCGCGCGGGCGCCGCCGGATACGTCTACAAGGACGTGGACCCCGACGCCCTCGCCGGCGCCATCCGCTCCGTGCACGCCGGACACGTCCTGCTCCAGCCGGAGGTCGCCGACGCCCTGCTCGCCCGGGAGGAGGCGGGCGGCGGGTCGGGCCGGGGAGGCTCGCTCACCGAGCGGGAGCGCGAGGTGCTCGGCCTGATCGCGGACGGCCGTTCCAACCGGGAGATAGCACGCGCCCTCGTGCTGTCCGAGAAGACCGTCAAGACGCACGTCTCCAACATCCTCATGAAGCTCGACCTCGCCGACCGCACCCAGGCCGCGCTGTGGGCCGTACGCCACGGCGTGGCCGGCTGAACCGGGCTGAGATTCATACCGTCGTGGGAATGTCACCCGGATGGCGCATCCTTCGGTGATCTCCGGCGTTCTCCCGTGCGTGCCGCGGTGATCGCCGCGGTGGACACCCAGGAGGGGCAGACAATGAAGAACCTGAAGAAGGCAGCGGCCGTGACGATGGCGGCGGGCGGCCTGGTCGCCGCCGGCGCGGGCCTCGCCTCCGCCGAGAGCGGCGCCGCCGGCCAGGCCGCCGGGTCCCCGGGCGCCGTCTCGGGCAACGCCGTCCAGGTGCCGGTGCACGTCCCGGTGAACGCGGTCGGCAACAGCGTGAACGTCATCGGCGCGCTGAACCCGGCCTTCGGCAACCCCGGCCTCAACGGCTGACCAGAGCCGGACGTCACCCCCAGGCCTCCCGCCCCCGGGAGGCCTGCCTGCCCCGGACGCCCGCTCACCACGTCCCGGTGGGCCAGTGCTGGCACTGCGCACGAGGTTTCCGTCGGCCGCGTCCCGGCGGACGGGTCATACGCCCTCGCGCTGCGGTCGGCCGTCTCCCGTCCGGAGGGTCGCTGTGCCCGGCGTTCTGCCGGGCCGTGTCCCGGCTGGCGTATGGCACCGCCTTGGAGCTTGCGTCGGTTGCCTGGCCGGCCGCGACCGGTGCCGCGTGCCCCAGTTCCTACGGGGCCGCGTCCCGGACGCCCGCTCACCGCGCCCGGCGTCCCGGCGGGCCAGTGCTGGCACTGCGCCCGGAGCTTCCGTCGGCCATGTCTCGCCGGACGGGTCATACGCCCTCGCGCTGCGGTCGGCCGTCTCCCGTCCCAGAGGGTTCCAGAGGGTTGCTGTGCCCGGCGCATGGCACCGCTCCTTCGGGGCCGCGTCCCGGCCGCCCGCTCACCGCGCCCGGCGTCCCGGCGGGCCAGTGCTGGCACCGCGCCCGGAGCTTCCGTCGGCCACGTCCCGCCGGACGATCACCGCGTTCCGCGTCCGGCGCCACCGGCCAGCGTGCGGTCAGCGCGCGCCGCGCTCCCGTTCCTCCACATACGCGTTGTACGCCGCCACCTGCGCCCGCCGGGCCGTCCGTTCCACCGGTCTCAGTGCCTCGGCCCGCGCCCGCATCTCGGCGGAGCTGACCGCGCCCCCGTGCCCGTTGCCGTACGCCAGGGACACCAGCAGCCCCACCCGCTGCGCCAGCTCCAGCACCCGTACCGCACGCGGCGGGTACCCCGGTGCCAGTACCTCCCGGCCACGCTCGGCCCGCGCCCGGTACGCGTCGATCGCCGCCTCCGCCACCGGACCCGACCCGGCGACGTCCAGCTTCGACAGCACCTCGGTCGCCTCCCGCAGTGCCTCGGCCAGCTCCCGCTCCGCCTCGCCCAGCGACGGCACGTCGGCCGGCGGAGCCTCGCGCACCGGCAGCACCCGCCAGACCACCTCGGCATGCACATCGCCCTCGGGACCGGCCTCGTACACCTCCGGCACCAGCCCGAACGCGGCGCCGTGGCACACGACCGCCTCCTCGGCCTCCAGCGCCCGCGCGTTGAACTCCGGCGGACCGCTCAGACCCAGCGGATGCCCCGGCGCCGGCAGCGCCACCCGCAGCCCGGCCACCCCCAGCGCCCGCAGCCGTCCCAGCGCGAGCGTCAGCCCGACCGGCGCGGGCTCACCGGGCAGCCCTTCCACGCGGTGCACCGCGTCCTCGCCCACGATGGCGAGGGCGGCGTCATCCGGAGCGACAAGTCCGGCCAAAAGGGCGTTTCCCCAAGCTGCGAGGCGTCCTGAACGCGGTTCCGAGAGCATGCCCCCACCCTAAGGACCGGACCGATGGAATGGAGCGGGGCACTCGTGGCGTAGATTTCATAAGGGCTGCGCCCACCGGCGCGGGACCCCAGTCACAGGCGTACGCGACAGCCGAGACCGGCCACACTGCAAGGGGAGACAACGCGCTCATGAGCGATGTTCTGGAGCTTCAGGACGTATCCGTGGTCCGCGAGGGCCGGGCTCTGGTGGACCAGGTCTCCTGGTCGGTGAAGGAGGGCGAGCGCTGGGTCATCCTCGGCCCCAACGGCGCCGGCAAGACCACCCTCCTGAACGTCGCCTCCAGCTACCTCTACCCCAGCAACGGCACCGCCACCATCCTCGGCGAGACCCTCGGCAAGCCCGGCACCGACGTCTTCGAGCTGCGCCCCCGCATCGGCATGGCCGGCATGGCCATGGCCGACAAGCTCCCCAAGCGCCAGACCGTCCTGCAGACCGTCCTCACCGCCGCCTACGGCATGACCGCCGGCTGGCAGGAGGAGTACGAGGACGTGGACGAGCAGCGCGCCCGCGCCTTCCTCGACCGCCTCGGCATGAGCGACTTCCTGGACCGCAAGTTCGGCACCCTCTCCGAGGGCGAGCGCAAGCGCACCCTGATCGCCCGCGCCCTGATGACCGACCCCGAGCTGCTCCTGCTGGACGAGCCCGCCGCCGGCCTCGACCTCGGCGGCCGCGAGGACCTGGTCCGCCGCCTCGGCCGGCTCGCCCGCGACCCCATCGCCCCCTCGATGATCATGGTCACGCACCACGTCGAGGAGATCGCCCCCGGGTTCACCCACGTCCTCATGATCCGCCAGGGCAAGGTCCTCGCCGCCGGCCCCGTCGAGCTGGAACTGACCTCCCGCAACCTCTCCCTCTGCTTCGGCCTCCCGCTCGTCGTCGAGCAGGTCGGCGACCGCTGGACCGCCCAGGGCCTGCCCCTGTCCTGACCCCGCCGCTCCCCCCTGCGCGCCCTGTCCGCCGCCCGGCCACGGCCCTACCATGACCATGTGAACATCGACGCATGGGTGTGGTGGCTCGTCGGCGCGGCGGCACTGGGAATCCCGCTCGTGGTCACCGCCATGCCGGAGTTCGGCATGCTCGCGGTGGGAGCCGTGGCGGCGGCGGTCGCCTCCGCCCTCGGCTTCGACGCCGTCATCCAGGTCCTCGCGTTCGTCATCGTCTCCGTCGCCCTCATCGCAGTCGTCCGGCCCATCGCCGCCCGGCACAGCGCGCAACGGCCCCAACTCACCACCGGGATCGAGGCATTGAAGGGCAGGCAGGCCGTCGTCCTGGAACGGGTCGACGCGTCCGGCGGCCGCATCAAGCTCGCCGGAGAGGTCTGGTCGGCCCGGGCCCTCGACACCGGCCGCGCCTACGAAGTCGGCCAGGAGGTGGACGTCGTGGACATCGAAGGGGCCACCGCGATCGTCCTGTGAGGACAACTCACGGGGAACGGCTCACGAGTCGCGCGACGGTCTGACAGACTCGACCAGCAAGATCCTCAACAGACGAGATCTGCCGAAGGCGCCGAGGCGGAGAAGGGTACGGGGAGCGACGATGGAACCGGTCATCATCGTCCTGATCATCCTGGTGGTGTTGGTCTTCATCGCCCTGATCAAGACGATCCAAGTCATCCCACAGGCCAGCGCCGCCATCGTCGAGCGCTTCGGCCGCTACACACGGACACTGAACGCGGGCCTCAACATCGTGGTCCCGTTCATCGACACCATCCGCAACCGCATCGACCTGCGCGAACAGGTCGTACCGTTCCCGCCGCAGCCGGTGATCACCCAGGACAACCTGGTCGTGAACATCGACACGGTCATCTACTACCAGGTCACCGACGCCCGGGCCGCCACCTACGAGGTCGCCAGCTACATCCAGGCGATCGAGCAGCTCACCGTCACCACCCTGCGCAACATCATCGGCGGCATGGACCTCGAACGGACCCTGACCTCCCGCGAGGAGATCAACGCGGCCCTGCGCGGCGTCCTGGACGAGGCCACCGGCAAGTGGGGCATCCGCGTCAACCGCGTGGAGCTGAAGGCCATCGAACCGCCCACCTCCATCCAGGACTCGATGGAGAAGCAGATGCGCGCCGACCGGGACAAGCGCGCCGCGATCCTCCAGGCCGAAGGTGTACGGCAGTCGGAGATCCTGCGCGCCGAGGGCGAGAAGCAGTCCCAGATCCTGCGCGCCGAGGGTGAGGCCAAGGCCGCCGCGCTGCGCGCCGAGGGCGAGGCCCAGGCCGTCCGCACGGTCTTCGAGGCCATCCACGCCGGCGACCCGGACCAGAAGCTGCTGTCTTACCAGTACCTCCAGATGCTCCCGAAGATCGCCGAAGGCGACGCCAACAAGCTCTGGATCGTCCCCAGCGAAATCGGCGACGCCCTCAAGGGCCTCTCCGGAGCCATGGGCAACTTCGGCAACCTGGGCGGCGGTTCGGGCAACAGCGGCAACAACGGCTCCCATGGCTCCAACGGCGGTACGGAGCGCCGGGAGAAGCCCCCGATCGACTGAACGCGGCTCCCGCCCGCGCCCCGCGAGGGGCGCGGGAAACCGAGCGAGGGGCCGGTACCGGCCCCCGGCCGCCGACGGACAGCGCCCGGCAGCCGTTCAGGCCGCGTCCCGGGCGAGCCACTCGGGCAGCGCGGCGAATTCGTCCTGCCCCAGGGAGAGCAACATCGCGTCCGCGGGCGTGGGTTCGAAAGGCTGCCGCAGCAGCGTCATCCCGGCCTCCTCCGGAGTCCGGTTCGCCTTGCGGTGATTGTCCTCCGCACACGCGGCCACCGTGTTCAGCCAGGTGTCCTGCCCGCCCTGCGCCCGCGGCACCACATGGTCCACGGTCGTGGCCCGGCGCCCGCAGTACGCGCACCGGTGCCGGTCCCGCACCAGCACCCCCCGCCGCGACCACGGGGCTCGTCTTCGGAACGGCACCCGTACGTACCGGCACAGCCGGATCACCCGGGGCGCGGGGATGTCCACATCCGCACCGCGCATCCGCAGCTCGGGGTGGGCCTGTTCGACCACGGCCTTGTCCTGGAGCACCAGGACCACGGCTCGGTTCAGGGACACCGTCGACAGCGGCTCGAAACTCGCGTTCAGGACCAACGTGTCACGCATCCAGCCCACCTCCCGTGTGCGCCTGCCCACCCCCCGGCGGGCTTGGATCAACTCTGGACGGGCACGCCGAGATGGACAACGCAATAAAAATGCCCGCCTCCGATCACTTCCAAGACCAGAGGCGGGCAAACGTTCAGTGAACGCCGGACTGGAGCACGCCGAGGCGCTCAGCCCTCCGCGGGAATCCCGTACTCACCGATCAGCTGGGCACGCGCGATCGTGTGGAACCGCAGATTGAAGCCGACCACGGCCGGCGACGCGTCCGCGTCCGGACCCAGTTTCTCCTGGTCCACCGCGTACACCGTGAAGACGTACCGGTGCGGGCCGTCCCCGGGCGGCGGAGCGGCGCCGCCGAAGTCCTTCGACCCGTAGTCGTTCCGCGCGTGCACGGCCCCCTCGGGCAGCCCCTCGAACGCGTCGCCGCCCGCACCCGCCGGCAGCTCGGTCACCGAGGCCGGGATGTCGAACAGGACCCAGTGCCAGAACCCGCTGCCGGTCGGCGCGTCCGGGTCGTAGCACGTCACGGCGAAACTCTTGGTCTCCGGCGGGAACCCCTCCCAGCGCAGTTGCGGCGACGTGTTGCCCTCCGCGTACACCTGGGCGCTCCCCAGCGTGGCGCCCTCCTTGACGTCCTCGCTCGTCACCGTGAACGACGGCACGGGCGGATGGAAGTCATGGGGGAGCGGCCGCCGCTTCAGCTCGGTCACCTCGGTACCTCCTGATCGATGATCTGGAACCAGCAGTTCCGAGCCTAGAACCAGTTGCGCTTGCTGCCGACTTCGGACAGCCACTGGTTGAGGTACGCCGCCCAGTCGGTCCCCTGCCAGTCGTTCAGCCCCACCTGGAAGGACCGGTAGGTGTCCGAGCCCTCGCTGAACAGACCGGGCTTCTTGTCCATCTCCAGCACGACGTCCATCGCGTGCTCGTCCGCCACGAAGCTCAGCTCGACCTGGTTCAGGCCCCGGTACTGCGTCGGCGGGAAGAACTCGATCTCCTGGTAGAACGGCAGCTTCTGCCGCGTGCCCCGGATGAGACCGCGCTCCATGTCCGCGCTCTTGAAACGGAAGCCCAGCTGGATGAAGGCGTCCAGGATCGCCTTCTGCGCCGGCAGCGGGTGCACGTTGATCGGGTCCAGGTCACCGGAGTCCACGGCCCGCGCGATCGCCAGCTCGGTGGTCACACCGATGTTCATCCCGTGCAGCGCCTGACCGTCGATCATGGTGACGGGCGTCTCCCAGGGAATCTCCAGCCCGAACGGCACCGCGTGCACGGCACCCGCCTGGAGCTCGAAGGCACCGCCGAGCCGCACCTTCGTGAACTCGATGTCCTGCTTGTACTCCTGGTCGCCGCTCTCCACCTCGACCTTCGCCTGCAGGCCGACGGACAGCCCCTCGATGGCCTGGTTCACGGACCCGCCCTGGATCCGCACCTCACCCTGGACGACACCGCCCGGCACCACGTTGACCTCGGTCAGCACCGTCTCGACCGACGCGCCGCCGGCCCCCAGGCTCGCGAGCAGCTTCTTGAACGCCATGACACTCCCTATACGAAAGAATCCTCGACCGGTACGAACGCGATCCGCCCGTGACCGGTTCCGCCGGGCCGCTACGCCCACTGCACTACCCTCGGAGGGCATGATCGCGCCCCCGGACCGTACGCCACTGCCCCGCACCTTCTTCGACCGCCCGGTCCTGGAGGTCGCCCCGGACCTCCTCGGCCGCATCCTGGTCCGGACCACACCCGACGGCCCGATCGCCGTCCGCCTCACCGAGGTGGAGGCCTACGACGGCGAGAACGACCCCGGCTCGCACGCCTACCGGGGCCGCACCGCCCGCAACGCCGTGATGTTCGGCCCGCCCGGACACGTGTACGTCTACTTCACCTACGGCATGTGGCACTGCATGAACCTGGTCTGCGGACCCGAGGGCCGGTCGAGCGCCGTGCTGCTGCGCGCCGGCGAGGTGGTGGAGGGCGCCGAACTGGCCCGCAAGCGACGCCTTTCGGCCCGCAACGACAAGGAACTGGCCAAGGGTCCCGCCCGCCTCGCGACGGCCCTGGGGATCGACAGGTCCCTGGACGGCACGGACGCGTGCGCCCCGGGCGAGACCCCGATGCGGATACTGACCGGCACCCCGATCCCCTCCGACCAGGTACGCAGCGGTCCCCGTACCGGAGTCGCCGGCGAGGGCGGCGACGGAGACCTCCACCCGTGGCGCTACTGGGTGGCGGACGACCCCACGGTCAGCCCCTACCGGGCGCATGTGCCGAGGCGCCGCCGAGGTTGACGCGGCCGGTCGAAGTGCGTAACGTATTCCGAGCCGCTGAACCGGGTACGGCGATGCCTGCAGCCGGAGCGGCCAACCCACTACCTAGCTCCAGCCCCCCAGCGGGGTCGTTTCAGGCGCGCCCGCGCGTCCGAATTCGAACCCGTGGGACTCGATTATGAGTCTCCGAGGGAATCGGCTAACGTAGTGAATGTCGAAAGGGCGAACGGCGAAAGCCGAAAACCCCGAGGCAAAACCCGCCGACCGGGAAGCAGAACCGAAAGGATCTGATAGAGTCGGAAACGCCGGAAAGGGAAACGCGAGAGCGAGAACCTGGAAAGCGCCGAGGAAATCGGATCGAGAAAAGATCTGATAGAGTCGGAAACGCAAGACCGAAGGGAAGCGCCCGGAGGAAAGCCCGAGA
>NZ_JBEZUP010000053.1:0-33632 GCF_040636485.1 Streptomyces sp. NPDC038707
GGGACGAGGTCGAAGAGATCACCCTGATCTCCACGACCGGCTTCCTCGCCCTGTGCGACAGCGGATACGAGCCTGTCCGCAAAGAGAATCTGGCCACCGAAGGGGCCGGCCCCTACCTGATCCGCGTCCACGCCAAAGACCGCTCCTCGGACGACAGGAAGCCCCGCTTCCTCATCCAGGTCATCCCCGGCGAACGTACGGGTGCCGAGCCGGAACCGGCCTCCTTCACCATCGAGGACGCCGCCGGGCCGCTCCTGGTACGGACGTCCTTCGACCAGCCAGACGCCTGGGCCGGCCTGCTCCAGGCCCTGGAGAAAAAACCAGAGCGGTACGGCTCCCTCACGGTCATCGACAACGGTGACTACGTGGGCTTCACCGCAGAGCAGATCAAGGCGCGGATCGGCCGCGATGACGAAGACCGGCCCCACAGCACCCTTATCTTCATCGCCGACCAGCGCGCCCTGACCTCCGCAGAGCTCCCGTTGCTCGCCGTGAACAACGACCCCGACGATGACGGCGAGCCGTTCAGGATCACACTCGCCGCAGCCGGATCCTTCCTGATCAACATGGAGCTGGCGAATACGGACTTCAGCGGCTGGAGCCACGGAACCGACACCGACGGCATCTACCGGGAAGAACACTACTGACTGCGCTGACCGTGGCCCCGCTTCAGCACCGGGCCAACACGGTCTGCTGCTCCTGGCGGCGGGCGCCCAGCTCGCCGTGCACACGGGCGGGCGAGTGCTGAGGCAGGGCACGGACATGACCCGCTCATTCCCTGAGTTCTGCGCGGCCGCCCTCGCATAGTTGCCAGCGGGCACCGGCCTGGACGGTGGTGAGCTCGTGGTGCGGGAGTCCGGCTTGCGTTCGAGCGGCTCCAGCAGCGCCTTACCCGGCGCGGGACCGGAGCCGCCGAAGGCGGCACGCCAATGGCCGGCGCACTACGTCATCTTCGACCTTCTCCACGCCGGGACGAGCCTGACCGACTGGCCGTACACGCGGCGGCGCGCGGGGCTGGAGGCGCTCTTCGCGGACCACGGTCTTCAGGCGCCGCTGACGCTGTACCCGTCGACGACCGATCCGGCGACGGCACGCGGATGGCTGGAGTGGAAGGCGGCCGGGCTGGAGGGGCTGTGCTTCAAGCGGCTGGACGAGCCCTACGTCCGGGGCGCTCGATCGTGGCGGAAGTACAAGGTGCGGGCCACCACCGAAGCGGTGGTCGGTGCCGTCACCGGTTCCCTCGCGGCGCCCCGGACGGTGCTGTTTGGACGCTACGACGCAGCGGGCCGCCTGCAGTACACCGGGCGCAGCACCACACTGTCCCAGGCCGCCGGCCGCGCCCTGGCCGATCTGCTGGTCTCGCCGACGGGTGCGCATCCGTGGCAGGGGTTGACGTTCTCGGCGGGCTGGGGAACACAGCGCGCTCTCGATGTCCTCCTGGTGGAGCCCGACGTGGTGATGGAGGTGGCCGTCGGCGTCGCCCGGGACAGCGCCGGGCGGTGGAGGCACCCCGTCCGGCCGCACCGCATCCGCACGGATATCGACGTGACGCAGGTACCGCTGTTCGGCAAGGACGACGCCTCGCCGTGAGCCCTACGCCACGGTCGGACCCGTCGACGGGGCGGCCGCGGCGGGAAGCTCCTGGCGCAGGTCGAGGAAGCAGCGCAGTCGTACGCCCGGCTCGCCAGGTGTCCTGGTCGTCCGGTCGTCTGTCGCCGTCGCCCAGCGTTCGGCGAGCGCCTCTTGGAGAGCGAAAGCGGTGGCGTCGTCCGCGGCCGCGACGTCTACGACGACGAGCCCTGGTTCCGCAACGTGTTCATCCCTGATCGGCTTCATGCCCTGGTCGACGTCCACGGGCGACACACGGTTCAACCAGGCCGGGATGTTCACCCAGCCGAGGACATGGTGCGCTCGGCCGGGCTCCGGGCGCGAGAAAAAATGATCACTCGGGTGTCAGGGCCGCTCCATGGTTTCAGCGCTATCGGGAACCTCTTCAACCCCGACGGTCTCGACCGCGCTGTCCCGCAGGTACGCATGGACAGCTTGCTCGGGGACCCTGAAAGATCGCCCGACTCGGATGGCCGGCAGATGCCCCGAGTTGACCAGGCGATAGACCGTCATCTTCGAGACGCGCATAACGGACGCCACTTCAGCAACGGTCAGGAAGACCACCTCGTTGAGCGGACGCTCGCTGCGCCTGTGCGGCCCCTGCCATTCCCGACCGGTCCTTGGCGGCATACGCGCTGTAGTGCGCACTACCGGGTCTTCTTCGGGGCTGACCTCAGTCTGCTCTGCCATCCACGACATCAGTTCCTGCTTGCGCTGGTCCAGGCGGGACTCGTCGACCGGCGGCTTCCTCTCCGAGGTCGATGCTGAGGTTCCAGCGGGTCTTGTCGGCGACCCAGTCGGTGGCGTACTGGCAGCGGTAGCCGGTGGCCGGCGGCAGCCACGTGGCCGGGTCCTGGTCTGCCTTCGAACGGTTCGATGCGGCCGACACCGCGATCAGCGCCCGCTCGTCGCCGAGGTCGTTGGCGTAGGACTGCCGCTCCGCCGGCGACCAGGTAGAGGCGCCGGAGTCCCAGGCCTCGGCGAGCGGGACCAGGTGGTCGATGTCCAGGCCACTGGGTCCGGCGATGTAGCGGTCGTCGTACGGGCTGTACCACTCTCCCCCGGTCAGCGCGCAGCGCGTGCCCTGCTCGGGCGCGATCACGGCCTCGGCCTTCAGCACCTCGGCCCGGGTGGTGCAGCCGTCCTTGTCGGCGTCGACCCAGTGCTTGAACTTGGTGCGCTCATACCCGGTGCGGTCCTCATCGCGGACGGGCAGGGCGGCCAGGGCATCACGCACCGGCAGCGTGACGGTCCGGCCGGGGACACGCCCGGCGGTACCGGTGGTCGGGGCGGCATGGGCGGTGGCGGGGACGAGCAGGGTCGCGAGGGCGGCGGTCCGGACGAAGCGCACGACGGAGGAGATCACTGGTCGTGCTCTTCGTAGCGAGGGCTCCGTACGACACGCCCGGAAAACCGTGACGTCTACCCGGTCAGGGGATACGAGCGATGGCCTGCAGGTGCATCGGTCGGGCTTGGTCGGCGTTGTCGACGTCCACGGCCGGCCGGCGGCCGGGCGCGATGTCGGCCCTGCGACCGGCACCGCGTGGCTCAGTCGCGGCGGTATACAGGACCGAGGCATAGGTTTTCGCTGTGGCTTGCCGGACGCGGCCCTGTTGGCCCCTGGCGTCTTGGTCCACTGCCTGGTCGTCGTGTTTTGGTGCGACCGTTGCTCGATGACCGACGGTTTGCTGTGGTTAGTTGTTTCTGTGCGCTTGTTCCCATGCTTGTCGGACTCGTGCGGGAATGCGTCCGCGCATCGGGACGTCGTGTCCGTTCGCGCGCGCCCATGCTCGGATGGCCTCGGGGTCGGTGGGGGGACGAACTGGTGGCAGGGGCGGGGACCACTCGTTCAGGCGCGAGGGCTCGAAGCTGGTACCGCTTTGGAGGAGGTCCTTGGGGAACTGTGGGACGGTGGTGTCGCCGCCGAGGACGGAGGCCAGGAACTGGGTCAGGTTGCCGTCGTAGGTGAACCAGCGTGGTCCGCGTGCCTCGTTGACGGCGATCGTCCAGGCATCCGGGTCGTCCCGGGGGGTGGTGACCCAGAAGAGATATTCGCCGTTGTCTGTTGCACCGCAGGGCAGGAGCAGCTCTGGGCTAACAGGTGATGGGTAGATTCCCTGTGCGTGGTCTGAATGCATTTGTTCCCGAATGTGTTCGGTCGCGGGGCCGACGAGGTTGACGTGGACCGAGGTGTGCCGGGGGTCGTAGATCCAGAGGTAGTTCGCGAAGCGTCCCGGGTCGTAGGTCGCGGTGAGCCTCTTGTAGTCCTCGGGAAGGCGCAGGCCGAGTCTGGATTCGACGCTCGGCCAGTCCACCGGTGGCTGCTCGGTGGGGGGTGGGGGGCAGAGTTCTGTGAGGCGCTCAAGAGGGCTCATTCGATTCCGTCCCTGCGTCGGATCTGCTGTGCGGCGTGGTCTGGGTTCTCGAGGTCTGCTGCGAGGTGGAAGCCGCGGTTGCCGTCGGCTTCCATGGTGATCCACTTCGGTACAGAGGTCTTCTCGTCGTCCGTGTACTCAAGATAGACGCTGTACTGAACGATCTCTCCGGGTCGGTCGTCCGAGCCCAGGACGGCGTCCCGGATCTGCAGTTCCAGATCTCTCATGTGCGGGGAGTTCGTGGGGTTCTGGGTGATGGTGAAGAGGTTGTCCAGGGTGTCTCCGGAGCCGCCGAGTACCTGTGCCAGCATGTGTCCGCGTGCCTGGTTGTGCCTGGTGCCATGGACGAAGCCGGGCGGACGCAGGGCGGCGTTGGCGTCGGTTCCCTGGCCGATCATGTCGCGGGTGATGGTGGCGTGCATTTCGTAGGGCCGTCCGTGTTCGTCCCGTATCCACACGACCTTGCCGCCCCAGGTGGGGTCGGCGGTGCACCCGGCGAGTCCGAGCGGGTCGGTGAGGGTGAAGGGGTTGGGGACGTACGCGTAGTGGTTGGCGGAGGGAGCCAGTCCGAGCGGGTCGGGGGTGAGGTAGCGGCCCAGGCAGGGGTCGTAGTAGCGGTTGACGTTGTAGTGCAGGCCGGTTTCCGGATCGAAGTGCTGGCCCGGGTAGCGCAGGGGGGTGTAGGCGGTGCAGTCGCGGTTCCACTGGGTAGCTCCCCAGGCGGTGCTGCGGGCGCGCCAGGCGATGGTTCCGTCGGGGGCGATGAGTTCGCTGGGGGCGCCGGAGAGGTCGGCGACGATGGCGAAGAAGCGCCGGTCGATGGCCTCCTGCTGGCCAGCGGTTTTGGTTTCGCGTTGGGCCAGGGGGTGCTGCCCCAGGTAGTCCCACGTCAGGGCTATGCCGTCGGTGTGCTGTTCGGCGAGCTGGGCGCCGTCCCAGGTGTAGGTGATGCGTTCGAGGACGCGGTCGTTGTCGTCCAGGCGGCATTTGGCGATGCGGCGGCCCAGGGCGTCGTAGAGGTAGTGCCAGCGCCCGTGGTGGGGTGTGGTGACGTGGGTGAGGCGGTCTTCGGCGTTCCAGGTGAAGTGCCAGGTGAGGGTCTTGCCGCTGAGGGTGGTGGTCTGGCGGCGGATGACGCGGCCCTGGGCGTCGTAGTGGTCGTGGGTGCGTCCGGCCGTTGTCAGGCGGCTGCCGGTGTAGTGGACGGGGCCGGTGTGGTGCTGGCCGGGGGCGGGTTCGGGCAGGGAGCTGTGGGTGAGGTCGCCTGCGGCGTTGTAGGCGTAGGTTTCGCTCCAGCCGCGGGCGTGGACGGCGGTGATTCGGCTGGCGGCGTCGAGTGTGTAGGTGCGTTCTCCGGTGAGGCTGTCCTCTACGCGGGTGAGGGTGCCGTCGGGCTGGTAGGTGAAGGACCGCTCGATCGGGCCGTCCTGGGGGGTAGGCAGGGTTTGGGTGAGGATGCGGCCCACGCTGTCCCAGGTGTGGTGCAGGGTGGGTGTTCCGTCCAGGGTGCGGGTGGTCTCGCGGCCGAGGGCGTCGCGTTCGAAGGCGAAGGTGTGCTCGCCGCTGGTGTAGGAGGCCAGGCCGTTGGTGTCGTAGGTGAGGGTGCTGGTGGCGCCTGTGGGGGTCTGGCGGTGTGTGCGGCGGCCGAGTGGGTCGTAGGCGTAGCGGGTGGTGGCGCCGTTGACGGTCTCGGAGATGATGCGGCCGGCGGTGTCCCGGGTCAGGTCGATGGTGGCGTGGGGGTTGGTGATGCGGGTGACATGGCCGCTGTCGTCGCGGGTGAAGGTGGAGGTCGAGCCGTCGTCATGGCGCAGGTGCGTGACCCGGCCCAGGATGTCACGTTCGAAGGTGAGGGTTTGCCCAGCGGCGTTGGTGCGGCGGGTCAGGCGTCCGAGCGCGTCGTGCTCGTAGGTGATGGTGCGGCCGTCGAAGTCGGTCTCGGAGGTGAGGCGGCCGGCAGCGTCGTAGGTGTAGGTCCACTGCAGCCCGGCGGCGTTGGTCACCGCGGTGAGGCGTAGTTCGGTGTCGTGGGTGAAGCGGTAGTCGGCTCCGTTGGTTGTGGTGGTGGCGGAGGGTTTGTCGAAGTGGGTGACAGTGTGGTGGGTGGTGCGGCCCATGCGGTCGGTGTGGCTGGTCAGATTGCCTTCGCCGTCCCACGTCCATTCCTCCCGGCTGCCGTCGGGCAGTTCCCGCCACGCGAGGCGTCCTTCGGTGGTCCATCCCTGGTTCAGGGTGTTGCCCAGGGGGTCGGTGGCCTCGGTGACGCGGCCGAAAGGGTCGCGGACCAGGGTGGTGGTGGCGCCGTTGGGGGCGGTGATGCCGATCGGGAGGCCGGCCGCGTTGGTGGTGATCCGGGTGACGTCACCGAGCGCATTGCGGATCGCGATGACGTGTCCCAGGTCGTTGTAGGTGTACTCGGTGCGGGCACCGTCGGGAGTGACGGCGGCCGTGCGGTTGCCTCGGGTGTCGTATTCGAAGTGGCTGGTGGCACCGCCGCGTTCGGTGACGGTGACGGGCAGGTCCCGCTCGTTGTAGACGGCGTGTGTGAAGGCCCCGTCAGCGGTCCGCAGGCCGGTCAGGTTGCCGCGTGCGTCGCGCTCGTAGTACGTCGTGGCACCCAGGGGGTCGGTATGGGCCTGTATCCGGTCGTGGTCGTCGTAGCGGATGTGGGTGGTGTGTCCCAGCGGGTCGGTCTTGGCGACGACCTGCAGCGCGCTGTTGAGGTAGTAGGTGCTGGTGGCACCGGTGGAATCCGTGTAGCGGGTGATCTTGTCGCCGGTGTCGGGGTGCCGGGTGTAGGCGAAGGTGGAGGACAAGATGCCGTCCGGGCCGACCGTGCGCACGACGCGTCCCTCGTCGTCGTAGACGTAGCGGAAGGTGGAGTCGTTGCGGTCGGTCCAGGCCGTGATGCGAGTGCCGTCGTAGGTGTAGCGCAGCGGCAGTCCGCTGGAGTTGATGACGGTCTCCAGGTTGCCCTGTGGGGCGTATCCGTAGCGCAGCACCGAGTGCGGCCCCTCGGGAGTGCGCAGGGCCAGTTTCTGGATCCGGTCGTCGGAGACCGAGAAAGTCACCTGGTAGCCGCCGCTGTGCGAGGCGGCAGCCGGGGCGCCGTTGCCGTCGCGGTGGAAGGCGATCCGGTTGCCGTTGCGGTCCTCGATCGCGGTGAGCCAGTAGGCGGGCGAGGCGAAGTAGGGGCTCCCGGTGAACGAACGTGTCCATCCGCCGGCCGGGTCGGATATGCAGTACGTGATCGTGCCGTTGTCGTCACCGTCATGCCGCAACGCCAGGCGCGGGCCCTCGAGCGGCATCACTCCCGCTGCGTCGTCCGCCGCGGGCAGACGGGGGTAGACGAGCAGCGAGCCGTCCTCGCGGGCCCAGACCGCGCCCTGCCCCAGTGGGTCGAGTTCGAGGCGCTCGTCCAGGGTGGAGGCCCAGCTGCGGCCGTACCACTGCCCGTACCGGTAGTCCGACAGGTGCGTACGGCGCAGAACGAGCGGCAGGACACCGGGCAGCGAAAGATCGGTGCACGGCAGCGTCATTTCTCCGGTCGCGACATCGACCGGGTCGTTCTCACAGGTCTTGTTCGTCAACGGGATCGCATGGCGCCGCGGGTCGTCCTTCGCGCCGGTGAGCGGGGAGGGCTTGCCGTAGGCGTCACCGGACTTCCTGTGCTGCCCGGGGACACCCGGCAGCCCGTCTCGGCCGGTGCCGCCGCTCTTGTCGCCCAGGCGGATGGCATCGAGCTTGCTCCGGACGTCCTGGTCGATGCCCTTGTGCAGGCGGGAGGTTGCCTTCACCCGCTCGGGGACGGTGTTGGTGATGTGTGTGGCTATCCTCTTCAGCGCCTTCTCGGAGCCCTTGAGCGCGCCGTGCAGCACCGTGTCGAAGATCTGAGTGAACGGATCGCGGCCCTTACTCTTCCCGAACGCGCCCCGCGCCCGGCGCAGTGGCGCACTCGCGGCCAGGTGCAGCTCGTCACCGTGTCGGGAGACCTTTCCCGCACCGTTTTCGAACTCGACATGGTCGATCTTGGTGGTCTTCCCCGCGTCACCGCTCTGGCCACCCGCACCGCCGGCTGAGGCGAGCTGCATTCCACCGTGCCCGCCCTTGGCATCGTGTCCGGCGCCGCTGCCGGCCGTCGGCGGCATGGAGAAAGCGTCATCCGCCAGGTCGAGAACCATGTCCTCGACCATCGCCTCCAGCTTGGCGTTGACCGGCTCGGTGAGCTGGGCGATCACCTCGTCGACGATCCGGTCCGCAGCCTCATCGATGATCCGCTTGACCGCCTGCCGCATGGCCGTGATCTCAGCCGCACCGAGAACCGCTGACAGACCGCCGGTCACCCAGGCAAGCCCGATCGACAGACCCACTGAGCCGGCCATGACCGCCAGCTCGGTCTCGGCCTTCCTCTTCATCCAGAAGATGATGTCGGCAAGGGCGTCGCACGCGTTGGCGAACAGGCGAGCCAGCTCGGGAAGCTTCTCCAGGTGACCGGCCTTCACCTGATTCCAGTGCTTGTCCATCGCGTCGACGGCCCAGCCCTGGGAGGAGGACAGGATCCGGGACACGGCCTTGTGCGCGTCGGCGCCATGCCCCTCGAACTTGTCCGCGAAATCGCGCATGGCATCAGCCATTTCGCGATAGTCGTCCTCGTCCACGTTCGGGAAGTTGATACCGATGAAGTCCAAGACCTCGTCCAGCCAGCCCGGAATCGTGTAGCCCATCCCCGTTGCCTCTCCCCCGCGCTCCCTCTCAGACCACGGGAATACAACCACCGCGTTCGCGATCATGAACCCTAGTGGACGACACGGACAACAGGACACCGGGAAGCAAGCCACCCTCGGCGGCCGCCCATCGGCAGAGCAACCTGTGCAGGCAACCAGGCAGAGGGCGGACCAGCGCTGGTGCAACTCCTGGTGAGCGTCCGAAGCAGGGCGGGACAGAGAGGACCGCCGATTTCCCCGGGAGCAGCGCGGCTATTGGCGGCGCGGTCAGTACAGCGGGGGTTCTGGCTGATTCTATGGGTGGAGTGGCCGATGACGGACGGCAAACAGCAGCCCGGGCGGCGAAAGGTGCCTTCAGCACGGACGAGCCATACAGGAGATCTCAGACCGAGATCGCACGCGGATGATACGGCTGGTCGTCCGATGGGAGGCTGGCAGGCGGGTGGCCAGGTTTAGGAACTGCACCAGTCGGTCGGTACTGCGGGTGGCCGGCATGCTGGGGCTGGTCTGGTCGAAGTGGCTTGAGCAGGCTGCTGGTCTGCGTCAACGGGTTTCATGGATCCAGGCCAGGCCGCCGAGGTCCAGGCGTTGGTGGGCTCTGGTGACGGCTACGTAAGCCAGGCGGGCTTCGGCGTCGTCGATCGGGTCGGGTGGCGCTGCGGGGCTGTTGGGGTCTTCTGGTTGGTGTTCTTTGGGGCGGGGGAAGTCGTCCGCGATGAGTACGCAGGGCCATTCTCTTCCTTTGGCTTTGTGGGCGGTGGAGATGGTGACCTGAGCTTGCGGTTCGGGCACGAGTCGGGTGACGGCGGCAAGGATGGCGTCGGTGCCGTGGGTGTCGACGAGGTTCACCAGTGGTTGCAGGTCTCGTCCTGCGGGGTCGTGGGCGGCGTAGTCCTGCAGGTCGCCCCAGGAGGGGAAGAGGATCAGTTCGGGGTGGTGGGTGCGGTGGCCTTCTTTCAGGTCGCGTGCTGCCTGGGCGAGGGCGTAGAGGGCGTCTCCTCCCCCGGTCAGGGCGACCTGGTGTCCGGTGTTCATGAGGTTCATGACGTGGGCCATGGCGCCGACGTTGGTGCGGCACAGTACGGCGTCGGGGCTGGTGACGAGGCCGATTTCAGTAGGCACAGTGGGGGTGCCGGTGAGCCGGATGGGGGCGTCGGCCAGATGGAGCCAGCGGTTGGCTTCCTCGGCGAGGCGGGGTCCGAAGCGGAAGGACTGTGACAAGGTCAGTCCGGTGCCGTTGAAGGCTGTCATGACGTCTTTGGCGCCGCGCCATTGGTAGATGGCCTGGGCTGAGTCACCGACCATGACGAGCTGGGCGTGGTCGCGCTGGGCAAGGAAGACTTTCTCCACGACGGGGTTGGTGTCCTGGGCTTCGTCCAGGAGCAGGTACTCGGCTTCGATGCGCGGTTGGCCGAGGGCCCAGATCTTGAGGTAGTGGTCGTGTTCGAAGCGGACCTGGCCGTCGTCGGGGTTCTGCAGGTCGGTCCAGGCTTTCCGCGCGGCGGGCAGGATGTGGGTGGCGAGTTCGCGGTGCATGCCTGCGTCTTCCAGGCCGCGTAGTTTCGGCACGTGGTGGTGGGTGATCGTCTCGTCGGCGGTATGGCAGAAGCGGGTGATGGTACACAGAAGGGCGTTGGACAGGGCGCGTTGGGAGATGTCGCGTTCGCCGATACGGATGGCTTTGGTGAGGCCGAGGGCTTGTCCGGCTTGCCAGGCGGGGCGGCGGGGGGCGTTCAGGCGGCTGGTGTAGCGGTGTCCGACGGCGGCGTAGGCGAGCGCGTGGGCGGTCTTGCACTGGACTGTGCGCGGGAAGCGTGCGGTGGCCTCTTGGGCGATGGCCCGGTTGAAGGCGAGGTACTTGCCGCAGCGCGAAGTTGTGCGGGCGAGCATGGCCAGCAGGGTGGTCTTGCCGGTGCCGGCTCCGGCTTGCAGGGTGAGGTGTTCACCGGCGCGGAAGGCGTCCAGGGCGGCTGTTTGCTCGTCGGTGGGCTTCATTTCAGAGTTCCTTGCAGGGAGGGGTGGGGCTTGTCCGACGGGTGTGAGGGTGTACGGGGCTCGCGTGCGCGAACAACTGGTGGACGGAGTACGAGTGCGCTGCTCGGCGTGGTTCGGCCATGCTCCTACGCATCGTCGGTCGGCCGGAGCTCTCTTGAAGTGGTGCCTTCGGACCGTGCGTAGGCCGTAAGGCCGGCCGGGACGGCAGGCGGGGAGGGGCCCGGGAGTTGCCTTGTCGCGTGCGGCTTTCGGTGTGGTGATCGTGTCGGTGGGCGGCCGGGGCACCGAGTCGGCGGCCTAGCCGGCGAGCAGACCGGCGGGGAGCCCGGCTTTGGCGATGCCCTCAGCGAGGTGGCGCGCCGGGGTGGGTGGCCGGAGATCCGTCGCCGCGCGACGTTGTGAGTGCTGGCGGGGGTCGATACGGCGGGACGGTCACCGTGCGCGGGGATGGTGCCGGGCGGGCGTGGGCAGCGTTGTGCGGATGTAATCGGCGTGCAGGAGGGGGTCGAAGGGCTCCCAGCCGGCCAGGGCCAAGTCGGCGGCTGCGGTAGTGGCGTGGATGGTGCAGCGTTGGGCGCGCCAGCGTAGTTGGTCTGCGTAGGGCAGGTGGCTGAGGTCGTAGACCGCCATGCTGGTATCGGGCAGGGTGAGTTGACCGCTGGCTGGCTGGGTGGGCAGCAGGACCCAGCGTCCTGGGGTCTGGTCGGGCAGGGAGTGTGTGCAGCGGTCTCGGTGGATGGTCTGGGCGACGCAGCGGAGGGTGTCGATGGGGCTTTCGGCGAGGTAGTTGATGAGAAGGATCCGGACGACGGGGCGGGTGGGCCGCTCGTTGTGTCCGGCCGGCCCTGCGGTGGCGGGCGGGTGGGTTTCCGGGGTGAAGGCGCCCGTGTCGATCAGGCGTCTGGTGCGCAGGCTGAGTTCGCGGCGCAGTGTTGCAAGCGGGGTGCTTGCGGTGTGCGGGTCCGGGGGCTGGTGGGGGCAGAGGGCGGCGTGCGGGATGCGGCACCACCGGCTGCCGTCATCGTGGGGGTAGGCGACGCCGCTGCTGAGGTGCCAGCGGCCGGCGGCGGAGACGCTGGTGGTGGGCACTTCCGCGGGGTGCAGGGCGATGGGCCGGCCGTCGGATCGCGGGTACCAGTCGATGCGGTTGCCGCAGTGGCGGCAGCGGCCGGTCTGGCCCGCGCGCAGGAGTCGGCTCGGGCTGTGTGTGGCGATCTGCAGGGAGCGGCGGGAAGGGAGATGGCGGGGGCTGCCGTCCCAGTGACGGCCGGCGGGCGGGTTGTGTGGGCGCATGGCGGCGACCGTGCCAGGTGGCGCGCCGGTCGGTGGTGGCGGCTTTCGTGGATGTCACGCGATCGGCGCAGTGGGTGGGAACGTGTGGCCGGGATGGGGTTCTGTCGTTCGAGGGCGTCTCGCCTGTGCGAGTGATTCTCGTCGGCGCCGGGAGGGGCTTGCGGTGGTTGGGGGTCAAGGCTGTGGGGCGCCGGGGGTCGGGTGGCCTTCGCACAGTGAGGTGAGGAAGCGTTCGATGGGGACGTCGAAGGCGTGGGCCAGGGCGTGCCAGGTGGTGATGCTGCCGGTGGTGCGGCCGTGTTCGAGGTCGATGAGGGTGCGCCTGGCCAGGCCGCTGCGTTCGGCGAGTTCGTCGAAGGTCCATCCGCGCTGACCCCGTAGCCGTGCGAGTTCGACTCGCAGGGCGGTGAGGTTGGGGTCGGGCGGAATGATCGTCACTCCACCATCCGACGGTGCAGACCTCTGCCCTGTCAGTGCAGACTTCTGCACTATTTGCCTCGGAGGATCGCGGACAGTGACGGTGCACTGGTCTGCATGAACGCACGTCCGCTCCGGGTGCCCGCTGTGCGGCAGCCCGGTCCCAGGGACAAGACAGGAGGAGAGCCAGCCCATGAGGCTCGCCGGCGCCGCGGTACGGCGCGTCTGGACGGTGGAATTGCGCCCGCGGCCGGGTGGGCCTGCACTGGTCTGCGTCCGCTGCACCAATCACACGGTTTCCCCTGCGGCGGCGTCTGCAAGGTCCGCCGCCCTGGCTCATCTGGCCTGTCACGCCCGCGCCGAGGCGCTGCCCGCACATCTGCGGATCTGCCAGTGCCGGTCGCTTGGCTGCCTGTGGCATCGGCGTCACCGTGGGTGCGCCGGTCCTGTCCTGCTGGCCCTCACCCGCGACGATGGCGGCCGCGTCTGGCGGCTGGCCGACACCTGCGCGGCCTGCGCGGCCGCGACCGGCAACACCTCCGTCGTCCCCTGCACTGTGCTCGGCACTCCGCACTCCCCCGCTTCACCGCCTGCAGCTGCGGCCGCGGCTGCACACCGCGTGCACCGGCCCACCGCGGAGGAAGGAATGCGTGTGCGGGAGATGCTCACCTATCTGGCCACCGCGCTTCCGAGGTGCACCTCTCCCGCCGGCCGGCTGCTGGCTCTGCAGTGCGCACTGCGGGCCGACACCCGCGGTCTTGTCCGGCTGCCCGCAGGCTTGCTGCGCGGCATGCGGCTGCACGGACGCACCGAGGCCTGGGAGGAGTTGGCTCACGGCCGCTGGTTGCTTCCACCGGACCTCAGGGCCGCACCGGTGACGGTGCAGTTGCTCGATGCCGCGGTCCGGGACCAGGCGCCCGGCCGCACTGCTCGGCGCCGGGCCGCTCACTGGGCCCTGCGGCCCGGGCCGCCGGCCCTTCCAGGTGCCACGCCTCCCGCGGTACGGCTGGTTGCGCTCGTCCTGGCCGCGCACCTGTCGCCTCGCGCCGCGCACACCATCGAGATGGATGTGCTGGCCCGTCTTTGCGGCCACTCTCCGCATCAGACTGCCGAGCTTCTCGACCGGTTGGTCGCCAGCCACGTGCTGACCTCTTGGCAGCACCGCCTGGACACCGACGAGGTGACCTGGGTCCTGCCCCACGGGCACTCGGCAAGGTCTGCTTTCCCTAGGCTCAGTTGACGTGGCAACACAGCCCTGCCCGAGGAAGCTGGCCCGGAGCTGAGCCGGGGATGTGGGTCACCTGTTGCTGAAGCTTGGCTCTTTCCGGACTCAGGGACGAGATGCCCACTTTAGAGGTGGGCAACGAAGCACGTTGCCGTCTTTCGGTTGTTCGAGTCTTCGGCGGCCCTTGATGGGCAGACTGGCGGGGGACGGCGTGTCCTGGCAGGCGAGGGCAAACGCGGCGAGCACCTTCCGCTCCGCTCTTCCCACCTCCCACAGATGTCCCATTTACCCGTTTTGCCTGTTGCATTTGCAGGGTGACCAAGACGGTACTTCCCCGGGATGGGCCACCCGATCGAGTGACTCCGGTGAGTCATGAGCAGACACCCCAAAGCCAGCTCAATGGGTTACACCCTCAGCCATGAACGGCCCATGCCGCACATTCTCCTCCGGAAATGACAGGAGGCGATCGACGTGAGACCCGAAAGGGAAACGAAAAGTTCTCTGGCATATGCAGTCGGTCAACCGTGACGCTTGGATTCTTGTTCACTCTGCGTCATATCCATTCCCATCGCGTGTTGCATCAACGGAAACAGTGCAAGCGTGGACGGGATCGCTTCAAAGGGGCCTCCGGATTCGGCTACATTCTCATCATCCGTCGGTCACGACGGGCGCACAACGGCCCCGGCGCGGGCGCAATCCGCAGCCGGGGCCGCCAATAATCGAACAAGGAGCTACCCATGTTCAATCCGGTAGGCCGCGAATACGTGAATGGTCGCGCGGCTACCTGCATCAGTATCCCGCAGAGTGCCGCGCTGCAAACCGTGCCGCTGCGGCCAACTGTGGTCCTGATCGTGATTCTTCTGGCATTCCTGGCGGTCTGCGGCAGCACGGTGACGACACCCGGTCAAGTCACTGTGACGCCCGGCTTTCCCCTGGTGGAAGCCATCGTGCAGATCGGCCCGATCAGCCTCACCTGATCACCCGGCGGGGCCGAGGGCGCCGCAAGGCGCCTCGGCCCCGCCGGCCACTAGTGCAGTCCCAGGTCACGGCCGGCTCGGCTGCGGCCCGAGGGACGCGAAGTAGGAAGGGTGCGGCGTGGAAGCGCCACTGACTGCCCGGTGTGCAGGTTGCGGGCACGAATTTCTTCAGCGTACGGGGCCCGGCCGGCCTCGCCTGTACTGCGGCGAACGATGTCGTCGCCAGGCACAGCGCCGACGGGACCGAGCGAAGATCTCGACGGGTGACAAAGGGCAGATTGCTACTGCTGCGTTGATCGAAGAGATGTACCGGCTCACCAGCCGGCTCAGCACAGAACTGTCTGGCCCCTTAGGGGAGTTACTGGATACGGTCAGCCGCCTGGGGCGGTTGTCGGAATGCCTCGTCGGTAGCACAGTGCGGGAACGCCTGGAGCGTGGTCAGGGCTGGGCCGAGCTGGCGGCTGCAGCGGGGGTAAGCGAGAGGTCGGCCCGGGCCCGGTGGAATCCGCAGCGTGTGCGGCGTCTTGCGCAGGACGTTGCCCCCTCGGCGCTCAGCCAGACGACAGGCCTTCCTGCCGCAGCGCGGTTGGGCTCAGGAACCGACATGCTCGTCGGTGCCCTCAGGCAGTTGCCTGGGACCGCTTCGGCTGCGCAGGTCGCCACCGCTGCCGTGCGCGCCGGGCTTTCCTTCGACGAGGCGAACCGCGCGTTGGCGGGCAAGGACGTCCTGCCGTGGGACCGGATGCGGAGCCTGGTGGAACAACTGGGCGGCCATTCCGAGGATCTTCACTTTTTGTGGCAGGTGTCCCTGCAGGCCAGCAGCCCAGCGCCGGCGTCTGTCGAGGAGGCGGCGGGCCGCCTGGCGGCGGCACTGCGGGGGATGCTTCTGGCCGCGGGCCAGCCCCCGCTTGATGAGGTGGCCAGCCTTACAGGCGTGTCAGCGGACAGGCTCGAAGCCATCCTGCTCGGCCGGTGCGTGCCCGCTTGGAACACCGTCGCCGCCTTGGCGAGCGCACTGCGAACCGATCCGAGCCTTCTGAGGAATCTGTGGGATGGCGTTCGATGCACCTTTTCCACCGACCCTCACCACTTCCCCCGCGGCGGCTTCCTTCTCGGCTAGACCCGCGGGTCTCGTCGCGGAGGGGCGAGGCATCGAATGTCCCAGCGAGTGAAGGAAGCTGGACGTGATACCACCTTCCCGGGCATGTCGCACCGAGGTAGCGCGGCGTGTGGACTACCGGGCCTTCTATGAGAACTACCACGAGCTCTACCTGCTTTACGCGCAGGCTCGCATCCCCTGGTGCACCGCGGCAGCGGACGTCGTAAGTGCCGCCTTCGACGATATCGCGTTCGTGTGGACGACAGCTCTGAGCAGCCCGTCCGCTGCCGCTTTGGCATGGGGACTGCTCCGTCAGCGAGTTGCCGGCAGCGCACTGTGTCCTTCTTGCCGTCCTGCCTGCGCCCATTGCGTTCTACGCCCCGCGATGGCTGATGCCGTGGTGCTTCATACCTATATCGGTATCTCCCTGTCTGAGACCGCCACGGTGATGGGGCTGAACAGGGGGGACATCGGTGCTTTGCTCTGCGGCGCCCGTCGCAGGCTTGTCGACAGTCGTCGTCTGGTGCGGGCCATGTCTCACATGGGGCTTCAGGTAGAGGAAGGAGCAGACGGCCGAGGCAGTTGCTGACGCTGGGAGCGCAGGGGTAGGGACGGGCGGCTGCGGGGTGCGGTCTCATGGACGTGCCCGCCGCTGTGGGCGAGCCGATCATTGCCTACCGCGTAAGCCGATCCCGCCGTGCACCGCGTCCTCGCGGGGGACGCTTTCCTCACCAGTCCGCTCCAGTTCGCCGTAGGGTGCGCACGGGCAGCCGACCGGCGCGCCTCGCTGGCGTGGGCGCTGCGGCGCTCACGCCGGCGCATATTTTCGCTACCGGTTCATCGGTGATTCTCGCCCGCTGCTTCATTGGCCTGTATCAGGAGCGTGTGGGGCTGCACGTGTGCCAAGTAGCGCTCTAGCATGGGGGTTTCCAGCCCCTCAGATCTTCGCCGGATCTCGCGCCGGGGGCCGATGACCCGTGAGGAGAAACCCATTTCCGACGCCATCGACACCCGGACCCCCAGCGTGGCGCGCATGTACGACTGGCTGCTGGACGGGGTGGACAACTACGCGGCCGACCGAAAGGCGTGCGAGGATCTGCTGCGCATCGCCCCGAGCTCGAAAGTCCTCGCCCGCAACAACCGGGCGTTCCTCCGCAGAGTCGTCCGGGTCCTGGCCCAGGAGTACGGGATCCGTCAGTTCCTCGACCACGGCTCCGGCCTGCCCACGCAGGACAACGTCCACCAAGTGGCGCAAAGAGTGGACCGCTCCTGCCGGATCGTCTACCTGGACACCGACCCGATCGTGCTGGCCCATGGGCGTAGCCGCCTGGACCAGAATGATCGCGTCGCGGTGTTACGGGCAGACATGCGGGAGACGGAAGCGATTTTCGACACCCCGGAGGTCAGGCGGCTCATCCGTAAGGACGAGTGCACCGCCGCACTGTTCGTGTCCGTGGTTCACTGCCTCAAGGACGAGGACGTGCTGCCGATGCTTGCCGCCGTCAAGGCGCGGCTGAAGCCGGGCAGCTTCTTCGTCATCTGTCAACTCGTCAGCGACCGCGCTGATATCCGCAACCGGGTGACCGACTTGATGGACCGGGCCACGGGCGGCAAGTGGGGGCGCGTCCGGACAGCTGACGAGGTCCGCGCCTACTTCGACGCACTGGGCCTGGACATCATCGACCCCGGCTTGTGTGATGTCACGGACTGGCGGCCGGACAGTGAGCTCATGCCCCGCCCCAAGGCCGACGACTGGGTCGAGTGGGGCGGGGTCGGCCGCGTGCCCATCCGCTGATGCCGGCCAAGGACACCGCGTCGTAGGGGAGTTCCGGCTCTCACCAGTCCCAGCCTGTTAACGCGACGCCGGGAGGCGGGCCTCCACTTCCTTGATCATTTTTTCGAGGAAGGCAACGCTTTCCCTGCGCCCCAGCGCCGCGTCAAGTGTCCTGTCCAGGACCAGCCGGTACTGGGCGAGCTTGGCCGTCTCCGTGATGTAGTTCGCGGAATCCAGCAATTCCAGGTACACCATCTCCGGCGGGCCGCCGTTTTTGAAGGTCAGGTGAGTGATCGGGAAGCTAGGAGCCGTGCTGAGCCCCCGGTCGAACGGTATGACCCGGATGTTGACATTCGGCATGTCCTCGCCGGCAGCCACACTGAGGTGCCGGAGCTGGCCCAGCATGATCTCTGGGCCTCCGACCATCCTGCGCAGGACCCCTTCGTCGAGAACGGCGGTGATCTCGGTGTCCTGGGCGTTGCTGTACAGCTCCCATCGCTCTTTGCGGACCTGCAAGTGCCGGCTGACGGTGACCTCGTCGGCCTCCGGTATCGCGGCCTCGATCACAGCCTTGGCGTATTCCCGGGTCTGCAGCAGGCCAGGGACCACGCAGTTCTCGTACGCCCGGATGTGGACCGCGGATTTTTCCAGTTCGATCAGGCGCCGCAGGAAGTCCGGAGTGACGTCCGAGAACTGGCTGCCGCGTGTCTCCTGCCGTACCTGCCGCAGCAGGTCGTGGATGTCCTGCAGCTCGCCGCCGGATGCACCGTAGAGACGGGCGAGGTCCCACACGTCCTGTTCCTTGGGAGGACTCTCCCCTCGCTCCAGTCTGCTGATCTTGGAAACGGACCCGCGGATGGCGTGTTTGGCCTGCGCCATCGTCAGCCCCCTGCGGGTGCGCAGCTCTCTCAGGAAGTTGCCCAGGTTGCGCGACGCGGCACCACGGCACACGTCGGCCTCCTGCGCCGGAACGGACTGCGACGCCAGCCCATAACGATCGGCGGACATGCGGCACTCCTCGAGACTGGTCAACTGGCGCACCAGTATCCCAGCGTGGAGTCCGTACGTCCGCCGATTCGTCTTCAGCTCGAAGCCCTGGCCGTCAGCCGGCGAAGTGGTCGAACTCCCCCGACTTGGCTCCGGCCAGGAACGCCTTGATCTCTTCCGGAGTGAAGACCAGGGCGGGTCCGTGGGGGAAGCGGGAGTTGCGCACCGCTACACCGACGCCGGTCACGTCGGTTACCTCAACGCAGTTTCCCACGCCCTGACTTGCCGAGCTTTTGACCCACCTCGCTTCCTTGATCGCGCTCGCACGGATGCCATTGCGTACGTCCATGACAGAACCCACTTCCGTCAACGAGACCGGCCCGAACCTCACCTGTTCGAGCAGAGCAATTCCCGAGTCACCCCTGCCGCTTTTTGCATATGCAAGAGGGTGGGTGACTCACATGAGAACAGGCTAGAGGCGAGGCAGGGTTCTTGCAGTCCCTCGAAAGAGTGCCCGAACCGAACGATTGTCACTCCGCAGCGATCACAAGACAGGGTGGACACCGGCCCGGAGCAGCACAGCAGCGAAGAGGACCCCTGTCTGACCGCCGCCTTCCGCAGGGGTGGCATCTGCGGCTTGTGGTCTTGCCCCGGGGGGCGAGGGTGCTGCCGGTGAAGCTGAGGCGGTGGCAGTCGTCAGGTCCTCCGGACGACCTGTATCCGGCGCACTCTTCAGCGGGTCAACGGGGGCGCCAGGTGCGTACCTCGAGGTGGAGGATCTGAGCATCCGCTCTGATGCGGCCGGTTTCTACGAGCCACTGGTGGACGGCGGCGGTGACGTCTCCGCCGGCGGCATCGACCCGGCGGGCGAAGTCGGTGGCGGCGAAGCCGCCGGTCTGGGCGGAGCCGTAGGAGCGTTCTTCGGTGTGGTCGGCGCGCTGGATGACGCCTCGGCGGATGCCGGGCGAGTCGGTGCGGCTGCCGGAAGGGTGCAGGTAGGCGGTCTTGGCGAGGCGCACGGTGAATGCCAGGCGCAGGCCTTGGCGGGCGGCCTCGGCGATCAGGGGGCGCAGGCGGGCGGAGCCGGAGGCGATGGCCTGCGCGCCGGCGCGGCCGGTGCCGGTGCCGGTGGGAGTGATCAGGACGGCTTTGGTACGTACCCGGGCGCGGGTGCCGGAGGCTGTGGTGCGGCGGGTGATGTGACGGCCGGCGATGGCCGCCAGTTCGGGCAAGTCGGTGATGCCGCCGGTTTCGACCGCGGCGAGGACTTGACGCAGGGCCGGGACGAAGGCTGCGCCTTTGCCCTTGGTGTAGAACTGCGAGACCAGGGACGGGTCGCGGTCGATGATCCGTGCGATGTCCCTTTTGGTGAAGCCGGCCGTCCTCAGCCGGTCGGTGAGTTGTGCGGCCTCGTTCGGCTGCCACTGCTGTGGGCTACGGCCTCGGCGTGGGCGGGGTGGCATCAGGCCTCCTGGGCGGCGCTGTGGGCGAGTTCGGCGCGTCCGGCGTCCCGTAGGGAAAGGAGTTCTTCCTCGGTGGTGGGGGCCGGTACGGGGCCGGTGAGGTGGCCGCGCAGGAGGTAGTCGCCGGGCTGGTGGTGGTAGGGCCAGTTCTGGGGCTGGGTGAGGTAGAGGGCGTCGGTGCGGAAGGCGACGACGGTGCCGGGCGGGGTGTGCAGGGCGCCGGCGTAGGTGTTGTCGTCGCGGTGGCGTTGGGTGAGCAGGGCGGCGCGGGCTGCGGACCAGATGGCGGCGGCCCATTCGGGGTGGGCGTTGGGATCGCGGCTGAACCCCGTGGGTTTGTGCCAGGTGATCCACTCGTCGTCGAAGGAGATGATTTCGGCGTCCGGGGGGACGTCGCGTTCCATGCTGCGCGGGGTGGTGCCGGTGACCATGCGGGGGCGCTGGGCGAAGGCGCCGATGCCGTAGAGCAGGATGGAGCGTACGGCACGGGAGGCAAGGTGGGCGGCCCTTGCTTGCTGCGGGTCGCCGTGGAATTGAGCCTGGGCGGAGAGGTTGGTCCAGGTCTCTTTGAGTCTCCTGGCCCAGTCGTCCAGTGGTTTGCCGTCTTCCCAGAGGATGCCGTCGAGGATTTCGATCTTCCATGGCTGGATGGGGTTGGTCAGGGCGGTATGGATCTCGGGGCCGCCGGCCCAGGTGGTGAAGGTGGTGCCGGGGCTGGCCGGGTAGTGCCAGGCGCGGTCGCCGGGGGCGGGGGCGGGCAGCAGGCCGACGTGGTTCCAGGTGCCGGGGACGGTCACGCGGACCTGCCAGTGCCCGCACCCGTACAGAGCGCGGATCTGCTCCTTCTCCGGCCAGGAGGCGAATGTCGCGGCGGTGATGCGGCGGGGGGTGCCGACCGGGGACTTCCAGGTGTGCTTGGCGTAGGCGAAGGTCCGGTCGTACTCGACGAGCTGCGGCAGCTGCTCGGCGACGCGGGGCGGCGTGATGAGTTCGTTGCGGCCCTGGCCGGCGGTGGCGTGCAGCAGGCCGCGCAGTTCCTCGGACAGGACGGGGAAGCCGTCGGCGTACTGTCCGCGGGTAGGGATGGTGCGGGTCCACAGGTCGCGGCCGGTCTGCGAGGGCGAGCCCATGATCACGGCGTCGTTCCAGTGGCGGCGCAGGGCCTGCCACAGCAGGACGAAGGCGTCGCGGATGGTGGCGGGGTCATCGGCGTCGGTGTCGAACCACTCCCCTACCGAGCGGATCTCGACATGCTGGTCACTGTTGTCGCGCTGGTAGCGGCCGACGGGATTACGGGCGTGGACGAAGTGGCCGGCCATGCGGTCGCGGCCGCGGCCGGTATCGGTGCGCCAGCCCGGAATCGGTGCGTTGAGCCAGGCGGCGACCGCATCACGGAGGTAGGGGTAGCGGTCGGCGTCGCGGTGCCAGGGGTCGCCGGCGGTGATGTAGATCCGCTCCACGCCCTCGGGGACGGTGTGGAAGACCGCGGTGAGGATGTCGGCGGCCGTGGCGTTGCCAAGGTCGAGGTGGTGGGTCTGCTGGCGGTGGACCAGGATGCCGGTGGTGGCGTCGAGGAAGACGGTGGAGCGGGCCTGCTGGGTGAAGTTCGGGCGGGTGGAGGCCAGGCCAGCGGTGTGCGTGAACCAGGCGTCACCGGCTTCGCCCTCGGGGATGCCGGGCAGGGTGCGCGGCGCGGCAGGCGTCGCCGGGGCGGCGGCCGGAGGCGCGGAGGGCTCGGGGTGGGAGTGGGCGGGGCGGATGGCGGGCGCCGTCGCACCGGGCTGGCCGGCCGGTTGCGGTCCGGTGTCCACGGGGGCCGGGGCCTGGTCCTCGGGCTGGGCGGCAGGCTCGTCGTCTTGGGCGAGGTGGTCGGGGGCCAGCGTGGGCGCCACGGCGACGACGTCGGCCACGCTCAGCCCGGCGGCCGGGGCGATCCGTTCCGCCTTGGCCTTGGCATAGGTGGCCAGGTGGGCGATCCGCTTGTCCCGGTCGGCCTCCAGCCTCGCCAGTTCCGCCCGGACCTTCTTGACCTGGTCCCGCACGGTGCGCAGCTCGGTGAGGCCGGCGTTGTAGCTCTGGGCGTCCATCGGTTGCTTCCTTGTCCGGGCCGGCAGTTCAGCCGGTGCTGGTCGTGGGGACGTAGGCGATCGCTCCGCCGGAGTGGGAGGCGAGCCGTGTGCCCAGCAGGAGTTCGGCGAGTTCTCGGTCCCTGTGGGTGCGGGCAGTGATCGCGAGCCGGGGGGTGGCCAGGTCGGTGACGTAGCCGGCCAAGCGGGCGTCGGGGAAGGCGTAGCGGCCCTCAGCGTTCCTCTCCCACCGCTCCAGACCCGTCAACACGGCCACGACATAGCCGGACAGGGTCACCGGCAGCACTCCCCCGGCCGCGACGCTGACGGGATCGCATCGCCACCAGCCACGCAGGCTTTTGAGCAGGTGAACAGCGCCGAGATGGGGGGCATAGCCGATCCATGTGCGGTCGCTTTCAACGACGGGGCGTGCCGCGTCGACGCGTAGGACGGCGATCTCCCGGGTGTCGAGGCGGTGCAGCGGGGCGTGCGGGCGCTGATGGAGCGCCTGGACGACGTCGATGGGAATCATGACGCGGACTCCGCGGCGGGAGAGGCCGGGCAGGACGTCGGCGCGAATGAGGCGGCGCAGGGTGGTGATGGCGCAGTCCAGTTCAGTGGCGGCCTGCCCCGTAGTCAGCAGCACGTCCACGTCCGTCTCCCTGGTTCGCGTGATGTCGCAACAGGACGCTAGCGGCACGCTCCCCCTCATTGCAAGCCCGATCAGATATCTGATTGGGCTTGCAATGAGGTGATGTCACAGGGCGTTGAGGCGGGCCTGGTCGGCGGCGGGGCCGACTGCTGCGATCTTCAATAGCCGGGACTCGATGGCCAGTTCGGTGCGGCCGAACTCGTTGCTGAGTTCGGGGGTCAGGACTCCGTCGGCGCAGCGCTGCGCCAGCCGCCGTTCTTCTTCGTCGCTCCAGCGCGTGTGGGTGTTGCGGTGAATCTGGCGGCGTTGCTGCATGGCTTCGGAGAGGGGCCGGCTGGCGGGGGTGGTGCGGCCTGATCCGGGAGACCGGATCAGGCCCTGGCGCGTGAGCTCTTCGTAGATGGCGCCGCGAGAACAGCCGAACTCCGCAGCGAGGATGGTGAAGTCGGGTTCCTGACGGAACCGGGCAGAGAGCCGGGCGCTGACCGCGGGCGCCCATCCGCCGCCTTGACGGGGCGGGGGAACGGCCGCGGGGTGGGTGCGGGAGGCTGCGTCCAGGAGACGGGCCAGGGGCGCGAGGTCGTCCGCAGTGACGGCGCCGCGAAGTTCTCCTTGAAGGTCTCCCCGCTCGCTGGTGACGGTGAGTTTCACAATGAGTTGTCCGTTGTCGCAGCGGGTGCCGGTCAGGACGAAGCGGCGGCCCGCTTCGGTGAAGGCGGACTCCAGGCAGGGCGGCGTCGGCGCAGGGTCGCGTGGCGTGTCGGACGGTACGGGGGCGGTGCCCATCGGGGACGCGAGGAGGGTGTGGATATGCCATGTGGCCAGGAAGCGGCCGCCGGTGTCGAGTTGGTAGGTGACGGGGCCGGCCTCCAGGTCGGTGATGCCGTACAGGACGGTGAGCCGCTGTCCGACGAAGGGGCTGGCCGCTTCGGGGGTTCCGGGAACGGGCTGGTAGGTGAGGGTTCCGCGGCTGGGCTCGTCGGCGGGGTCGAGCAGGGGGGCGTCGGGGTCGCCGTGCCAGTGTCCGTTGCTGTCTTGGAAGGCGTAGATGACGGTCATGGTCGGGCTCTTAACTCAGTAGTGGAACTGGATGAGATGCAGGTCGCTGATGGTTACGGCGGCCTGCTGCTGGTCGGCGGGCAGGGCGCGGAAGAAGTAGGCCTCGCCGATGCCGTCGGCGAGGATGCGGCGCAGTTCGTCTTCGTCGGCGTCGTGGTGGCGGGCGTCGAAGAGCTGGCGGGCGTGGAGGGCGGGCAGGTCCTCGGTCAGACGCAGCAAGCGGGGGTCGTGGAATTCGCCGTTGAGAGTGGTGTAGGCGAAGCGGGCGTGGAGCTGGGCGGTGACGCAGCCGCCGCGGTCGAGAATCTGCTGATGGGCACGGCGGCGGACATCCGGCTGCCAGGTGCGGTAGATCTCGCGCTCGATGAGGGTGGCCTGGGCGGACGTGAGGTCGTTGAGGTCGCCCTCGGCCCATCGGGTGAGTGCCTGGGGATAGGCGAACAGGCGCGGTGCGAGGACGCTGGGGCTGTGGTGGTGCAGCAGGTGGCGCAGGCGTGCGATGGGGCGTTTGGGGGGTTGTCGTGTCCAGTGCCGCGCGTCGGCGAGGTCGAGCGCGTGGGTGACGGAGGTGTTCAGCAGCGGCACGATGGGGGTGGTCTCCTGCCGGGGGTTACCGAGGTCGGGGCTGGTCGTTGTCCGCGGTGAGGGGCGGGAGGGCCCGGTCCGGGGATGGTGGGAGGTGGGCATGGACAGGGAGGCGGCGCCCAAACCAGTGGGGTTGGAGCCGGTGCCGGGTGAGGCGGCGGCATCCTTTGTCCGGCGGCTGGCCCACCTCAATGGGCTGTCCGTGGAGGACGTGCTGCGGGAGGCAGGCGCGCATCGGCCGCCCCGGGAGCTGGACCCGTGGGCGCAGGAGGTGTTCCTTGGTGAACAGGCGGCCGCGCGGCTGGCGGTGATGGCCTGGCGCACGCCGCAGGAGCTGCGCCGCGCACTGCCCACGCTGGCCGCCGGGACGACGGGGCGCATCCGTCGGCAGTCGGTGCGGGTGGAGCCCTGGCCCGTGCAGTGGACTCCGCTTGCGCCGTGTGCGGGGTGCTTGGCCCGGCACGATGATCTCGTGACGCCGGTGGTGCTGGCCGGTGGGGAGCCGTGGCAGGTGTGCATGCGGCACGGCCGGTGGCTGCGCAGCGCCGACGGCGGCGGCCCTGTCCAGGTGGCTCTGGCCGGGCTGGAGGAGGTGGTGCGGGCGCATCGGCGGCGCCTTCGGCTGCAGCAGCGGGTGGGGCCGTACGCGCGGGCGCTCCTGGCCGATGCGCTGCAGGTGGCCGCAGCTTGGTGGCAGGGTCGCCAAATGGGCTCGGAGAC
This sequence comes from Streptomyces sp. NPDC038707, assembly GCF_040636485.1. NCBI lineage: Bacteria > Bacillati > Actinomycetota > Actinomycetes > Kitasatosporales > Streptomycetaceae > Streptomyces > Streptomyces sp. NPDC038707. Next base: position 25,020 of record NZ_JBEZUP010000053.1, read on the forward strand.
GCTCTGGGCCGGCCGGGAGGCGGTGCTGGGCTCGGGGCGGCAGCGGTGGGCGGTGCCGCTGGTCGTCTACCCGGAGGCCGTCGTCGTCGCCGAGGCGATGGCCGTGTACGAGCGGCAGCGCCGCTGGGGCCGGGAGTTCGACAATGGTGCACCGGGCTGGGTCTCTCGGCGCTGGATCGCCTTCGTGGGTGAGCGGCTGGGCATGCCCGGCCCGATGGAGCACGGCGGTTACCGGATGCTGCGCCAGTGGACGTTGCAGCACCGCATCACCGCACCGGTGGTGGACCGGCTGGCCCAGCCGACGCCGCCGCCCGGTTACCGGGCCGGGCACCTGCCGGTGATGGACCCCCATCACGGCCTGCCAGAACAAGGGGCGTGGGAGGACGCCTCGTGTCTTGACTGGCGGCTGGGCCGGCCCGTGACCGCCCTGGAGTGAGGAGGAGACGGGCCGCGGCGGGCAAGGAATGCCGCGGGCGGGGGCGGTCACCATGACGGGCAGGTGTCCTTCAGTAGTTGTGCGGGGTTTGTTCCCTCGGCGCAGCGAGCCGTGTACCAGTGCAGGGGGCGCACCGCGATGGGACGGACGTGGCCGGGTGAGATGCCGATGCGGAAGTCGCTGCAGGGGGTGTCGGTGATCTCGGTCAGGTGCGGGGTGCGGGTGGCGTACACGATGTGGTCGCCGGCGACCGCGAGGGGGAAGTAGCCGCTGCGGGAGGTGCGGGCGAGCTTGCGGTGGAGGTTGGCGCGGGCGTTGGCGATGACCGCGGCGCGCAGGTCGGGACGCCAGGTGGGCTCTTTCGGGGTGGGCCAGGTGGTCAGCGCGGCTTGGTCGGGCTGGGTGGGCGGCTGGGCCAGGGCCGTGAAGGCGTCTTGGGCGGTGGCGTGCAGGGCGTGCAGCAGGGCCCGCTGCAGGGAGTCGGCCTCGGGCAGGTCGGCCAGGGCGGCCAGCAGGTCGGGGGGCTCCATGGTGGCGTTGATGCCGAGGCGTTCCAGGACGGCCAGGCGGGCCAGGCGCAGGTGGTCGTACCACGGGGCCAGGTAGGGGCCGGTCGGGCCGGAGCGCAGCCAGCCTTGGACGGGTTTTAGCTGGGCTGCGCCCACGCGCAGCGCGGCGTAGGCGACGGCGGGTGTGGTGTGCCAGGCCAGACCCGTACCGGCGAAGGCTGGGGGCAGCATCGGGTGCGAGGGGACAGCTGAGAGGTCGATGAGCCAGCTGCCGGGCCGCTTGGGGTCGAAGGGCGGGTGGTGGACGTGGTGGGCCGGTCCGTCGGTGACTCGGATCTCATTGCTGCCGGCGAGGTGGAGCAGGTTCACCGCCAGGCACACCACGTATGCGCGGTCGGCTTCGTCGGGTGCGGGATGACGCCACCAGTCGATGTCGGTGTCGGCGAGGGCGTCCCTCTCTGAGCGGTGGCTGGCCAGTTGGTGGCCTGGCGGAGCCTCGCAGGGGGCCGGGTCAACGGGCATCGTCAGGGCTCCCCGCACCCCCACGCTGAGCAAGGCGCCGGTGACGGCGTGGCGGTGTGCGGGCGGGCGCAGGTCGCGCATGAGCTGGTGGCCGCAGGCTCCCGGGGGACCCAACGGGGTGCGCACGAGCGCGGTGTACTGGCCCAGAGTGGCGGCGAGTTCGCCAGGGGTGAGTTGTTCGGGCAGGTTCCAGGCGTCGTGGTGCAGGGCGCCCCAGTCGGTGGCGGCGAGGCGGATGCTGTCGCAGGCGGGATCGCCGGTGCTGGGGTGCAGGCGCGTCCAGGGGCCTAGGCCGTCGGCGTCGGTCTGCCAGCCGATCGCGCGGACCTGCTGCAGCAGCGGGTGGTTGCTGCGCGGGTGCCGTGCGGGCGTGTCGGGCAGGTCGGCGGGCAGCGCCAGGCGGGCTCGGGCGGTGGACGTGAGCACCAGCAGGGGGGCGGGCGGCAGGGCTTCGCGGCGGACGGGGGCCGCGCCGAGCGGGGTGTTCACGGCCCAGGCCAGCAGCCCGTGCAGGTCGTCGGCGGGGCAGGCCCGGGGGCGGCCGTCGGCAAGGTAGGCGATCAGCCCTGACGGGCCAGCGTCGAGGACGGCCAGGGGGCCGTCGGAGATGCCCCTGGCCTTCATCGGTGGATAGGCCAGGCGCACCGGAGGGCTGGGTGGAGGCTGCGCTGGCAGTGCGGGGGCCGCAGCGGTGGGCCAAGCCGGGGTCGGTTGCGGTGGCGCGGTGGGGTGGGCTCGCCCGGCGTCAGGCGCGGGGCAGCGGGTGCCCAGGTGCTGGGGGTGGCCGCCGACGCGGTGGTGCGTGAGCTGCTGGCAGCGGCGGCACGGTGCGTGGGCCGCTGCCCGGGTAGGGATCTCGTGCCGAAGGGCGCCCAGGGCTGCCCAGTCCGGCGTCTGGGCAGGCGGGGGCTGTGGCGCGGCGGTGCCGCCCTGCAGCCGGGAGTCCAGAGCGGTCAGCAGGTGGCTGTAAACGGCTGCGTTGTCGCCGCGCGGGGTGGTACTGCCCTGTTCCCAGGCACGGACGGTGTCCTCGCTCACGCCGCAGGCGCCGGCGATCTGGTGCAGGGAGAGGCCGGATTCGCGGCGCAGTCTGCGCCGTTGTGCCGGCTCGGGCAGGCCGCCGGACGTCGGTCCGGGCTCTGGGATGGCGTCGAAGTCGAATAGTCCGTCCACGGTTGGGTCGGCTCCCCCACTGGTGCTTGATCTCGGATGCGGCGCTGCTGGTCGGCGAATGCGCTTGGCAGCGCAGCATGCAGGAAACCGCAAAGGACCCGCGTTACACGCAAGAACGTTTCGCTGGCTGTCGGCCTGCGAAGACAGTGCGGGTGCGGGCCGAAAATCTGCCCATTCGAGCGAGGCGCGCGGCGAGCATTGTCTTGCGCCCCCTTCCCTGCCTTCGAGACGTGGTCTCACCTGGCACAACGGAATGTTCGACCGTGTGATCGACCGGCGCACAGGAGGCGGCGCGCGCTCACTCGTTCGAGGGTGTTCGACCTGGACCGCTTTCCCCACGCGCGCCGAGCGGCCACGGTGATCGGCATCGCCCGGATCGATCACACGGGCGATATCCGTGCTTTCGCCGTCAGGGAAGGTCTTGCCGTGGCTGAGGTGGTGTGTGCGCAGTTCCTGTCCCCCGCCGGGCGGCTGCTGGAGAAACCCGTGAGCCAGGTCCGTCAGGAGCGGCTGGAAGAGCGGGGCGAAGTGTGGAGACCGAACCGGTACCGGGGCCGACAAGCGATCGCCACGTGGTGGCGGCCGGCCGGACAGGCCCGGCACGCGGGCTGCGCCAGCCTCGGCGCCCTGGAAGCAGCGCTGTCCTTGGAGTTCGAGCCACAAGTGGTGTCGTTCGCGGGCTGGCCGGTGCGGCTGGCCTGGGCGGGCAGCACGGAGGGATACGTGCCGGATTTCTTCGCCCGGCTCGCCGACGGGCGGGCGAGGCTGCTGGTGTGCCGGCCGGCGCAGCGGGCCGCGGGCGGGTGGGAGGAGACCTCGAGGCTCCTGAAGGCGGCCAGCGAGCAGGCCGACTGGGAGGTGCGAGTGCATCCGGGCGCGGATGACGCGGCCACGGTCACGAATCGGCGGCGTCTGGCCCGCTACCGGCATGCACGGCTGGCGGATGTGGACACCGCACGCGCACTGCACCAGGTGTTCGCCCAGCCTCGCCCGTTCGCCGACGGCATCAGGGCCAGCGACCTACCCGAACTGGTAACAGTCGCCCGTGCGCTGCATCTGGTCTGGACGCGCGAGCTGCTCATCGACTGGAGCGCCCCGTTCGTGCCCGCCCGCTCCCTGGTGTGGTCGCCGCAGGGGGAGCACTGATGGCGGTGCACGCGTCGGCCCGGCCGCAGGTCGTGGCGGTAGGCAGCGCTGTTCACTGGCGCGGCGGAACGTATCTGGTGGCGGCGCTGCAGGGCACCAGTGTGCACCTGTTCAGCCGGCATGCCGACGGCGAGGACGCCGTCGTGCTGCTGGACGCGCTGCACCGCTCCCCCGGCTTCCGCGTGCTGGACGGACCGGACGCGCCGACGCACGACGAGGTCCCCGCCCCGCCGTCGGCACCCGCGCGCCGGCCTCTGGGCGGCGCGGACCTGCTCGACGGGCTGCCGGACCAGGCCCGCCAGGAGGCCGACTTCTGGCTCGACCATGTGCTGGAAGTGCACACCGGACTGCCCGGATTCGCCGCCCCGGGCAGTGCTCCGCGTCCCTGCTACGACCCCGAGCGCACCACTCTGCGCGACCGGTATGCGGCCAAGGCCGCCGAACTGTGCGCGGCGCATCACCAGGTGTCGGCGGCCACGGTGGAACGCAAGCGCCTGGCCTGGCTGGAGCAGGGCGTGTGGGGGCTGGTCGACAAACGGCGGGTGCGCGGTAGGAGCCGGCAGGGCCGCGTCGACGAACAGGTCGTCACGCTGCTGCGGAAGGTGCACAAGCGGCAGGAGAAGAAGTCCATCGGGACCAGGTCACGGCTGTTTGAGCTGCTCAGGAGGGCGTGCGTGCGGAAGTTCAAAAAGAAGCGGGCGGAACAACTGATGCCGTCCCGGGCAACGTTCTACCGGCTGCTGGACCGGCTCGGGATCCTCTGCGGAAAGCAGGCCGCCGCCCGGCGCGGCGACGGCAGCCACCGCCCGGATCCGCCGTTCACGCTGGCTATGGCCACGGCTCCGGGCGAGCAGGTTCAGATCGACACTACCTCGTTGGACGTGCTCGCGCTGGCTGAGACCGGACGCGCCGTCTCGGTGGAGCTGACCGCAGCCATCGACGTGGTCAGCCGGACGATCCTGGCCGCAGTCATCCGGCCCAAATCCAGCGGCACCAAGACCGGTCCCCACTCCCGCCGCCACGGCGGGCGGGCCACCAAGGCCGTGGACGCCCTGTTGCTGCTGGCCGAGATGTGCACCCCGCAGCCGATGCGCCCGCACTGGTCGCTCAAGGCGGCCGCGAAGGGGTCCGATCTGCCCTACGCACAGCTGGTCGAGGCCGACGAGCGGATGGAAGGCGCGGCCGCCCGGCCAGTGATCATCCCGGAAATGATCATCATGGACAACGGCAAGGTGTTCGCCGGGCGGGCCTTCATGAACGCCTGCGCCCAGCTCGGCATCTCCGTACGTCCCGCCTGCGCCAACTCCCCCACCCACAAAGCGATCATCGAGCGGACCTTCGGCTCGATCAAAAGCCTCTTCAGCCAGTTCCTGCCCGGCTACACCGGCAAGGACCTCACCCACCGCGGCAAGCACGTCGCTGGTGAGCGGCTGTGGCGCATCGACCAGCTCAACGACTTCCTGCAGCAGTGGATCGCCCTGGGCTGGCAGCAGCGCCCGCATGAGGAACTGCGCAACCCGTTCCTGCCCTCGATGCCGCCGCGCACCCCCAACCAAGTGTTCGCCGCCCACGTCGCCAGCAGCGGCTACGTTCCCCTGCGGCTGAGCGCCGAGGACCGGCTGCGGCTGCTGCCCACCGCCTGGGTGAAGGTCACCGACAAGGGCATCCGTCTGAACAACCGCACCTACGACAGCCGCGCCCTCAACGGCTACCGCAACACGCTCTCCGGTCTGCCGGGCAAGGGCCAGCGGTGGCCGGTGCGGTACCACCCCCACCAGCCGGAGAAGGTCTGGCTCGAGGACTACCGCGACAACACCTGGGCGCAGGCCGACTTCGTCTACCAGCGGCTGATCGGCGACGCCTGGAGCGAAGACGTCTGGGACCAGGCAACCGCCGCCCACCTCGACAAGGGCGGCCACAGCCGCGACGAGACGGCCATCGCCCGGCTGGTGCGCTCCCTGCTGGAGCGCGCCGGCCGCGGCCCCTCCCGCACCGCCACGCCGCAGCCGGCCCCCGTCGAGCGCGGCATGCACGTCGGACCGACGCCGGTCCAGGACCCCTACCGCGGCATCCCCGCCCCCGCCTACCACAGCGTCGCCAGCCTGCCCGTCATGGACATCAACCCGCGCGAGCTGTGCGCGCCGGCGGTGCGCCTCGCGCTGCCCGGCAGCCCGCCGGACACGCCCCAGGCAGGCGATGGCTGCGGCAACGGTTCTGGCCCCGCATCCACCGAACAGTCCTAACTCTCCTTCCCGTCTGTGAGCGGTGCCGGCGCAGATGCCCCGCACCGATCACCGTCGGCTGCCCCCGAGGACGCTTGCCGTGCCTTTCCCCGAAACCCCTGACGTCGCCGGGCGGTTCCTGCCGCCCACCACCCGGCTGGGCTGGCAGGCCCAGCTCGACCGCGTCATCGATCCGCCCGACCTGGCGGCCTGCCCGCAACCAGAGCCCACTGTCGGGCCCGACGACCGGCGCCTTGGCTACCACGCCACGATGCGCACCGTGCAGACTCCGGCACTGAAGAAAGCGGTCGCCGTCGCACGGCGGCTGTGGCTGGTGGGCGGGCCCCGCAGCGAGGGCCCGCTGCACCTGGCCGTCGACGGGCCGGGCGAGACCGGGATGACCACCGTGCTGCGGCAGATCGGCCGGGCCTACGAGGGAATCATCCGTGACCGGCTGCCTGCCGACCCCAAACGGATCCCGGTCATCCACATCAACACCCCGCTGGCTCCAGGTAGCAAACTGGACATGTCGATCCCGTTCGCCGAGTTTCTGGGCCACAAGCACACCAAAGACCCCGAGAGCGGCCAGCGCAGCACCGACATGACCGGCCCCGTCTGCCACGTCATGAAGACCCGCGGCACCCGTCTGGTCCTCGTCGACGGCATCGACCGGCTGGACAACTCCGAATTGAAAACAGCCTTCGACTACTTCGGCTACCTCGCCGACGAATGCAACGTCTCCTTCGTCTACTGCGGTCCCGGCTCCCGCGAAGTCGTCAACGATGTCCGCCGAGGCAGGCGTCCCAGCCCTACCGACGGCGGATCCGGCGGCATCCCCACCCTGGCCGTGCTGCCCATTCCCTACAGCACCGACGACCACACGACCTTCCACGAGATCGTCAAAGCCTTCGACCAGAACCTACGCCTGCACCAGCACACACCCGGCGACCTGCTCAACCTGGCCACACACCTGCACCGCCGCACCGGCGGCTACATGAAACCCCTGTCGCTCCTCATCTGCATGGCCGCGCAGGAAGCCATCGAGACCGGCGCTGAAGCCATCACCGAAGAGCTCCTCGACGACCAACTGGTAGGGCGTTTCTGTGACGATCCGATTCTGCAGATCTGACGCGCATCCCCTCGGATCACGCGCTCGTTGCAGGAACCGGATCCACCCGTGCACGAACCCCGGCTCCGACCGTTTCGCTCCAACACGCTCCACCCGCCGGATCCGACGCGACCAACCGCAGCAGCCGCAGGAGAGGATGAAGCACATGGACGAGTACCAGACCGTCCTGGAGGTGCGTTTCCCTGAACCACACCGTGAGGAGGGCACCTGGTACCGCTACGACGAGGCCCTCGCCCCCTACGGTTCCGACGTCCGTTGCATCCAAGAATGGGACGAAGACAGCATGTGTCCGCGCACTCCTGACGAGTGCGCCGAACTCGATCTCGAGGACGCGCTGGACTCCGTCATCGACGAGCAGTACCTAGCTCGCGTCGTACGTGAGGGCACGATGGACGTCAGGGTCAGGCTGCTCGAACGCAGCACAGATCCGGACCTGTGGTGCCACCTCAGTACGCACTCCCCCGATCCGTCCACAGTTGCGCGCGCCTACCTCCGTGCCGCGGTCCGCGGATTCGACGACGTCCGCCGAGACCTGAGGTACCGGATCCGTGCCGCCTACCACGCAGGAGATGCAGCGGACAGCCTCGTCAGGGCAGTGGCTGGACTGATTCCAGAGGACGAGGTGCTTGGGCTTCTCAGGGCTCACGACGAGGCTGAGAAGGCGACCGAGCTGATTGCCCAGCTCTTCCACGACCCAGCCCACGAGACGGCCGTCGTGATCTCTGACCACAATGAGCTGGAACTATATCTGTACCCGTCATTCAGCCAGGAAATCAACTTTGAGGAATGGACGCTCCACGGGGACGAAGGGGACTGGGGCCCGGACCCATGGGGCCATCACGAGGGTGTGGATGTGGCAGAGCGACTTCTGACAGCCCTGGCACCCCATTACGCCGCTTTCCGGGATGGCGGGAAGGCCACGGCGGTTCACCTGGCCCCACCCGAGCCGCCGTTCCCAGGAATGGTGCGCATCAGGCCCCTGACGGCCCAGCCGCCGCCTGCGGCAGCGTGAACACATCCACTCGGCCTCGCCTTACGCCGCACCCGCGCAGAGCGGCAGAGGCAACCTCGAAGTGAGGCGCCGTCGCGTCGACGACGATGAACGCTCCTGTTCGGGGCACATGAGTCGACTGGCTGGGCCATCAGGCAGCCACCCGAATAGACATCGACCACCACGCAGCTCGTCAGCCTGTCCGCTGGCGCGCTGCTTGGTTCCGTAACGCCGGCTTCCGCCGACCCCCGGGAAACCGTCGAACCGTATCCCCCTATCGGGCGGGCGGCGATTGTCGGTCCGTCGTCTTAGGGCGCTCGCCCGCAGTCTGCATTCGAACCTGAAACAAGGGAAGTCCACTGTGAGCAGGAAAAGAAAGCCCGGACGGCAGTTGTCGCTGCTTCGTGAAAACTGACCCCCTGGCAGTCTCCGAATCTTGACCCCTCCGGACTCTTGGAGGGTGCTGAACGTGGAGGACTGGGCAG
>NZ_JBEZUP010000054.1:0-32375 GCF_040636485.1 Streptomyces sp. NPDC038707
AAACGCCCGGTTACATTCCGAACCCGGAAGCTAAGCCTCACAGCGCCGATGGTACTGCAGGGGGGACCCTGTGGGAGAGTAGGACGCCGCCGAACTCCTTTTGTAGCTCCGGCTCCTGGGTACTGCCCGGGAGCCGGAGCTTTTTTGCGTTGAGGTAAAGTCAGTGAGCATCATTGGCTCGTTTCGCACAGGAGGCCCCCGGGTGGAGGTCCAGGAGACCCGTGTCCAGACAGACCGGGTCCTCACCATCCCCAACATCCTCAGCATGGCGCGGCTCGTCGGCGTACCCCTGTTCCTGTGGCTGATCCTCAGGCCGGAGTTCGGCGGCCCCAAGAGCGATGGCTGGGCCCTCCTCGTGCTGGCGTTCAGCGGGGTCAGCGACTACCTCGACGGCAAACTCGCCCGGCGCTGGAATCAGATCAGCAGCCTCGGCCGGCTCCTCGACCCCGCCGCCGACCGCCTCTACGTGCTTTCCACGCTCCTGGGGCTCACCTGGCGGGAGATCCTGCCGCTCTGGCTGACCGCCTTGTTGCTGGCGCGTGAACTGGTTCTGCTGGTCATGGTGGGCATCCTTCGCCGGCACGGGTATCCGCCGCCCCAGGTGAACTTCCTCGGGAAGGCCGCCACGTTCAACTTGATGTACGCCTTCCCGCTCCTGCTCCTCAGTGACGGAAGTGGTTGGATCTCGTCACTCGCCGCTATTTTCGGATGGGCTTTCGCCGGATGGGGTACAACCCTCTATTGGTGGGCAGGAGTGCTCTACGTGGTACAGGTCCGCCGATTGGTTCGAGCGGACACCATGGCCGATTGAGCTCGGCGATTGTCCGGACACAACGCCTCGATGGCCCGCGGTGTAAAAGTGCGGGACAATCTGGACGGGTGAAGTCGGCTAGACCGTCGTCTCTTGGAGGAGGACGCTTCCGACATGAAGGCCGTCGTGATGGCCGGGGGCGAAGGCACACGCCTGCGCCCCATGACCTCTAGCATGCCCAAGCCGCTCCTGCCCGTGGCGAATCGCCCGATCATGGAGCATGTGCTACGGCTGCTCAAAAGGCACGGGCTCACCGAGACCGTCGTCACCGTGCAGTTCCTGGCCTCGCTCGTCAAGAACTATTTCGGCGACGGCGAAGAGCTCGGCATGGAGCTCACCTATGCCAACGAGGAGAAGCCACTCGGTACCGCCGGAAGCGTCAAGAACGCCGAGGAGGCGTTGAAGGACGATGCCTTCCTTGTCATCTCCGGCGATGCCCTGACCGACTTCGACCTCACCGAGCTGATCAACTTCCACAAGGAGAAGGGCGCGCTCGTCACGGTCTGCCTGACCCGCGTGCCCAATCCGCTGGAGTTCGGCATCACCATCGTCGACGAGGAAGGCAAGGTCGAACGCTTCCTGGAGAAGCCGACCTGGGGACAGGTCTTCTCCGACACCGTCAACACGGGCATCTACGTCATGGAGCCCGAAGTCTTCAACTACGTCGAGCCCGACGTGCCCGTCGACTGGTCCGGGGATGTCTTCCCGCAGCTGATGAAGGAAGGCAAGCCGATCTACGGCTATGTCGCCGAGGGCTACTGGGAAGACGTCGGCACCCACGAGAGCTACGTCAAGGCCCAGGCGGACGTCCTCGAAGGCAAGGTCGACGTCGACATCGACGGCTTCGAGATCTCGCCCGGCGTGTGGGTGGCCGAGGGTGCCGAGGTGCACCCGGACGCCGTACTGCGCGGACCGCTGTACATCGGCGACTACGCGAAGGTCGAGGCCGGCGCGGAGATCCGCGAGCACACCGTCGTCGGCTCCAACGTCGTCGTCAAGAGCGGGGCCTTCCTGCACAAGGCCGTCGTGCACGACAACGTCTACGTCGGGCAGCACAGCAACCTGCGCGGCTGTGTCGTCGGCAAGAACACCGACATCATGCGCGCCGCCAGAATCGAGGACGGGGCGGTCATCGGTGACGAGTGCCTGATCGGCGAGGAGTCGATCGTCCAGGGCAACGTCCGGGTGTACCCCTTCAAGACCATCGAGGCGGGCGCCTTCGTCAACACTTCGGTGATCTGGGAGTCACGCGGTCAGGCGCATCTGTTCGGCGCCCGTGGCGTCTCCGGCATCCTGAACGTGGAGATCACACCGGAACTGGCGGTACGACTCGCCGGCGCCTACGCGACGACCCTGAAGAAGGGCGCCACGGTCACCACGGCCCGCGACCACTCCCGCGGTGCCCGGGCGCTCAAGCGTGCGGTGATCTCGGCGCTCCAGGCCAGCGCCATCGACGTACGCGACCTGGAGAACGTACCGCTGCCCGTGGCCCGGCAGCAGACCGCGCGGGGCAGCGCCGGCGGCATCATGATCCGGACCTCGCCCGGTGTCCCGGACTCCGTGGACATCATGTTCTTCGACGGCCAGGGCGGGGATCTCTCGCAGGGAGGTCAGCGCAAGCTCGACCGGGTGTTCGCGCGCCAGGAGTACCGGCGGGCGTTCCCGGGCGAGATCGGCGACCTGCACTTCCCGGCGAGCGTCTTCGACTCGTACACCGGATCGCTGCTGCGCAACGTCGACACGACCGGGATAGCCGAGTCGGGCCTCAAGGTCGTCGTGGACGCCTCCAACGGCAGCGCCGGCCTCGTGCTGCCCAGCCTGCTCGGCAAGCTCGGCGTGGACTCGCTGACCATCAACCCCGGTCTGGACGAGTCCCGGCCCACCGAGACGGCCGACATGCGACGCAAGGGGCTGGTGCGGCTCGGCGAGATAGTGGCGTCCTCGGGTGCCGCGTTCGGTGTGCGGTTCGACCCCGTCGGCGAGCGGCTGTCGCTCGTGGACGAGAAGGGCCGGATCATCGAGGACGACCGGGCGCTGCTGGTGATGCTCGACCTGGTGGCCGCCGAGCGGCGCAGCGGGCGGGTGGCACTGCCGGTCACCACCACCCGGATCGCCGAGCAGGTGGCCGCCTACCACGGCACGCAGGTCGAGTGGACCACCACGTCGCCGGACGACCTCACGCGCGTCGGCCGCGAGGAGGGCACCATCTTCGGTGGTGACGGCAAGGGCGGATTCATCGTCCCCGAGTTCAGCGGTGTGTACGACGGCACGGCGGCCTTCGTCCGGCTCATCGGGCTGGTGGCGCGCACCCAGCTCACGCTGAGCCAGATCGACGCCCGTATCCCGCGTGCGCACGTCCACAAGCGGGACCTGGCGACGCCGTGGGCCGTCAAGGGGCTGGTGATGCGGCGCGTGGTCGAGGCCGCGGGAGACCGCTTCGTCGACACGACCGACGGCGTGCGGGTGGTGGAGACCGACGGGCGCTGGGTGATGGTGCTGCCAGACCCGGCCGAGGCGGTCACCCATCTGTGGGCGGAGGGCCCCGACGACGCCTCCGCTCAGGCCCTGCTGGACGAGTGGTCGGCCATCGTGGACAGCGCCGGCCGGTAACCGTGCCCAGGCCCGGGGCCGCCGGCACGGCGTCCCCGGGCAACGCGAACGGCGTGCGGCGGCGAAAGCCGCCGCACGCGCGCGTGCCGGACAAGTGTCCCCCAAGAGGGCCAGTCCGGCACGCCGGTGGGGCCGTTCGGAGGTACTGGCCGCGACATGCGACGATGTGCGGCATGCCGCAGCAACCCCCCGTTCGGAGCAGCCCCGCGCGGCCGCAGCGCCCGGACGCCTCCATGTCGTTGATCACCAACGTCATGGACCACAGCCTCGACGACGGATACGCCGAGGCCGCCGCCCGGCGGACGTCCGCGGGTGAGGGCGGGCTGCCGAAGACCCTGCGGGCCAAGCTGGTCCTGGCCGCCGGCCTGGTCCTCGCGGCACTGGTGGTGACCGTGGGAGCGGCCCAGGCGCGGGTGACGGCGCCCGTGGTGGCCAAGGAGCGCCAGGAACTGATCGACCGCGTCGACAGCGAGACCGCGGACGCGGACCGGCTGGAGAGCACCGTCGACACCCTGCGCGACGACGTCGAAGCGCGCCGGCGCGCGGCCCTGAGGTCGAGCGGCGGCAGCGCGGAGGCGGACCTGGTGGGCCTGTTGTCGGGCGCCACCGCGGTGCACGGCCCCGGCGTCAAGCTCGTCGTGAACGACGCCAAGGAGGCGAGCGGGGGCGGCGACGGCACCAACCCCCGCGAGACGTCGGGCTTCTCCGACACCGGCCGGGTCCGGGACCGGGACATGCAGCGTGTGGTCAACGGCCTGTGGGCGTCCGGGGCCGAGGCGGTCTCCATCAACGGGCAGCGGCTGACCGCCCTGTCCGCGATCAGGGCCGCGGGTGACGCGATACTGGTCGACAACAGACCGCTGGTGCCGCCGTACACGGTGCTGGCGGTGGGGGACGGGCAGAGGTTGAGCACCAGGTTCCAGGACAGCGCCGACGGCCTGTATCTGCACGCCCTGGAGGAGAACTACGGCATCCGCGCCACCATCTCGGCCGAGGACGATGTCCGGTTGCCCGCCGCCCCCAGTGTGATCGTACGAACAGCACAGCCGAAGTCCGAGAAAACCGGGAAGGGCACATCGTGATCGCCGTACTGGGCCTCGTCGTGGGAGTCGTGGCCGGCCTGTTGGTCCGGCCCGAGGTTCCGGCGGTCGTCGAGCCGTATCTGCCGATCGCCGTCGTCGCCGCGCTGGACGCCGTCTTCGGCGGTCTGCGAGCCATGCTGGACGGCATTTTCGACGACAAGGTCTTCGTGGTGTCGTTCCTGTCGAACGTGGTCGTCGCCGCGCTCATCGTCTTCCTGGGCGACAAGTTGGGCGTGGGCGCGCAGCTGTCCACGGGTGTCGTGGTCGTCCTGGGCATCCGCATCTTCTCCAACGCCGCGGCGATCCGACGGCACGTGTTCCGGGCGTGACATCCATGAGCGAGCAGAACGACCGCGAGGAACGAATCGTCCGCGAGGAGCGAGGCGTCCGCGACGACCGGGGCGAGCAGCCCGCCCACTACCTGCGCAGGGAGCTGCCGGCCGAGGTGCCGGTGCCCGTGCCCCCGCCCGGGCAGCCGGCCGGTCAGCGGCCCCGGCAGCCGCTGACCGGGCGGCAGCGGCTCGTCAAGGGCCTGTGGCCGCCGCGTTTCACCCGGGCGCAACTCATCGTTGCCGTACTGCTGTTCGGCCTCGGTTTCGGCCTGGCCGTGCAGGTGGCGTCCAACAGCGACACCGACAGCGCGCTGCGCGGCGCACGCCAGGAAGATCTTGTACGCATCCTGGATGAACTGGATTCGCGTACTCAGCGTCTTGAGGACGAGAAGCAGGGACTCGAAAAGCAGCGTCAGGAACTGCAGAGCAGCTCCGACCAGGCCGCGGAGGCACGCAGGCAGACCGCCGAGAAGGCGAGGCAACTCGGCATCCTGGCGGGCACCGTGGCGGCCCAGGGCCCCGGCATCACCATGACGATCGAGGACACGAAGGGGACGGTCAAGGCGGACATGCTGCTCGACGCGATCCAGGAGTTGCGCGCCGCCGGCGCGGAGGCGATCCAGGTCAACGGGGTCCGGGTGGTCGCCGGTACGTGGTTCGCCGACTCCGACCGGAGTGTCAGCGTCGACGGGAACAAGATCAACGCACCGTATCGTTTCAGGGTCATCGGCAAGCCGCAGGACCTCGAGCCGGCGCTGAACATCCCTGGAGGCGTGGTGCAGACTCTGAAGAAAGAGCAGGCCACAGTCACCGTGGAGCGATCGGACAAGATCGTCGTGGACGCCTTGCGGCGGGCGGAGCGGCCTGACTACGCTCGGTCGTCCTCCCAGTGAACCGGCGGCGCATGGGGGCTGTCGGCCAGGGGCAAGAGGTTGCGGGGGGTCGGCGCACCGAAGGGGTGGTGCGTGGTGGAAACTGTTTGGTGGATACGGACGTTGTGAGAATGTCCGGCTCGGCCGGTGTAGGCAATCAGGGTTCGTCCTGCCCCACGGGCGGGTCTGTTTCGGTCAAGGGGAATCGCCCGTGAAGTTGTTTGCGAAGTTGTTCGGCAAGAGCGCGCGAGAGGGCCGCGACAACGCGACCGCTCGTCATCGCGCACAGCCTGACGCGGAGGGCCAGCGCCCGCTGTTCCGGGACCAGGTCGCTGGTCCGGGCGGTGACATTCCGGGAGGTCAGGGCGCGGCGTCTGTTGACCCTGCCCAGTCCGGCGGCATAGGTTTCGGGCAACCGTCAACCTCAGGTACGGGTGGAGGGTTCGCCTCCGGCCCGTACGCGTCCAACGCCCCGGCGGGGCAGCCGCGGCAGGAGGATCCGTCGATGTCGGTCCTGGTGTGTACGAGGTGCGGTAACCGCAATCCGGAGAACGCCCGGTTCTGTTCCCACTGCGGTGCGCCGCTGCGTCCCGGGCTGACCCCCGAGCGGGCCTCCGAGACGACGTCCACGATCTCGATCTCCGGACTGGAGGCCTACGACTCCGAGGCGACCGGCCAGACGCCGCTGCCGATGCTCTCCCCGGAGGCGCAGGCCGCGGTGGACGCGCTGCCGCCTGGCTCGGCGCTGCTGGTCGTGCGCCGGGGGCCGAACTCGGGCAGCCGCTTCCTGCTGGACGGCGACCTGACCACGGCCGGCCGGCACCCGCAGAGCGACATCTTCCTGGACGACGTGACGGTCTCCCGGCGGCACGTGGAGTTCCGGCGCTCCCCCGACGGCTCCTTCACGGTGGCCGACGTGGGCAGCCTGAACGGCACGTACGTCAACCGCGAGCGCATCGACCAGGTCGCCCTGTCGAACGGTGACGAGGTGCAGATCGGCAAGTACCGGCTGGTGTTCTACGCGAGCCGGCAGGGCTACTGACCCGCCCCCGGACGGTGTCCGGGGGAACCCAGAGGGAAGGTCCATGCTTCAAACACCGAGCGGCGGTGCCGGAAGCGGTACCGCCGCCAGGGACAGTGGGCTGATGAGCATCGGCACGGTGCTGAACGTGCTGCGCGACGAGTTCCCCGAAGTCACCATCTCCAAGATCCGCTTCCTGGAGTCGGAGGGGCTCGTCGAGCCGCGGCGGACCCCGTCGGGGTACCGCAAGTTCAGCGCCGGGGACGTCGAGCGCCTCGGCCACATCCTGCGGATGCAGCGGGACCACTATCTGCCGCTCAAGGTGATCCGGGAGCACCTGGACGCCATGGAGCGGGGCGAGGCCGTCCCGCCGCCCGTGGTCGGGCGCCAGCGCAGCGCGCCGGACGGGCCGGTGTCCGTGGAGGAGCCCACGGTGGCCAGGGTGGGCAGGGCCGAGCTGCTGGCCGCGGCGGACATCGACGAGGGCGAGCTGAAGGAGTGGGAGTCCTACGGGCTCATCGCTCCCCTGGAGGACGGGGCGTACGACGCCGAGGCCGTCACCGTCGCCTCGCTGATCGCCGAGCTGGGCCGGTTCGGGATCGAGCCGCGCCACCTGCGGG
The DNA here is from genome assembly GCF_040636485.1 of Streptomyces sp. NPDC038707. Lineage (NCBI taxonomy): Bacteria > Bacillati > Actinomycetota > Actinomycetes > Kitasatosporales > Streptomycetaceae > Streptomyces > Streptomyces sp. NPDC038707. Next base: position 7,349 of record NZ_JBEZUP010000054.1, read on the forward strand.
TGATGAAGGCCGCCGCGGACCGTGAGGCGGGCCTGGTCGACCAGATCGTGGCCCCGCTCAAGCGCCACCGCAACCCGCAGACCAGGGCGCACGCCGAGGCCCGCACGAAGGAGCTGGCGGACCTCACGATGAAGCTGCACGCGGCCCTGGTGAAGACCGCCCTCGGGGTGCGGATCCCGTGAAAGAGAGGGCCCCCGGGCGTCCGGATCGGGCACCTGTTCCCGGCCCGACTACCCAAACGTCCCGGGCACGGCCTAGGGTTGCTGTGTGAACGAGCTCGATGTCGTAGGTGTCCGGGTCGAAATGCCCTCCAACCAACCGATCGTGCTCCTGCGCGAAGTGGGGGGCGACCGTTATCTCCCCATCTGGATCGGGCCGGGGGAGGCGACGGCGATCGCCTTCGCCCAGCAGGGCATGGCCCCCGCACGACCGCTGACCCACGACCTGTTCAAGGACGTGCTGGAGGCCGTCGGCCAGGAGCTGACCGAGGTGCGCATCACCGATCTGCGAGAAGGCGTCTTCTACGCGGAGCTGGTGTTCGCCAGTGGGGTCGAGGTCAGCGCCCGCCCCTCCGATGCCATAGCGCTGGCTCTGCGCACCGGCACGCCGATCTACGGCAGTGACACGGTGCTGGACGACGCGGGCATCGCCATTCCCGACGAGCAGGAGGACGAGGTGGAGAAGTTCCGGGAGTTCCTCGACCAGATCTCCCCCGAGGACTTCGGCACCAGCAGCCAGTGACCGGCCCGGCCGGCCCGCCGGACCGGGCCCGGAGCAGGGTTTCGCCCGGCGCCGTCGGCGGTTCCGCGCGGTCGGCGTCCTGGCAATTGCCTCCGGCAGGGGGAGCGTTCTCCGGTTCGCGGCGAGGGCATTCGGCTAGCCTTTCCCCGCGGTGGGACACGGGAAACCACTCCTAGGGTGATTATCACTCGGCGTGCCGAGTGTGGCGATCGTTGACGCACCCCTGGTGACTGCCTACCGTCGAGAAGGCAGGTCAAGGACGGAGGTCGGCGTGAGAACCAGCGGCGACGGTACGGTCGGGGGTGCCCCGGGACACGGTTTCGGGGAAAGCGGTCCGTACCCGCCCCCGAGTTCGCGGCTGCGCCCAAGCGGGGGATATGCCCATCCCGGCGGCGCGGTGGAGCACGCTCCGCAGCTGCCGACGGCGGTGCCGAACGGCGGAGGGGTGGCGTCCATGACGTCGGAGCAGATCGGTTACCGCGGGCCCACGGCCTGCGCTGCCGCCGGCATCACGTACCGGCAGCTGGACTACTGGGCCCGCACCGGTCTCGTCGAGCCCAGCGTGCGGCCGGCCTACGGGTCGGGCACCCAGCGGCTGTACAGCTTCCGGGACGTCGTCGTCCTGAAGATCGTGAAGCGCTTTCTGGACACCGGTGTGTCGCTGCAGAACATCCGCACGGCCGTGCAGCACCTCAGAGAACGCGGTTTCCGTGACCTGGAGCGGATGACCCTGATGAGCGACGGCGCCACCGTGTACGAGTGCTCCTCGCCGGACGAGGTCCACGCCCTGCTCCAGGGCGGTCAGGGCATCTTCGGGATCGCCGTCGGCGTGGTGTGGCGGGACGTGGAAAGCGCCCTCTCCCAGCTGCACGGCGAGCGCATCGACACCGGGGAGACCCTGGTCGGGCACAACCCCGCGGACGAGCTGGCGCGGCGGCGCAACCGGGCGGTCTGACCGGCCGGGGCACCGGCACCACCGCATTGTCAGTGCCGTGGTGCAGCATCGGAGATGTGAGAAACGCGCCCACGATCCTGCATCTCGACATGGATGCCTTCTTCGCCTCGGTGGAGCAGGCGTCCAAGCCGAGCCTGCGCGGGAAGGCGGTCGTCGTGGGCGGGCTCGGACCGCGCGGTGTGGTGGCCACCGCGTCGTACGAGGCGCGGGTGTTCGGGGTCCACTCGGCGATGCCCATGGCCCAGGCGCGCCGGCTGGCACCCAACGCCGCCTATCTGGTGCCGCGCTTCACGCTGTACCGGACGATCAGCGAGCAGGTGATGGCGCTGCTGCGGGAGCTGTCGCCGCTGGTGGAGCCGCTGAGCCTGGACGAGGCGTTCGTGGACCTCGAGGCCGGGGGAGCGGCCTGGGACGAGGAGTCGGCGCGCCGGGCCGGACAGAAGCTGCGGGCGGACATCCGCGCGGTCACCGGACTCACCGGTTCGGTGGGGCTCGCCGCCTCCAAGATGCTCGCGAAGATCGCCTCCGAGCAGGCCAAGCCGGACGGGCTGGTGCTGATCCAGCCGGGTACCGAGCGCGACCTGCTGGCGCCCATGCCGGTGCGGACGCTGCCGGGGGTCGGGCCGGCCACCGGGGACCATCTGCGCCGGGCCGGGATCACCACGGTGCAGGAGCTGGCGGAGGCGGGCGAGGACGAGCTGGTCCGGTTGCTCGGCAAGGCGCACGGGCAGGCCCTGTACGCGATGGCGCACGCCCGGGACGAGCGGCCGGTGGTGGCCGAGCGGGAGGCCAAGTCGGTGTCGGTGGAGGACACCTACGACGTGGACATCCACGACCGGCTGCGGGTCGGCCTGGAGGTGCAGCGGCTGGCCGACCGGTGCGTGCGGCGACTGCGCGGGGCCGGACTGTCCGGCCGGACCATCGTGCTCAAGGTACGGCGGTACGACTTCTCCACCCTGACCCGTTCCGAGACGCTCCGGGGGCCCACCGACGACCCCGTGGTCATCCGGGAGGCGGCGGCGCGCCTGCTGGACTCCGTGGACACGACCGGCGGGGTACGGCTGCTCGGGGTCGGGGTGTCCGGGCTCGCCGACTACACCCAGGAGGACCTGTTCGCGCAGGCCGTGCCGGTGGGGGTGGCGGAGGAGCCGGCGGAGGCAGCGGCCGGGGCCGAGCCCGAGGCGGAGCGGCCGGAAGCCGTGGAGCGGCACTGGCGGGCCGGCCAGGATGTGCGGCATGCCGAGTACGGGGCGGGCTGGGTGCAGGGAAGCGGGGTGGGGAGGGTGACGGTGCGGTTCGAGACGCCGCAGTCGGAGCCGGGGCGGGTGCGGACGTTCTTCGTCGACGATCCCGCGCTGTCGCCCGCCGATCCGTTGCCGCTGGTCGCGGACCCTCCCCACCTGCCCACCCGTCCCGGCCCGCCGGACGATGGCCGGCAGGGGGCGCCGCCCCGGGCCCCGGAGGAGTCCCCCGCCCTGGAGGGGCCCTCCGCGCCGGAGGAGTTCCCCGTCCCGGAGCGGGCCCACGTTCCGGAGCGGGCCCACGTTCCGGAGGGGGCCCACGGGCTGGAAGGGTCGCCGGTCCGGGAGGAGTCCCACGCCTTGGCGGGACCGGCGGTTCCGGAGGGGGCCCAGGGGCTGGAGGGGCCCTCCGTGCCGGAGGAGTCCCGTGCCCTGGAGGGGTCGCCGGTCGGGGAGGAGTCCCACGCCTTGGAGGAGCCGGCCGTTCCGGAGGGGGCCCAGGGGCTGGAGGGGCCCTCCGTGCCGGAGGAGTCCCGTGCCCTGGAGGGGTCGCCGGTCGGGGAGGAGTCCCACGCCCTGGAGGAGCCGGCCGTTCCGGAGGGGGCCCAGGGGCTGGAGGGGCCCTCCGTGCCGGAGGAGTCCCGTGCCCTGGAGGAGTCCCATGCCCTGGAGGAGCCGGCCGTTCCGGAGGGGGCCCAGGGGCTGGAGGGGCCCTCCGTGTCGGAGGAGTCCCGTGCCCTGGAGGAGCCGGCCGTTCCGGAGGGGGCCCAGGTCGCGGAAGAGGCCCGTGCCCGGGGTGGGGGGCCTGTGGCGGAGGCGGCCGACGCCCGGGACGCGGCCCGCATCCCCGAGGAGACCCTTGCTCGAGGAGCGGCTCCCGGGCCGGGGGCGGACCGCCTTCGGGAAGGGACCCGCGGTCCGGCACGGTGCCGTGCTCCGGAGGATGCCCGGAGCCGGGGACTGGAAGGTGCCCCGGGCCCGGAAGACGTCCTGGACCGGCAGGAGCACGCCTGGGAGCAGGAGGGAGAGTGTGAGCCGGAGGGAGGGCCCGGTCAGGTTTCCTCCGAGCCCGCCAGCCTGCCGAATTCGTGGTCCGGCACGGGGGGAGAGGAGGCCGCGTCGAGACCGTAGTGGTGGTAGAGCTGGAGTTCCTGCTCGGGGGAGAGATGGCGGCCCACGCCGAAGCCGGGGGCGCCCTTGATCAGGGCGCGGTCGAAGGGGACGTGCAGAGTGCCGTCGATCAGCTCGCTGGGTTCCAGCGGCACGAAGGCGTCCCGGGAGAACAGGCCCGTGCGTACGGCCGCCCACTCGGGCACGCCGGTCGCGTCGTCCAGGTACACCTCGTCGATCGTGCCGATCTTGGTGCCGTTGCGGTCGAACGCCTTGCGGCCGATCAGGCTGCGCGGATCGATGTCGGTCTGCACGGTCCCTCTTCCTCCACGTGGTCGCAACTCATCCGTAAGCACTACGAAAGAGCACATTCGAGGAGGCGGCCACTCGAAGGCTGCCCCATTGACCTCGCTGGTAGGCTGACAAGCGGCTGCTGACCCCGCGCGGGAGAGTCCTCCGACCACCTCGGAGGCGCCGAAGGAGCAACTCCTCCCCGGAATCTCTCAGGCTCACGTACCGCACGGACGAGGTCACTCTGGAAAGCAGGGCGGGTGTCGACGGCTCCCGCCCTCACCGACGGTGAAAGCCGGTGCCCGCGGGCGCCCGGTGAAGCTCTCAGGTGCAGATGACAGAGGGGGAGGCCGTCGGGGTGCCCGTGCCGGGGCGCCCCTCGCAGGTCGCGTCAGACCAGGAGGCCTCCGCAATGACCGCCCATCGCATTCCGCTCTCCGAACTCGAAGCGGGCATCCCCTTCGAGCAGCGCCACATCGGACCCGACCAGGAGGCGCGGGCGAAGATGCTCGCGCAGGTCGGGTACGGCTCGCTGGACGAGCTGACCGCCGCCGCGGTCCCGGATGTGATCAAGAACGCCGACTCCCTGGACCTGCCGGGCGCCCGCACCGAGGCCGAGGTGCTGGCCGAACTGCGCTCGCTCGCCGACCGCAACCAGGTCCTGCACTCCATGATCGGCCTGGGCTACTACGGCACCTTCACGCCGCCCGTCATCCTGCGCAACGTCATGGAGAACCCCGCCTGGTACACGGCCTACACGCCGTACCAGCCGGAGATCTCCCAGGGCCGGCTGGAGGCCCTGCTGAACTTCCAGACGATGGTCGCCGAGCTGACCGGGCTGCCCACCTCCGGTGCCTCCCTGCTGGACGAGGGCACGGCCGCCGCCGAGGCGATGGCCCTGTCGCGGCGCATGGGCAAGAACAAGAAGGGCCTGTTCCTGGTCGACGCGGACGCGCTGCCGCAGACCATCGCCGTGATCCAGACCCGCGCCGAGCCGACCGGCGTGGAGGTCGTCGTCGCCGACCTCGGCGACGGCATCCCGGCCGACATCGCCGCGCGCGAGATCAACGGCGTACTGATCCAGTACCCGGGCGCCTCCGGTGCCGTACGGGACATCAAGCCCGTCATCGACCAGGCGCACGAGCTGGGCGCCCTGGTGACCGTGGCCGCCGACCTGCTCGCCCTGACCCTGCTGGTCTCGCCGGGCGAGCTGGGCGCGGACATCGCCGTCGGCACCACCCAGCGCTTCGGCGTGCCCATGGGCTTCGGCGGTCCGCACGCCGGCTACATGGCCGTGCACGAGAAGTTCGCGCGCAGCCTGCCCGGCCGCCTGGTCGGTGTCTCCGTCGACGCCGACGGCCACAAGGCCTACCGGCTCGCGCTGCAGACCCGTGAGCAGCACATCCGCCGCGAGAAGGCCACCAGCAACATCTGCACCGCGCAGGTGCTGCTCGCCGTCATGGCCGGCATGTACGCCGTCTACCACGGGCCCGAGGGCCTGAAGACCATCGCGCGGCGCACGCACCGCTACGCCACCCTCCTCGCCGAGGGGCTGCGGGCCGCCGGTGTGGAGATCGTCCACGGCGCCTTCTTCGACACCGTCACCGCGCGGGTGCCCGGCAAGGCCGCCGAGGTCGTCGCCGCCGCCCGGGACAAGGGCGTCAACCTGTGGCCGGTCGACGCCGACCACGTCTCCGTCGCGTGCGACGAGACCACCGACCGGGCCCGGCTGGAAGCCGTCTGGGCCGCCTTCGGCGCCGAGGCCGACATCGAGGCGCTGGACGCGACCGCCGGGGACGCCCTGCCCGAGGCGCTGCTGCGCACCGACGCGTACCTCACCCACCCGGTTTTCCACCAGCACCGCTCCGAGACCGCGATGCTGCGTTACCTGCGCAGGCTGGCCGACCGTGACTACGCGCTCGACCGCGGCATGATCCCGCTGGGCTCCTGCACCATGAAGCTCAACGCGACCACGGAGATGGAGCCGGTCACCTGGCCCGAGTTCGGGCAGCTGCACCCCTTCGCGCCCGCCGAGCAGGCGCAGGGCTACCTCACCCTCATCCGCGAGCTGGAGGACCGGCTCGCCGAGGTCACCGGTTACGACAAGGTCTCCCTCCAGCCGAACGCCGGCTCCCAGGGCGAGCTGGCCGGTCTGCTCGCCGTCCGCGGCTACCACCGCGCCAACGGCGACGAGCAGCGCACCGTCTGCCTGATCCCGTCCTCCGCGCACGGCACCAACGCCGCCAGCGCCGTGATGGCCGGCATGAAGGTCGTCGTCGTCAAGACCGCCGAGGACGGCGAGATCGACGTCGAGGACCTGCGCGCCAAGATCGAGCAGTACCGCGACGAGCTGGCGGTGCTGATGATCACCTACCCGTCCACGCACGGTGTGTTCGAGGAGCACGTCGCCGACATCTGTGCCCGGGTCCACGAGGCCGGCGGCCAGGTGTACGTCGACGGTGCCAACCTCAACGCGCTCGTCGGCCTCGCCAAGCCGGGCCACTTCGGCGGTGACGTCTCCCACCTGAACCTCCACAAGACGTTCTGCATCCCGCACGGCGGCGGCGGTCCGGGCGTCGGCCCGGTCGCGGTCCGCTCGCACCTCGCGCCGTACCTGCCGAACCACCCGCTCCAGCCGGAGGCCGGCCCGGCCACGGGCGTGGGTCCGATCTCGGCGGCTCCGTGGGGCAGCGCGGGCATCCTGCCGATCTCCTGGGCGTACGTCCGGCTCATGGGCGGCGAGGGGCTGAAGCGGGCCACCCAGGTGGCCGTGCTGTCGGCGAACTACATCGCCAAGCGCCTGGAGCCGCACTTCCCGGTGCTCTACACCGGCCCCGGCGGCCTGGTCGCGCACGAGTGCATCATCGACCTGCGTCCGCTCACCAAGGCGACCGGCGTGAGCGTGGACGATGTCGCCAAGCGCCTGATCGACTACGGCTTCCACGCGCCGACCATGTCCTTCCCGGTGGCCGGCACGCTGATGATCGAGCCGACCGAGTCGGAGGACCTCACCGAGCTGGACCGTTTCTGCGACGCGCTGATCGCGATCCGCGCGGAGATCGACAAGGTCGGTTCGGGCGAGTGGCCCGCGGAGGACAACCCGCTGCGGAACGCCCCGCACACGGCCGCCGCGCTGAGCGGTGAGTGGGCGCACGCCTACAGCCGTGAGGAGGCCGTCTTCCCGGCCGGTGCCCCGGCCGCCGACAAGTACTGGCCGCCGGTGCGCCGCATCGACCAGGCCTTCGGCGACCGCAACCTGGTGTGCTCCTGCCCGCCGCTGGACGCCTACGAGGACTGAGCGAACCGCTGCCGAAGGCCCTGCCCGGAGAAGCCCGGGCAGGGCCTTTCGCGCCGCTACGGGGCCGCCAGTGAGACCTCCGTCGCCTTGATCAGGGCGATGACGTCGGAGCCCACGAACAGAACGAGGCCGGTGGCCGCTTCCCCGGTGATCACGGAGGTGATCTCGCCGGCGGCCGTGGCGCTCTACGCCAATGTCATGACCGCGCCCGGACGGATCTCGGTGACGGTGCCGGCGAACCGGTTGCGGAGGGACAGCCCCTCGGCGTCACGGGTGGCGAGGGACACCTCCGTGGCCTTCGCCAGGGCGTGCACGGGGCTGCCGGGGCCGAGGCGGAGCTGCTCGGCGGCCTCCGGCGTGATGACGGCCAGCAGGCGCGGGCCGCCGTCCAGCCGGACCGCGACGGTGGCCCGCGCCTCGCCCGCGTGGACTTCGGTGACGGTGCCGGGCAGCTGGTTGCGGATGCTCAGGGTCATGGCCACCCACCAGGAGAGCGTGGGTCCGGTCAGGCCGGATACGCGTGGGTCTGGGCTGCTTTCACCATAGCCCAGACCGGTGCACCGGGACGCAGGTCCAGCTCGGCGGCGGCCACCGTCGTCAGGTCCGCCGCGAGCGGCAGTTCGCCGGTGAGGTCGGCGCGGATCTGGTCGCCGTGCGTCTCCAGGCCGGCCACCTCGCAGCGCCACAGGTTGCGGGCGCTGGTGCCGGACGGCCGGTCCCGGAACAGGGTCACGGAGGACGGCGGGAACGCCACGAAGGCCGGCCCGGACAGCTCCTCCGTGGTCGTGATCGCGGGTCCCGCGTCGAGCCGTACGGTGTGTCCCGCGGCCCGTCCCCGGTAGAGGTTCAGGCCGACCAGCCGGGCGATGTAGTCGGTGCGCGGGTGCCGGGCGATGTCGGCGGGGGTGCCCTCCTGCACGACCCGGCCGTGCTCCACGACCACCAGGCGGTCCGCGAGCACCATGGCGTCCAGCGGATCGTGCGTGACCAGGACCGATACGGCCTCGAACTCGGCCAGATGGCGGCGGAGCGCGGCACGGACCTCCAGGCGGGTACGGGCGTCCAGGGCCGCCAGCGGCTCGTCCAGGAGCAGCAGCCGGGGGCGGGTGGCGAGGGCGCGGGCGAGGGCCACGCGCTGGGCCTGGCCCCCGGACAGCCGGCGCGGCCTGGCGGCCGCGTGGCCGGCGAGGCCCATGCGGTCCAGCCAGGCCGCCGCCTCGGCGCGGGCCTCGGCCTTGCGGGCGCCCCGGCAGCGGGGGCCGAAGGCGACGTTGTCCAGGGCGGACAGGTGGGGGAAGAGCAGGTAGTCCTGGAAGACGACACCGACCGGGCGGGACTCGGGAGGCGTGTGCTCCAGGGGGGTGCCGTCCAGGCGCAGATGGCCGTCCGTGAGGGCGGTGAGGCCGGCGAGGGCGCGCAGGGCGGTGGTCTTGCCGGCGCCGTTGGGGCCGAGGAGGGCCACGACCTCGCCGGGGGCCGCCGTCAGGGTGATGTCCAGGCGGAACGCGGGGCGGTCGACCACGAGGCGGGCGTCGAGGCCGGCGGTCCGGTGCGGGGACGGGGTGATGGCCTCACGGGCGGGTGCGGGGGGCGGGCTGTCCGCGGGGTGCTTGCCGGGGCGGGGGCCGGTGTGGGTCATGGGGTGGTCATCCAGCGGTCTCTGAGGGCGGCCAGGACCGCGATGGAGACGGTGAGCAGGACCAGGCTGAGGGCGATGGCGGCCTCCGGGTCGTTCTGGAGGGCGAGGTAGACCGAGAGGGGCATGGTCTGGGTGCGGCCGGGGAAGTTGCCCGCGAAGGTGATCGTCGCACCGAACTCGCCGAGCGCCCGCGCCCAGGCCAGCACCGCGCCGGCCGCGATGCCGGGTGCGATCAGCGGCAGCGTGACCCGGCGGAACGCGGTGAAGCGGGACGCGCCCAGCGTGGTGGCCGCCTCCTCGTAGCGCGGGTCGGCGGCGCGCAGCGTGCCCTCGACACTGATCACCAGGAACGGCATCGCCACGAACGCCTCCGCGATCACGACCCCGGTGGTGGTGAACGGCAGGGTGAGCCCGAACCACGCGTCCAGCCACTGCCCGACGACACCGTTGCGGCCCAGGGCCAGCAGCAGTGCCACACCGCCGACGACCGGTGGCAGCACCAGCGGCAGGGTGACCAGGGCGCGGACCAGGCCACGGCCGGGGAAGTCGGTACGGGCCAGCAGCCAGGCCAGCGGCACGCCGAGGACCAGGCTCACGGCGGTCGCCGCGGTGGCGCTGACCAGCGACAGCTGGAGCGCCTGCCACACCTCGGCGCTGCCCAGCTGCTCCGGCAGGGTCCGCCAGGGCGCGCGGACGAGCAGTGCGAGCAGCGGCAGCAGCAGGAACGCCAGCGCCAGCAGGCCCGGCAGCAGCAGCGGCAACGGCACCCCGCGCCGGCCCCCCGCGCCGGCACGCCGGCGCCGCGGCCGGCCCGGACGGGGGCCGGCCGCGGCGCCAGGCTCGTCGAGCGGGGTCATGGCTTGAGGAACCCGGCCTCGCCCAGCACCTTCTGGCCCTCGGCGGACCGCACGAGGGCGATGAACGCCCGGGCGGCCCCGGCGTTCCGCCCGTTCTTCAGCGCGGCGATCGGATAGTCGTTGACGGCGCCGGCGGACTCGGGGAACTCCACACCGTCCACCTTGCCCTTCGCGGCCCTCACATCGGTCCGGTAGACGAGCGCGGCGTCCGCCTCGTCCAGTTCCACCTTGTTCAGGGCGCTCTTGACGTCCTGCTCGTAGGAGACCGGGGTGAGCTCGACCCCGGCGGCGTCCAGGGCCTTGTGCGCGGCGGCGCCGCAGGGCACGGACTTGTCGCACAGGACGACCTTCAGCCCGGACTTGGTGAGGTCCTTCAGCGAGGACACCTTGTCGGGGTTGCCCGGCCGGGTGGCGATCTCCAGCTGGTTGCGTACGAAGGTGACCGGGGTGCCGGACGCGTCTTTCCGGTCGGTCACGGTCTTCATCGTCTTGGGGCTGGCGGCGGCGAAGACGTCGGCCGGGGCGCCGCCGGTGATGCTCGCGGCGAGGGTGTCGCTGCCGCCGAAGTTGAAGCTGACCTTCGTGCCGGGGTGCCGGTGCTCGAACTCCTTGCCCAGGGCCGTGAAGCTCTCCTTCAGAGAGGCGGCGGCGAAGACGGTGAGCGTGCCGGACAGGTGCGGGGAGCCGGACTCCCCGGTGCCCGGCGCGTCCGACGTGTCCGACGAGGAGGAACAGGCGCCGAGGGTCAGTACGGCGGCGGCTCCGGCACCGGCCAGTCGCAGCAGCTGCCGGGTCCGGCGCACGGAACGGGTCGTCACGGATCTACTCCTCGGTTCTGGGACAACGGTCGCGCCCTGGCACGCCCGTTGACCGGCCGTGCGGCGATGATACTGCCGCATCTGCGAGGCAGAAGTCTGCTGTCGGATCGCATGAGCCGGGAATTCGAGGAGAATAGCTCGCATGTGCGTTCGTACGGATCGGTGCCGGCGGCGGGGCGGGCCGCCGCCGCGGCGCACCGGGTCAGACGCGGTCGATGTGTACGTTCGTGGACTTCACGCGCGCGGTGGCCTCCATGCCGACCTCCAGTCCCAGTTCCTCCACGGCTTCCCGGGTCAGCAGCGAGACGAGCCGGTGCGGGCCCGCCTGGATCTCCACCTGGGCGGCGACATCGCCGAGCTTGATCGCGGTGACGATGCCGGGGAAGGCGTTGCGGGCGGAGGTGTAGGAGGCCTCCTCCTCGCCCCCGTCGCCCTGGGCGAGTTCGACGGAGAACGCGGCGAGGTCCCTGCCGTCGATGAGGCGGCGCCCGGACTCGTCGCGGTGGGTGGCCACCCGGCCGGCGTCGGCCCAGCGGCGGGCGGTGTCGGGGCTGACGCCGAGCAGCCGCGCGGCCTGGCCGATCGTGTAGGACTGCATGCCGGTCACGATAGGGCCACGTACCGGGGAGCGCGGCCGGGGGGTGGCCCGTGCCGTGCCGCCTGGAGATCGCGTCGGCCTCCACGGCCGCGGGCCGCATGAGAGCCCTGGCTGTATGTACGGGGTACGGGGATGTAAGGGGTACGGGGATGTACGGGGGCGGCGGTTCCGGTTCAGCCGGTGTGGACCCGGGGCCGGCGTTCCCGGTCCGGTTCCGCCTCGCGCAGCACCTCCCGGGTGACCGGGGCGACCTCGCCCTGGCCGAAGAGGAAGAAGCGGAGGAAGTTGGCGAACGGATTGCCCTCGGTCCACTCGAAGTAGATGTGCGGGGTGCCGCCCGTGAGGTCCCGGACGTGCAGCAGCAGCGCGGCGAGGGCGTTCGGGATGGAGGCGGACTCCAGCGTCAGCACCCGGTAGCGGCCGTGCAGCACCTCACCGCGCACGGTCAGCCCCGCCTCGAACTCGGACGGGTCGGTGACCGTGACCTCGACGAAGACGAAGTCCTCCTGCTCCGGCATGTCGTTGTCGGCCTTGATCTGCTCGACCTTGTCCCGGTACTCGGCCTGGTCCCGTCGCCCCGGCTCGTTGGCGATGAAACGGATGCGCCGGTGGGCCATGTCCCGGACGAACCGTTCCGCCAACGGGTCGAGCGTCACATGGGTCACGCGCAGCTCGAAGGCGCGGGCCAGCCGGGACAGCAGCGAGATCAGCATGATCCCGACGATGAAGCAGGCACCGATCTTCACACCGTCCGGACGCTCGATGACGTTCACCACGGTCGTGTAGAGGAACACCGCCGCGATCGCCCCGAACGCGAGGGTCCAGCCGCGCTGGCCCGCCTTGCGGGCGGCGATGGTCACCGCGATCGCGGCCGAGCTGATCAGCACCAGCACACCGGTGGCGTAGGCGCCGCCCTGTTTGTCGACGTTGGCGTCGAAGATCCAGGTCACCAGGAAGGCGACCAGGATGAAGACGATGACCATCGGGCGTACCGCCCGGGCCCAGTGCGGGGCCATGCCGTAGCGGGGCAGATAGCGCGGCATCAGGTTGAGCAGTCCGGCCATGGCGGAGGCGCCCGCGAACCACAGGATGGCGATGGTCGAGACGTCGTACACCGTGCCGAAGGCGCTGCCGAGGTACTCGTGCGCGAGGTAGGCGAGCGCGCGGCCGTTGGCGGCGCCGCCCGGCTGGAACTCCCGCTCCGGGATGAGCAGCGTCGTGATGAAGCTGGTGGTGATCAGGAAGCAGCTCATCACCAGCGCGGCGGTGGTCAGCAGCTTCTTGGTGTCCCTGATCCGGCCGGCCGGGTGCTCGTCGGTGTCGCCCGGGTCGCCCTGGACGTGCGGCATGACGGCGACGCCGGTCTCGAAGCCGGACAGGCCGAGGGCGAGTTTCGGGAAGACGATCAGCGCCACCCCGATCATCACGAAGACGTTGCCGTGCTCCGTGGTCAGGGCGCCGCTCCAGTCGGTGATCACGTGCCCGGCGGTGACGACATGCCACAGGCCGGTGATCACGACGACGACGTTCAGCAGGAGGTAGGTGCCGACCAGGGCGACCGCGACGCCGATCGCCTCCAGGAACCCCTTGAGGAACACCGCGCCGAGCAGTGCCACCAGGCACAGGGTGATCAGCATCTGCTTGCCCTGCAGGGCGTGCGTCAGATGCGGGTTCTCCACCAGGTGGGTGGAGGCGTCGGCGGCCGACAGTGTGATGGTGATGAGGAAGTCGGTCGCCGCGAAGCCCAGCAGGGTGAGCACGAACAGCTTGCCCTGCCAGAAGGAGAGCAGCCGCTCCAGCATCGCGATGGACCCCTCCCCGCGCGGGCTCTCCTCGGCCACGCGGCGGTAGACGGGCAGGGCGCCGGCCAGGGTGACGACGACCAGCACGATGGTCGCCACCGGCGACAGCAGGCCGGCCGCCAGGGCCGCGATGCCGGGCTGGTACCCGAGGGTGGAGAAGTAGTCGACACCGGTCAGACACATCACCCGCCACCAGCGCTGCCCCTGGTGCGCCGGCTCCGGTTCGGCGTGCGGTCCCGGATGCTGCCTGGCCAGGTCGGACAGGCCCTCCAGCATCCAGGCGCGCAGGCGGCCGGTACTGGGAGGGCGTTCGGTCGTGGCCATCGGTGTGCTCCTGACATGCGGCGGCTCTTTCCGGCCATCACCCGGACGGCGGCACCAGCGTAAGCAGAGCGTGATGTTCGGGCCTGTGGATCGGCGGGCCGACGGCGTCAAGCTTGCGTTAAGAATGGCCCGGGAGCGCGGGGGCCGCACGAAGAAGGGGAGGCCGGAGCCGGGGTGCCGCGCCGCACCGGGCGGGTGACCGGGCGGCGGTGCCCGCGGGTGACGACCGGCGACGGCCACCGAGTGTCATGGCACCCGAGCCCCGGCCGCGCCCCGACCGGCCGGAACCGCCGCGGAACCGCCGCGGAGCCGGCCGGGGAAGCGGCAGTCGTCGCCCCCCGGGCCAGGCCAGGCCGGACGTCCGGGCCGACGACGGCCGGGGCTTGTCGGGGGAGCGGGGCCGGCGGGTGCCGACGGGTGCGCTGTCCGGGCCTGTCCGGGTGCTTGTCGGGGATACGGCGTTCGGGTGAGGCGTTCGGGCCGGCGGCGGTCGGGGCTCGTCGGGCGTGGGGGCGTGTCGTCCGGGGGGTCGCCGGGGGTACGGCGTGGGGTGAGGTGTTCGGGCGGGGGCCGTTACTCCAGGCCGGAGGCGCGGAACACGTTGAGGGCGGTCTCGCGGTTCACGCGGCGGGCGAGGGTGTGGAGGGCGGTCGTACCGGTCCGCAGGATGCCGGCCGTCTCGGCGCGGCGGGCGTCCTCGTCGAGCCGGTACCACAGGTCCGGGTTGCGGACCAGCACCTCGGGGTCGATCTCGACCCGGTGGCCGAGGGCGTCGCGCAGCACGAGCCGCCGGCTGACGCCGTCCAGCGGGCGTACCGCGATCAGCAGATCGGTACGGACCCGGCGGGTGCGCCCCAGGCGGCGGGAAGCCAGCCAGCCCTGGCCGGCCGACACGCGCGCCGGGTACAGGACCACGAGCAGCAGCAGGGCCGTCAGCAGCCACAGGGCAGCGCGCCACCAGGTCAGTGAGCCGGCCGCCCCGTCCAGACCCAGCAGCAGACCGAGCAGCGCGGTGGCGTAGCGGATCGCGCCGCGTACCTCACCGGCCCAGTCGCGGTCGCGGGCCACGGCCGCGGTGCCGGACGGGTACGAGCCGGTCACCTGGGGGCGGGTGTCGTCGCGGTGCTCCATGGGAAAAACGGTAGACCCGCCGACGGCGCGGAGCGTCCCCCGTTGACGGTGCCCTGACGCCCGGGCGGCCGTTCTTGACGGGTCCGTATCGCCCGGGCGGCCGTTCTCGCCGTACGTACTCCGACCGGAGCGGGGCCGGGGCCGGGGGAGAGCGCCGGAAGGTAGCCCACCGGGACCCCGGCATGTGTCGGGGCCGGTGCGCACGGGTGTGTGCGGCCGGCCCCCGGGTTTGCCGTCCCCTGCTCAGGCGGCGGTCATCACCCGCTCGGCACCGAGCGGGCGGTGCGGGGCGATGATGCGGCCGTCGGGCAGCAGCTCACCGGTGTCCTCGAAGAGCAGGACGCCGTTGCACAGCAGGCTCCACCCTTGCTCCGGGTGGTGCGCCACAAGGCGGGCGGACTCCCGGTCGGCGGATTCGGCTGGCGGGCACGGCGGCTGGTGCTGGCACATGGGCGGGATCTTTCGCTCTGTCGTGATCATGTCCGTCCCCCGTGATGAAAGAGTCGGTCGTGCGTCCAGTGTTCTCTCCTGCGCGTCATTCCGCAGGGTTTTCCCACCACCGCTTCTCACAGGTTCAAGACGCGTCACCCACGCGGGCGGTTCAGCCGAACCCCCCGGTCACTTCGGGTGGTTCACGCTGGCCGGAAGGGACTAGTCCCGTCGGTGAGGGCGCCCGCGACGGCCGTACCCGGGATCCGGAAAGGTCCTACCCCGCTTCCCGGGCGGGAAGCGGGGTAGGCGGGTGTCGGTCAGGCGGCGGGTGAGCCGAGCGCCGTCGGGCCGAGCAGCGGGAGAGGAGTCGCCCGCCGCGTCAGTACCGGAAGCAGCTCGGCGACACGGAAGGGGCGGTGTGCCGGAATGCCGGGCGGGGCCGGGGCCAGCGGGACGAGCAGGTCGGCGGCGGCCGGATGGCCCTCGGTGCCGTCGCCGGAGCAGTCGCCGTGCAGCCACAGGGTGAGCATGTACAGCCCGGGTACGGACAACAGTCTTGCCTGGTACGGGAGTTGCAGATCCTCGGCCTGCTTCAGGGCGCGCTCGGTGGAGGGGACGTACGGACCTTCGAAGAAGTGCGAGAAGGCCCAGCCGTCGGGGGTGAGCATGGTGTCGGCCGCGGCCACCGCGCGGTCACCGCACCGGATCAGGAAGCGCCAGCCGGCCAGCCGGGTCGCGGACAGGCCTTGTTCGGAGATGCGGTCCCACACATGGACCGGCAACGGGAGCTCGGCGGTGGTCGGCCCCTGCGCGGCGCGCAGGGACGGAGTGCGCGCCTCACGGACCGCGGTGGGAGAACCGAGGGCGGTGAGGACGGAGCGCAGGGCGGGCGCGGGGGCAGGAGGAAGGTGCAGCGGCATGTGGGTCGCCTCTCATTCGACAGGCGCGGCGGCGCGAGGAGGGGGTGGGGCGGACAGCGCTGTCTGCTCACGGAAGGCCGGAGAGGTGGGGGCCCGGATCGGGTGTGAACGAGGGTGCGACTCGCCCCGCCCCCCGTCAACCGGGACGGCAGGAACACCTCGGATACCTGGACGGAGGGTGCCACCTCTGCCTTGCGCACGAAGTTTATACGACGTTTGTTCGGCCGGCGTTTCGGCTATCCGATTCCGGTTCCCCGCACAAGGCTGAATTGGGCCGTCGATTTGCGGAAGTCATCCCGATTTCCGGTCCGATGGCTCCCCGCTGACCTCGCAGTACGCACCGGTAGCGGTCGGCCGAATGTCGTCGGCGTTTTTCACGAGGTGTTCGGGGCACCCGAGGGAGCAACCCGCGGCATGCCTCGTGAATGTGCCGCCGGGAACATTCCGACAGAGTAACGGGCGGCGGGCCGATGCGTGACGTTATCGATCGCTTCGGCTGGGCATCATCCACCCTGACCCGGGGAGCCCAGCGGCCGGAGCGGCGGCCCGCCCATCCGAGGAGGGACACTTCGATGGGGGAGAAGATCGTGGCGGGGCAGTTCGACCTGTCCGATCGCCAGCGCTATCGCGAAAAGCTCCAGAAGTGTCTGACGGGGCTGGAGCGGTTGTTGCGGGAGAAGCGATTCGACCGGCCCAAGAATCTCATGGGCGTCGAGATAGAACTGAATCTCGCCGGGCCCGACGGTATGCCGAAAATGTTGAACGGGCAGGTGTTGGAGCGCATCGCGAGCCGCGATTTCCAAACAGAACTCGCCATGTTCAACCTGGAAGTGAACATAGCGCCACACCCGTTGGGCGGGCGGGTATTCGACCGGCTCGCCGAGGAGCTGCGCACCTCGCTCGCCTACGCCGACCGCAAGGCCGGCGAGGTGGACGCGGGCATCGTGATGATCGGCATCCTGCCCACCCTCGACCGGGACGACCTGGTCTCCTCCAACCTCTCCGAGGTCGACCGCTACACCCTCCTCAACGACCAGATCGTCGCCGCGCGCGGCGAGGACTTCCGGCTCGACATCGACGGCGTGGAGCACCTCGTCTGCACGTCCAAGTCGATCGTGCCCGAGGCCGCGTGCACCTCGGTGCAGCTGCACCTCCAGGTCACCCCGGCCCGGTTCCCGGCCGTGTGGAACGCGGCCCAGGCGGCGAGCGCCGCGCAGATCGCCGTGGGCGCCAACTCGCCGTTCCTCTTCGGGCACGAGCTGTGGCGCGAGTCCCGGCCCCCGCTGTTCCTCCAGTCCACCGACACCCGGCCGCCCGAGCTGCAGGCACAGGGGGTACGGCCGCGGACCTGGTTCGGCGAGCGCTGGATCACCTCCGCGTACGACCTGTTCGAGGAGAACCTGCGCTACTTCCCGGCCCTGCTGCCGATCTGCGACGACGAGGAACCGCTGGAGGTCATCGAGGCCGGCGGGGTCCCCCGGCTCGGCGAACTGGTGCTGCACAACGGCACGATCTACCGCTGGAACCGGCCGGTGTACGGCATCGCGGACGGCCTTCCGCACCTGCGCGTGGAGAACAGGGTGCTGCCCGCCGGACCGACCATCACCGACATCATCGCCAACGCGGCCTTCTATTACGGGCTCGTCCGCGCGCTCGCGGAGGAGCCCCGGCCGGTGTGGACGCGGCTGCCGTTCGCCGCGGCCGAGGCGAACTTCGACGCGGCGTGCCGGCACGGCATCGACGCGCGCTTCGTCTGGCCCCGCCGGGGGCGGTACGGCGGCACGGCCGAGGTCGACGCGGTGACGCTGGTCCGCGACGAGCTGCTGCCGCTCGCCGCGGCCGGGCTCGACGCGTGGGGCGTGGAGGCCGCCGACCGGGACCTCTACCTGGGCGTCATCGAGGAGCGCTGCCGGCGCCGGGTCAACGGCGCCTCCTGGCAGGCGGCCACCTTCCACCGGGCACTGGAACAGGGCCTGTCCCGCGAGGCGGCCCTGGCGGCGACGACCCGCCGGTACGCCGAGCTGATGCACGGCGGGGAACCGGTCCACACCTGGCCGGTGGGCCTGCCGGAGCCGGTGGCGCTGGGGCAGGGGCGGGGCGCCGTGGCACCGTGACGCCGTAGGGCGGGCCGGTCCGCGGCCGCCGGACCGCACGCGGGAACGACATCGCCGCGCGGAAGAAGCCGTGGGCCGGGAGCGGGCCGCCGCCGTGCGGAGCCGACCGTCCGCGGCGGCGTGGGCGGGTGTGCGGGGTCGGGGTGGGGGACCGGGGCGGGCTTCTGCGATCCTTGCCGGGCGAAGGTGGGCCAGGGGTCCATGAGCCGGCTGGAGGCGGGAGTGCAGGTGGAGTCTGACGCGGTGGCGGAGTCCTCGGCGCGGGCGCGCGACCCGCGGCGGACGCTGCGGGACGAGACGCTGCTCGTGCTGGCGCTCTCCCTCGGGGCGAGCGGGGTGTCCGCGCTGATCAGCTTCATCGGCTCGGTCACCAAGCCCGGCGGCCTCAAGGACCAGGCGGCCACCCTCAACGCCTCGGCCGCCCCGGGCCGGCCCTGGCTGGACCTGGCCTGGCAACTCTTCGGCATCGCCACCGCGCTGGTCCCTGTGGCCCTCGTCGCCCATCTGCTGCTGCGCGAGGGCACGAGCCTGCGCGTCCTCGGCTTCGACCGCACCCGTCCCGGGCCCGACCTGGCCCGGGGCGCCGGGGTCGCGGCCGTCATCGGGAGCGCGGGCATCGCCTTCTACCTGGCCGCCCGCGGTCTCGGCTTCAACCTCACCGTCGTCCCCGAGGCGCTGCCGGACGTCTGGTGGAAGTATCCGGTGCTGGTCCTGTCGGCGGTGCAGAACGCCGTCCTCGAAGAGGTCATCGTCGTCGGCTACCTGCTGCGCCGGCTGGGCGGGCTGGGCTGGACCCCGGGCGCCGCACTGCTGGCCGGCGCGGTTCTGCGCGGCTCGTACCACCTTTACCAGGGCATCGGCGGCTTCCTCGGCAACATGGTCATGGGCGTGGTGTTCGTCTGGCTGTACCGCCGCTGGGGGCGGGTCGGCCCGCTGGTCGTCGCCCATTCCCTGCTCGACATCGGGGCGTTCGTCGGCTACGCCCTCCTCGCGGGCAAGGTGGGCTGGCTGCCGACGGCCTGACCGCGCGGGCCGCCGGCGGGCCGCTCAGGCGCGCAGTTCGCCCTCGATGACCGTCACCGCGCGGCCGGTGAGCAGCGTACGCGTGCCGCGCAGACCGGTACGGACGAGGCCCGTACGGCGGGAGGCCTGGAGTCCGGTGAGGTCGTCACGGCCGAGCCGCGGCGACCAGTACGGGGCGAGCGCGGTGTGGGCGCTGCCGGTCACCGGGTCCTCGTCGATGCCGACGTTCGGGAAGAAGCAGCGGGAGACGTAGTCGTAGCCGCGGGAGGGGTCCTCGGCGCGGGCCGTGGCGATGATGCCGCGCGTGGAGCAGGTGCCGAGGGCCTTGAGGTCCGGGGAGAGCCCGAGGACGGTCTTCTCGTCGGCCAGTTCCACCAGCAGGTCGCCGATCGCGGGCCCGGTGTCGAAGGCGGCGAGCGGCTGCGCGCCGAGTGCCTCGGTGACCCCGGCCGGCAGCTCGGCCGGGGTGAGCGGGGCGGTCGGGAAGTCCAGGGTGAGCGAGCCGTCCGCGGCGGGCGTCGCGATCAGCACACCGCTGCGGGAGGCGAACCGCACCGGTCCCTTGTGGGCGCCGGTGGTGTGCAGGACATGGGCCGTGGCGAGGGTGGCGTGCCCGCACAGGGCGACCTCGGTGACGGGCGTGAACCAGCGCAGCGCCCAGTCCGCGTCACCGCCCTCGGGCAGCGGGTGCGCGAACGCCGTCTCCGCGTGGTTCACCTCCATGGCGACGTTCTGGAGCCAGTCGTCGTCCGGGAAGACGTCCTCCAGGAGCAGGACTCCGGCGGGGTTGCCGGTGAACGGGCGGTCGGTGAAGGCGTCCACGATTCGAATGCGCATGACGCCGACGCTAGCGGCCGTGACGGCCCTGGAACCAAGGCCAATTCAGAAGGACCGGACTGATTCTCCGGAGCGCCCGGCCTCGGTGCGTGCGGCCGGCGCGTCACGGCGCCGGCCGTGGCGAAGGTCCGCGACACCGCGTCGAGCAGGGCCCTTGCGGCGCCGGGTCGTCGCCCACGCCTCCAGGTTCCGGGTCTGCTGTGGGCGGAGGGGCTCAGCGCAGCCGTCGGGCGCGCAGCACCAGGTCGTCGGTATGGTGCGCGCCGGCGCCGCCGTCGGGTGCCACGCGTGGGCGCTGCTCGTTCACCTCCACCTGCCAGTCGTCGGTGAGCAGGGCGGCGACCATGGAGGGCCAGACGTAGTCAGCAGGGTCGAAGCCGCTGTCGTGCGCCTGCTGGGTGTCCATCCCCGCGTGGTGTACGAGCAGCAGCACGCCGCCGGATGCGACGGCCGCGAGCAGCGCCCGCTCGGCCGCGGCGTCGGGGGTGCGCAGCAGGGCTGGATACTGCGCGGAGACCAGGTCGAAGGAGGCCGGCGGGAGCGCCGCTTCCGTCAGCGCGGCGTGTATCCAGCGAACGGCGACGCCCGCGTCCCGCGCGTGCCCGGCCGCCCGCTCCAGCGCCACGCCCGAGACGTCGAGCGCGGTCACGTCCCAGCCGCCGCGCGCGAGCCAGACGGCGTCCGCGCCCTCGCCGCAGCCGACGTCGAGCACCCGCCCGGGCGTGAGCCCGGCGGCCTCGGCCACGAGCGCGCCGTTGGGGCGGCCGCTCCACAGCTGCTGCCGGTCGGCGTATCGGTCGTCCCACTCCGCCCGCACCGCGGGGTCTCCGACGTATCCGTCACCAGGCAAGGAAGTGTCAGACGCGGGCGAACCCGCTGCGATGTTGTCGGTCACGGGCCCAACGTCACCCATCGCGGCCCGGGCACGCCAGCCCTGTTGCCGCTCCGGCTGACCTGTGCCAGTGAACGTTGATCGATTGCCACTGAAGGATGATCAACGCTAGTTTGTGCCACCTCAGGTTGATCATTCGGTGTACAGGTACGCGGGGGACGTGGTGGGGGCACCTGTCGGTGTGTTCGGCGAGGCTGCCCTTGCGGCGTTTGACCTGGCCTTTTCCATCAACGGCACGCTCGTGCGCCGATCGCTGGGCGCCAGCTGGGACATGCCGTTCGAGGCTGTGGACCCGGTGCGGGAGTTCAGCTGGCACAAGGACAGTCACGGGTTCGCCGGCTGGTACTACTCGTCGACGGTTCGGGATCACGTGGGTTACGAGTCGTGGCTGGACAGGGACAGGCTGATCCTGCTGGACCGTGATCCGCAGGTGGTCGCGATCGCCTCGCAGCCGTTCTGGCTGCACTGGCACGACGGCACCCGCAAGCGCCAGCACGCTCCCGACTACTTCGTCCGGCTCTCCGACGGTGGCGCCCGCATCGTTGACGTCCGGGCCGCGGACGAGATGGATGAGGCGACGCGGGAGGCGTTCGACGCGACCGGGCATGCCTGCCAAGCCGTGGGCTGGGAGTTCGAGTGGGTCGGCAGGCCTGAGCCGGTGTTCATGGCGAACGTCCGCTGGCTGTCCCGGTATCGGCGGGCCCGCTGCGGACGGCCGGTGCCAGTGGCGGACCGGCTGTTGGAGGTCTTCCGTGAACCGATGGGGCTCTGGGACGGCGCCGGGCTGGTCGGAGACCGGTTGCAGGTTCTGCCGGTGCTATTTCATCTGCTGTGGTCCGGTGCCTTGAAGACGGACCTGGTGGGAGGGCTGATGGAGACCGACAGCCTGGTCTGGACGGAAGGAAACACATGGGCAGCCTGAAGCGGCCGCCGGCCTTGGCGGTCGGTCAGCGGGTCCGGTTCGAGGGCCAGGTCAGGGGGGTTCTCGAGGTCACCGCACAGGCGGCGGTGCTGGAGGACGCCGAGACACCGCACCGAGTGGTCGCTCTGATCGATCTGTTCGAGACGGCGGACTTCGAGATTCTGTTCCAGCCCGAACGTATGCCGCTGCCTCCGTCCGGCCTGCTGGAGACCTTCGATCCCGAAGTGATGAAGCGGGCACTGTGGTGGGAAGGGCACATCCTTGAGGTCCTGCACGGACTACCGCCCGGTGTCGAACCCGGCACACCGCCGCGGCCGGGTTACGGATCGGGCACGTCGGTGACCTCACGCCAGAAGACCAAGGCGGCCGAACTCGCGGCCCTCGGCCACGAGATCAAGTCCGGGGCGGTGGGGTTGCGGCGACGCCGTTACACGGAGGACGGCCTGGTCGGACTGGCCAGGCTCGTGGATCACCGTTCGGTCCGCAAGCGCAAGGAGTTCGGCGACACGCCGGACGCTGTCGTCGAGGCGATGCGGCAGGCAATCAAAGAGGGCGTCGAGACCTCGACACGCAACGGGTCCTACCTGATCTGGAGGACGGGGGAGATCATCCGGGAGAACGGCGGGGACCTGGCCGAACTGCCGTCGCGGCGAACGCTCTACCGTCTGCTGGACAGGCTGGCGGCGGGCACGCACGCGACCGGGTCGGCGGTCACCCGCAGGTCGACAGCCCACGGGGCCGCTGCCCCGTTCGGCGAGTTGACGGTGTCGGCTCCGGGCGAGGTCATGCAGATCGACTCCACTCCGCTGGACGTCATGGTTCGCCTCGACAACGGAGTCGTCGGCAAGGTCGAACTGACCGGCATGATCGACGTCGCGTCCAGGACGCTGACCGCGGCGGTGCTCAGGCCCACCACGAAGTCGGTCGACGCCAGCGTGCTGCTGGCCCGCACTGTCACGCCGGAACTGATGCGGCCGGGCTGGATCGACGCACTGAAGATGTCACGCTCGGTGCTGCCGCACCGCCGCCTGCTGACCATCGACGAACGGCTGGAGCACGCCGCGGCCAAGCCGGTGATCGTCCCGGAGATGATCGTCTGCGATCACGGCAAGGTGTTCGTCTCGCACAACTTCCGGGCTTCCTGCCGGTTCCTGGAGATCGACTTCCAGCCCACGCACAAGGGCTCGCCCTTCGAGAAGGGGCACATCGAGAAGATGCTGGGCTCCGTCGCGACGATGTTCGCCCAGTTCCTCCCCGGCTACACCGGCCGCAACACCGACCACCGCGGCCGGCGCCCGGAGGAGGAGAACCTGTGGTCACTGCCCGAACTCCAGGACCTGCTGGACGAGTGGATATGCGCCCACTGGCAGAACCGCCCGCATGAAGGCCTCCGCGATCCCGACCATCCGGGGCGCCTGTTCACCCCCAACCAGAAGTACGCCGCCCTGGTCGAGGCCTGCGGCTATGTCCCGGTCGCGCTCAGTGGCCAGGACTACATCGAACTCCTGCCCGCAGCCTGGCGGGCCGTCAACTCCTACGGCATCCGGATCAACAACCGCACATACGACGCCTCCGAACTCGGGCCGATGCGACGGCGGGACTCGGGCATCACCGCCAAACGCGGGCTCTGGGAGGTCCACCGCGACCCCTACGACGTCTCCCGGGTCTGGGTACGCAACCACCGCGGCGGCGGTGAATGGGTCCAGGCGACCTGGAAGTACCTGAACC
Organism: Streptomyces sp. NPDC038707; assembly: GCF_040636485.1. NCBI lineage: Bacteria > Bacillati > Actinomycetota > Actinomycetes > Kitasatosporales > Streptomycetaceae > Streptomyces > Streptomyces sp. NPDC038707. The sequence goes on from NZ_JBEZUP010000054.1 coordinate 31,022, forward strand.
GGGCCCCGGTCCCCTTCGGGGACCTGGCCTGGGACCACGTCAGCCACCAACTGCCCAAGGCCACCGAGGAAGAACTCGCCGAGGCCGTCGCCGCCCTGCTCACCCGCGCACACGCCGGCCCCGACCGGCCGACGGCGAAGAAGAGCAGGAAGGCCGCAATGGCCAAGAAGGACCGCCGCGTCGCGGCCCGCACCAAGGCCACCACGCCGACGGCGGCGACAACACCGCCACCGCCGAGCACGCAGAACGAACTCGCCCCGCATGAGCCGGCGGAGGACGACGAAACCATGGCCGAGGTGATCCCGCTGGGGCTCTTCGACCCGCTCGAGGACCCCTGGAAGAGATCATGACGACGATGCCCGACAGCGGCCCGCACGACGACTTCGGCCAGTACCTGACCGTCCTGCCGGGCTGGCAGCAGTTTGTCGCGTCGACGACCAGCACCACGATGACCGTGCTGACGAAGAACGAGTACGACGCCCTGAGCAAAGAGGAAAAGTACGACTACGACGAGGACCGGCTCGACCACCACGCCCGCCTCCAGGTGGTCGCCACCTCCACCGTCCGCCGCACCGTCACCTGCGGACGTCGCCTGACCGTCCTCAACCGCGGTGCCATCAGCGGACGCCGCGGCCTGATCGTCACCGGTCCGGCCAACACCGGCAAGACGATCGCTCTGACCCAGCTCGGCCTGGCCCACGAGCTCCAGGACCGTCGTCGGCACCCCGGGCAGGACGAGCGCATACCGGTCATCTACATCACCGTCCCGCCTGCCGCGACACCCCGCATGATCGCCGCCGAGTTCGCCCGGTTCCTCGGTCTCCCGGTCCTGCGAAGCTCCAACATCACTGACCTCACCGAAGCCGTGGTCGGCGTCTGTGCCAAGGCCCGCACCGGCCTCGTCCTGGTCGACGAGATCCACAACATCTCGCTGGAGACCCGCACCGGAGCCGACGCGTCCGACACGCTCAAGTACTTCTCCGAGCGGATCCCGGCGACCTTCGCCTACGCCGGCATCGACATCGAAGACAGCGACCTCCTGACCGGAACCCGCGGCGACCAGATCGCCGCCCGCTTCACGGCGGTGGACACCCACCCCTTCCCCTACAACGCGGAATGGAAGGCCCTGGTCGCCCAGCTGGAGGCGAACCTCCTGCTGCACCAGCACAAGCCCGGCACCCTCACCCGCCTGGACCGGTTCCTGCACACACGCACCGGCGGCATGATCGGCACCCTGTCCCACCAGCTCCGCGGGGCCGTGTCGCTGCTTCGTGAAAACTGACCCCCTGGCAGTCTCCGAATCTTGACCCCTCCGGACTCTTGGAGGGTGCTGAACGTGGAGGACTGGGCAGAG
>NZ_JBEZUP010000055.1:0-31547 GCF_040636485.1 Streptomyces sp. NPDC038707
CGGCGGCGGGCTGCACCAGCCCCTCGGAGAGGTCGCGCAGTTCTATCTCGGGCGGCGCGGCCGTGCTGCCGCTTCCGGCCTTTCCGGCCTTTCCGGCGTCCCGGCCGCCGCCCGTGCCGGTACCGCGAGCAGCGACAGCGCGACCGCGCCGAGTACCGCTCCGCGCCCCACAGTTGACGAGATCATCCCCTACCCACTCCCATCGTCCGGTTCCTGATGCGATATCGGTCACATCCCGCCCTGGGAACCTAGGGGATCGCGGTGGCGTCTCCCGAGTCGACACACGATGGGTCATGTTGTGATCACTCTGTGGCTTCCATGTGTAAAGGATTGCCATAGAGGTTCGCGAAATGGATCATTCCGGCTTTACGTGCCCATGACTGATCAGGAAGGGTTGTCCACCGGGGCCAGACCAGCCCCCGTGGCGCTCAACCGCGCCATGTCTCAAGGCGGTTGACGACCTCGGCCGCCTTCGTACGAAGGAACCCTGATCAGATTGCGTAGACCGCACATACGTACCGTGGCGGTCGCCGTCGCGGTGGCGACGGCTGCCACGGGCCTGGCCGGTACGGCCTTCGCGGGTCCCGACACGGGGGAGCGGCCTGCCGCCGCCTCGGCCACCTCGAACGCCGCGGTGGTGGTGGAGGCGGCGCGCACCGCGGCCTTCGCGCACGCCTCGGCCACCGGCGTCTCCCAGGGCGACGAACTGCACGCCCAGGACGTCATGCTGGACCCCGAGGGCGCCCGGCACGTCCGCTTCGTCCGCACCCACAACGGCCTGCCGGTGCTCGGCGGCGACCTCGTCGTCCACCTCGACGGCAAGCTCGGCTACACCGGCGTGACCCGCGCGGCCGGCCACCAGGTCAAGCCGGCCGCCAAGGCGAAGCTGACGGCCGCCCAGGCCGCCGCCAAGGCGGCCAAGGCCGCCAAGGGCGACGCGAGCGGTGCCCAGCTGGTGGTGGACGCCCGGGCCGGCGCCTCGGCGCTCGCCTACCAGGTCACCGTCACCGACCAGGACACCTCCCGCACGGTCGTCGTCGACGCGGTCACCGGCAAGGTGCGCAGCAACACGCCCACCCGGGACGAGTTCCTGTCGCCGAAGCTGCTCGGCACCCTGCGCGACCGCGGCGAGACCCTGAACCCGGCCACCGGCACCGGCTCCGCCGCGGCCGCCTCCGGCCTGACCGGCTCCGGCGCCACCGGCGCCACGAGCTACCCGTCGGCCGCCAAGGGCACCGGCAAGACCCTCTTCGTGGGCAGCGTCGGCCTCACCACCACGCAGACCTCGCGCGGTCACTACCAGCTCAAGGACCCGAACCGGTACGGCACCGAGACCCGGGACGCCAAGGGCTCGTACACCGAGAAGTTCTCCGCCGGCACCAAGTTCACCAACACGACCAACGTGTGGGGCAACGGCAAGACCACCAGCCGGGCCACGGCCGCCGCCGACGCGCAGTACGGCGTCACCAAGACGCTGGACTTCTACAAGTCCACGTTCAAGCGCAAGGGCATCCGCAACAACAGCAAGGCCGCCCAGGCGATGGTCCACTGGGGCAAGAAGGTCGCCAACGCCTTCTGGGACCCCACCTGCAACTGCATGCTGTACGGCGACGGCGACGGCCAGATGTTCAAGAAGCCGCTCGTCGTCCTCGACGTCACCGGTCACGAGCTGACCCACGGCGTGGTGGAGGCGACCGCCAACCTCCAGCCCACCTTCGTCGACTCCGACGGCAACCAGTACGGCGAGCCCGGCTCGCTGAACGAGTCGCTCGCGGACATCTTCGGCTCGAACGTCGAGTTCTACGCCAAGAACGCGAAGGACACCCCGGACTACCTGGTCGGCGAGAAGCTCGGCCTCGCGCAGAAGTTCCTGCGCCGCCTCGACCACCCGTCGCTGGACAAGCTCGAGGGCACCATCGACTACTGGAAGGCGGACACCTACTACGAGGAGGTGCACGCCGGTTCCGGTGTCTCCTCGCACGCCTACTACCTCCTCGCCGAGGGCAGCGGCAAGAAGAAGATCGGCAGCGTCACCTACGACTCGCCGACCTACCACGGCATCAAGGTCAAGGGCATCGGCCGGGCCAAGGCGACCGCCATCTACTACCGGGCGCTCACCCGCTACATGGTCTCCACCACCGACTTCCACCAGGCGCGCACCGCGACCCTGAAGGCGGCCAAGGACCTGTACGGCGCGAACAGCACCGAGTACAAGACGGTCAACACGTCGTGGGCCGCGGTGAACGTCACCGCCGCCAACACCCCGCGCGCCCACCGCTGACGGACGCCACAACCCCCCGCACCACCGGATGCCCCGCGCCCCGCGCGGGGCATCCGCGCGTCCGCCGCGGCGTCAGCGCAGGGTCCGCGCCCAGTCGGCCGGCACCCGGCCCGCCGGACCCGGCACCGGCTGGCCGGCGGGGCGGCTCGCCGGGGGAGCCAGCTCGGGGCCGGAGGTGTACAGTTCCTCGGTGGCGTAGTTCCAGAACCAGCCCTCGTCCGGCTCGAAGCTGCGGATCACCGGGTGCCCGGTCGCCCGGAAGTGGGCGGTGGCGTGCCGGGACGGGGAGTCGTCGCAGCAGCCGATGTGCCCGCACGCGGCGCAGCGGCGCAGATGGAACCACCAGCCGCCCGCCTCCTCGCACTCCACGCAGCCCGGACCGCTCGGCGGCACACCGGGGTCCACTCCCTCGGTTCCCTCGATGTCGTTCATACCGGCTCCTCCTCGGGCGGTCGGGCGGTCAGCGGCAGCAGCACCTGGAAGCGGGTGTCGCCGGGCACCGACTCCACCCGCAGGGTGCCGTGGTGCTTGTCGACGACGATCCGCCAGGAGATGTCCAGGCCGAGCCCGGTGCCCTCGCCGACCGGCTTGGTGGTGAAGAAGGGGTCGAAGATCCGGTCCTTGATCTCCGGCGGGATGCCGGGGCCGGTGTCCCGGAACTCCACCAGCAGCCGTTCGTGGTCGCGTGCCGTCCGCACGGTCAGGGTGCCCTGGCCGCCCGCGCCGTTCATGGCGGACACGGCGTTGTCCACGAGGTTGGTCCACACCTGGTTCAGCTCCGCCGGATAGGCGGGCACCGGCGGCAAGGCGCGGTCGTAGTCCTTGACCACCTCGATGCCCGGCCCCCGCTTCCCGGACAGCATCAGCAGGGTGCTGTCGAGGAGTTCGTGCACGTCCACCACCCGGTACGGGGCCCGGTCCAGCTGCGCGTACTGCTTGGCGGCGTCGACCAGGTGCGAGATGCGGGAGGTGGCGTCCTCGATCTCGTTCATCAACAGCTCGGTCTCGACGGTGTAGTTGAGCCAGCCGACCGCGTTCGGCAGGATCTCCTCGCCGACCGCCGCCGCGACCCGCTCCAGCCAGTCCACGTCGAGACCGGCCTGCACGAAGGCCGGCGCCAGCTGCCAGCCGTGCCCGATGCCGTGCTCCTCCAGCCAGTCGGTGAGCGCGTCCTCCCGGTCGGACGCCTCCAGCGGGCTGAGCGCCGGCGCCTTCGCCACCCGCTCGGCGGTCCGCTCCTGGATCTCCACCAGGCTCGCCAGCGCCTCCCGGGAGAAGGGGCCCTCGGCGATCATCCCGAGCTTGTGCCGCATCTTCCCGACCCGCTCGCGCAGCGTGGCCGTCGCCCGGACGGCCGCCGCCGCCGGGTTGTTCAGCTCGTGCGTGAGACCGGCCGACAACGAGCCCAGCGCCAGCAGCCGTTCCCGCTGCCCGATCATCGTCTGGGTGTTCTTCGAGCCGAAGAACAGGCCCTCCAGCAGGTGCACGGCCATCGGGAACCACTCGCGCATCACGTCCGCGAAGACGTCCGCCGGCAGCACGAAGAACCGGGTCGGTTCGGTGACCCGCATCGAGTTGCGGTAGACCTGCTGCACCCGGTCGCCGAGGTAGGCCTGCATCGCGCCCCCGTACACCCCGCGCTGCGAGGTCCGGCTGACCTCCACGTCGTCGGCGCCGACCCGCCGGGACAGCACCGCCGTGCCCTCGATCATCACGAAGAAGCAGGTGGCGGGGTCGCCCTCGGCGTACACCGGGCCGGGTTCGAACAGCTCCACCCGGCCCGCCGCGCACAGCCGGCCGAGCTGCTCGGCGCTCAGCTTCTCGAAGAGGAACAGGGAGCCGATCTCCCGGGGGCTGCACGGCAGTGCCCGCCCGCTCACGACTGCTCCAGGTACCGGTGGACGAGCATCACGGCCATGGCTCCCTCTCCGACGGCGGACGCGACCCGCTTGGCGGACTCGGCGCGCGCGTCCCCCGCGACGAAGACGCCGGGAACGCTGGTCTCCAGATGGTACGGCGGCCGGTCCAGTTCCCAGCCGGCCGGCGGCCGGCCGTCGGCGGTCAGGTCGGGCCCGGCCAGGATGAACCCGTGCTCGTCACGCAGCACCGTCTCGCCCAGCCAGTCGGTCAGCGGGGCGGCACCGATGAACACGAACATCCACTGGGCGCCGACCCGTTCGAGTTCGCCGGTCACCGTGTGACGCAGGGTCAGTTCCGCCAGCCGCCCGGTGCCGTGCGCCTCCTCGACCACCGTGCGGGGGCGCACCGAGATGTTCGGCGCGTCCTCGATCTGCTGGATCAGGTAGTGCGACATCGACGCCGACAGATCGGGGCCGCGCACCAGCAGCGTCACCGACTTGGCGAACCGGGACAGGTACATCGCCGCCTGGCCCGCCGAGTTGGCGCCGCCGACGATGTACACGTCCTGCCCCTCGCAGGAGGCTGCCTCGGTCAGCGCCGAGCCGTAGAACACCCCGCACCCGGTCAGGTCGGCGCAGCCCGCGGCCGGAAGCTGCCGGTACTGCACCCCGGTCGCGAGGATCACGCTGTGCGCGGCGATCGACGAGCCGTCCGCGAACCGTACGATCCGGGCGGCGCCGCCTGCCTCGAGCCCCGTCACCTCGCGGGCGGTCAGCAGCTCGGCGCCGAACTTGGCCGCCTGCCGCCGCGCCCGGTCGGCGAGCTGCGCGCCGGAGACCCCGTCGGGGAAGCCGAGGTAGTTCTCGATCCGCGAGCTCTGCCCGGCCTGCCCGCCGGTCGCCGACCGCTCGACCAGCACCGTCCTGAGGCCCTCCGAGGCGCCGTACACGGCCGCGCCGAGCCCGGCCGGGCCGCCGCCGATCACCACCAGGTCGTAGAAGTCGGCCGCCGGGGCCGTCGCGAGCCCCACCCGCGCCGCCAGCTCGGGCGGTTCGGGCTCCACCAGGGCCGTGCCGTCCGGGGTGACCACCAGCGGCAGCCGCTGCCCGTCCTGCCCGGCGGCGGCCAGCAGCCGCCGGCCCTCCGGCTCGTCCACCGAGTACCAGCGGTAGGGCACCTGGTTGCGGGCCAGGAACTCCCGCACCGCCGAGGACCGCGCCGACCAGCGGTGCCCGACGACCTTGGTGCTGGGCACCGGCTTGTGGGCGCTGGAGCGCCAGGCGTCGAGGAGGTCGTCCAGGACCGGGTAGAGCTTCTCCTCGGGAGGGTCCCAGGGCTTGAGGAGGTAGTGGTCGAGGTCCACGACGTTGATGGCGTCGATCGCCGCGTGGGTGTCCGCGTACGCGGTCAGCAGCACCCGGCGCGCGCCCGGGTAGACGTCCAGGGCCTGTTCCAGGAACTCGACGCCGTTCATCCGCGGCATGCGGTAGTCGGCCAGGATCACCGCCACCAGGTCCCCGCGCAGCTTCAGTTCGCGCAGCGCGGCGAGCGCGGACTCGCCGGACTCCGCCCGGACGATGCGGTACGACCCTCCGTAGCGCCGCCTGAGGTCGCGGGCGACGGCACGGGAGACCCCCGGGTCGTCGTCCACGGTCAGGATGACGGTCCGCGCGGTCTCGGCGGCCTGTGCCATACGACTCCCCACCCATGTCATCGGTACCGGGCCATCGTATGTTCGATCGCCCGGGTCCGCTGCGGTGCACCGCGGTGCCGGCGGCCCGCAGGGGGCACCATGATCATGAGCAGGCGCGGGCACGACCGTGCGCGCGGGACGACGAGGAGGCCCACGGATGACACGCCCGATCACGGCAGGGGTGGACGGTACGGAGGAGAGCCTGGCCGCGCTGGACTGGGCGGCCAGGGAGGCCGTGCGCCGGGCCCTGCCGCTGCGCGTGGTGCACGCCTGGCGGTACGCCGAGGCGCTGGCCGCGGCCGACCGGGACACCCAGCGGGGCTGGGTCTCGGAGGGCGTGACGGGGGCCGTGCGGTCCGTCACGGAGCGGCACCCGGGGCTGACGGTGACCACCGACGTGGTGGAGGGCGGCGCCGGGCACGCGCTGGCGGAGGCCGCGGCCGGGTCCGAGATGCTGGTGCTCGGCTCGCGCGGGCACGGACCCGTCGTCGGGTTCCTGCTCGGCTCGGTCGGGCAGCAGGTGATCGCCGAGGCCGCCCGGCCCGTGGTGCTGGTGCGCGCCGGGGACGAACCGGCGGCGGAGGCGGCCGGCCGGGACGTGGTGGTCGGCCAGCAGGGCGGCCCCGAGGACAGCGCGGCGGCGCTGCGGTTCGCGTTCGGGACGGCGGCGGCCCGGGGCGCCGCCGTGCGGGTCGTCCGGGCCTGGACCCTGCCGCCGGTGTTCGCCTACAGCCCCGGTTCGCTGCGGCTGCTGGACGAGGCGGGCGGCCTCGAACCGTACGAGAGGCAGGCGCTGGCCGACGCCGTACGTCCCTGGCGGGAGCGGTTCCCCGAGGTGTCCGTCGCCGAGCACGTCGAGATGGGCAGCGCCGGGCAGGTGCTGCTGTCGGCGGCGGCCCGGGCCCAGCTGGTGGTCGTCGGCCGGCGGGCGCACCGTACGGCCGTCGGCGCGCGCATCGGCTCGGTGGCGCACGGGGTGCTGCACCACGCCGGCTGCCCGGTGGCCGTGGTCCCGCACGACTGACCTACTCGGGCTCGGCCGGCTCCAGTGTGGCGCGGGCCCTCGGGAGCACGTTCTCGATGTAGTCCTTGACGGCGGTGTCCAGCCCGATGTCGTGCTGGGCGCGCTCGGACAGGTACCAGCGGTGTTCGAGCAGCTGGTGGTAGATCTCCGCCGGGTCCATCGTGCCGCGCAGCTCCAGGGGCACGGCGCGCACGGTGGGCCGGAACACATCGCGGACCCAGCGGTGGGCGAGCACCTCGGGGCGGGCCCCGAGGGGATCGTGCGGGGCGTAGTCGTCCTGGGTGGCCATCCAGCTCTCCAGGTCGCTCAGCAGCCGCCGCGCCTGGTTCTCCTCGGTGTCCAGGCCGGTCAGCCGCAGCAGCTGGCGCTGGTGGTGACCGGCGTCCACGACCTTCGGCACGAAGGTGACCGTGTCCCCGGTGGAGGAGTGCTCGATCTGCATCTCGGCCACGTCGAAACCGAGGTCGTTCAGCCGGCGGATCCGGCGCTCGATGTAGTGGTACTTGCCCGCCGGGTACACCGAGGTACGGGTCAGCTCCCGCCACAGCCCCTGGTAGCGGGTGCAGATCTCGTGGCCGAACTCCACCGGGTCCACCGACGGGTGCAGCGCGCCGGACGCCTCCAGGTCCAGCAGTTCGCCGCTGATGTTGACGCGGGCCAGGTCCAGGTCGTAGTCCCGCTGCCCGGGGCTGAGCCGCGGGTGCAGCTCGCCGGTCTCGGCGTCGACCAGATAGGCCGCGTAGGCGCCCGCGTCGCGCCGGAACAGCGTGTTGGACAGCGAGCAGTCGCCCCAGGCGAACCCGGCCAGGTGGAGGCGGACCAGCAGCACGGCGAGGGCGTCCATCAGCCGGTGCATGGTCGCCGGGCGCATGGTCGTCTCGAACATCGACCGGTACGGCATCGAGCCGCGCAGGTGCCGGGTGATGAGCACCGGCTCCAGCGGGGCCCCCGCGGCGTCGGTGCGGCCGGTGACCACGGCGAGCGGGTCCACGGCGGGGATGCCGAGCCGGTCCAGGTCGCGCAGCAGCTCGTACTCGCGCAGCGCGGGCCGCTCGGCCAGCTCCTTGACCGCGATCACCTCGTCACCGGCGTGCGCGTAGCGCACCACGTGCCGGGAGATGCCGCGGGGGAGCGGGACGAGGTACTCCTCGGGCCACTCCTCCAGCGGGGTGTCCCAGGGCAGGGCGAGCAGGAGCGCGGGGTGCTCCGGGTTGGTGGCGCTGATCTGCAAGGACATGACACGAACCCTAAGGCCCCGGAGGGGTGTTCCGGGGCCCGCTGCCACGGGGATCCCGCGAGGCCCCGGGTGTAGCGGTGGCGTGCCCCCGTCGGCGTTCTAGGCGGCCCGCTCCCGGGCCCGGTCGGCCGCCGCGCGGACGGGGCCCCGGTGCACCGGCCCGTGCCCCGGCAGCAGGACGTCGCCGTCGAGCGAGCCGATCAGGTCCAGCGAGGCCACGACCCGGGCGCGGTCGTGGTGGAAGAAGTCCGGCAGGATCTGCGGGCCCTCGGTCCGCGAGGTGGCGTGCCCGCTGACCAGCGCGTCCCCGGAGATGACGATGCCCGACCCGGGCAGGTGGTAGACGCAGTGGCCGTCGGTGTGGCCGGGCGTGTGCACGGGCACCGGACGGCCGGGCAGGTCCAGCGGGGTTCCCTCGGCCCCCGGGAACGGCTCGGGCGCGGTGACCGGGTTGTGCTCGGTGCCGCCGGCCTTGATCACGTGCACCGCCCAGGGCACGACGCCGGGCCGCCACGCGTTGCGCACGACGTCGCCTATGGTGGCCTGCTGGAGGAAGTCCCGGCGCGCGTGCGGCACTTCGGCCGGGTGCAGGTACACCGGCGTGCCGTGGGCCGCGCGCAGGTGCTCGGCCGAGCCCAGGTGGTCGTTGTGCGCGTGGGTGATCAGTACGGCGGTGACCGCCTCCGGGGAGGCACCCACCTCCGCGAGCGATGCCAGCAGCGCCGCGCGGTCTCCCGGGTAACCGGTGTCCACCAGGGTGACGGCGTCGCCCTCCTTCAGGATCACCCAGTTGACGTGGTTGCCGTGCACCAGCCAGGTGCCGTCGGCGACTTGGTGTACCTCTGCCCGCATGATCTCCCCGAACCCCGTGTGATCGTTGGTGGAAGGACACCTAATCAGACCGGCCGCCACCGCGCGCAAGGGCGGCCCCGGCCGGTCACCGTACTCCGTGCGGCCGGAACTGGACGCTGATGCGCGGTCCGGCGGCCCGGCCGGTCTTGGGGACGCAGTGCTCCCAGGTGCGCTGGCAGGAGCCGCCCATCACGATCAGGTCGCCGTGCCCGAGCGGCCGGCGCACCGTGGGGCCGCCGCCGCCCGCCGGGCGCAGCAGCAGGTCCCGGGGCGCGCCGACGGAGAGGATCGCGACCATGGTGTCCTCGCGGGCGCCCCGCCCGATGCGGTCCCCGTGCCAGGCCACGCTGTCCCGGCCGTCACGGTAGAAGCACAGCCCGGCCGTCGTGAACGGCTCGCCCAGCTCCCCGGCGTAGTGCCGGGACAGCGCGGCGCGGGCCTCGTCCAGCACCGGGTGGGGGAGCGGGTCCCGCTCGCCGTAGTGGGCCAGCAGCCGGGGTACGGCGACCACGTTGTCGTACATCTTCCGGCGCTCCGCCCGCCAGGGCACCTCGGCCGCGAGCCGTTCGAAGAGCGCGTCGGCGCCGCTCAGCCAGCCCGGCAGCACATCGATCCAGGCTCCCCTGCCCAGCTCGGTCCGGCGCAGCCCGTCGAGCGGGCCGGGCCGCAGCTCGTCGGTCTGGTCGAACAGGGAGCCCTGGAGGTGCGTGGCCATGAGGCCAGCGTACTCCGTTAATCGAAAATACGTTCCCATTGATCGTCGAAACGCCCTGCGGCGACCAGCGTCCGCCCCTTTCGATACATCGATGTATTCGATACATTCGCGTATCGAAAAGAGGACGGTCGAACGAGAGGGCGGTCGGATGGGAGCGGCGGAACCGTCACCCGCGCGTGTCACCCGGCGCCGCGTGCGCACCCGTGCCCGGTTGCTCGACGCCGCCTTCGCCGTGTTCGCGGCGAAGGGCTTCGGACGGGTCACCATCGAGGAGGTCTGCGAGGCGGCCGGATTCAGCCGGGGCGCCTTCTACTCCAACTTCGCCACCCTGGACGAGCTGTTCTTCGCGCTGTACCGGGAGCGCGCCGACCTGATCGCCGGCCAGGTCGCCGACGCGCTCGCCCAGGACGGCCCCGGCCTGGACGTGCCCGCCTCCGTGGACCGGGTCACCGAGGTGCTGCTGCTCGACGTGGACTGGCTGCTGGTGAAGACCGACTTCCTGGTGCACGCCGCCCGCGATCCGGCCGTCGCCCGCGCCCTGCTCGACCACCGCACCCGGCTCCGCGCGGCCGTCGCCGACCGGCTCGCCCGGGCCCGGGGGCACACCGCGCTGCCGGCCGTCCTCGGCGGCGCGGACGGTGCCGCCCGCGCCGTGGTCGCCGCCTACGACGGCGTCACCACCCAGCTGCTGCTGGACCGGGACGTGGAGGCCGCCCGGGCCTGGCTGAAGCAGTTGCTCACCGCGCTGCTGACGGACGGCAGCCGCATCCCGTCGTAGCACCGGAGCCCCCGACCGGCACCCCAGAGGCGCCCTGACGAGCACTCCCGACGAGCATTGCCGAGGAAGGACACACACATGGACGCGGACGTCATCGTCGTCGGAGCGGGCCTCGCCGGGCTCGTCGCCGCGCACGAACTCACCAGCCGGGGCCGCCGGGTGGCCCTGGTCGACCAGGAGAACGCCGCCAACCTCGGCGGCCAGGCGTTCTGGTCCTTCGGCGGACTCTTCCTCGTCGACTCGCCCGAGCAGCGCCGCCTCGGCATCAAGGACTCCTTCGGCCTCGCCTGGACCGACTGGCAGGGCAGCGCGCGCTTCGACCGACGAGCCGACGAGGACTCCTGGGCGGTGCGCTGGGCCCGCGCGTACGTCGAATGGGCGGCCGGGGAGAAGCGGTCCTGGCTCACCGGACACGGCATCGAGCTGCTGCCCACCGTCGGCTGGGCCGAGCGCGGCGACCTGCGCGCCGACGGGCACGGCAACTCGGTGCCCCGCTTCCACATCGCCTGGGGCACCGGCACCGGCGTGGTCGAGCCCTTCGTCCGGTACGCCCGGCAGGCCGCCCGGGACGGACTGCTCACCTTCCACCACCGCCACCGGGTGGACGAGCTGGTCGTCGAGGGCGGCACGGCGCGCGGGGTGCGCGGCACGGTCCTCGCCCCCGACGACTCCCCGCGCGGCGTCGCCACCGGCCGCGACCGCGCCGGCGACTTCGAACTGACCGCCCAGGCCGTCGTCCTGACCACCGGCGGCATCGGGGCGAACCACGACATCGTCCGCCGGTACTGGCCCGAGCGGCTCGGCACGCCCCCCGCCCGGATGGTCACCGGCGTCCCGGCGTACGTCGACGGCCGCATGCTCGACATCAGCGCCGAGGCCGGCGTACGGCTGGTCAACCGCGACCGCATGTGGCACTACACCGAGGGGCTGCACAACTGGGACCCCATCTGGCCCGGTCACGGCATCCGCATCCTGCCCGGACCGTCGTCCGTCTGGCTCGACGCCCTCGGCCGCCGCCTGCCCGACCCCTGCCTGCCCGGCTACGACACACTCAGCACCCTGAAGTACCTGCGCACCACCGAGGACATCGCCGGCCACGACCACTCCTGGTTCATCCTCACCCGGAAGATCATCGAGAAGGAGTTCGCGCTCTCCGGCTCCGAGCAGAACCCCGACATCACCGCCAAGGACCGCAAGGCCGTGCTGCGCGACCGGCTGCTCGGCAAGGGCGCCCCGGCACCCGTGCGCGCCTTCCTGGACAAGGGCGAGGACTTCGTCACCGCGGACGGCCTGGAACGGCTGGTGGAGAAGATGAACGGCCTGACCGGCGAGCCGCTGCTGGACGCCGCCGAGGTGCGCCGCCAGATCGAGGCCCGTGACGCGCAGCTCGCCAACCCCTACAGCAAGGACGCCCAGATCCAGGGCATCCGCAACGCCCGCCGCTACCTCGGTGACCGGCTCGGCCGGGTCGCCGCCCCGCACCGCATCCTCGATCCGGCCGCGGGCCCCCTCATCGGCGTCCGGCTGCACGTGCTGACCCGCAAGACCCTCGGCGGCATCCAGACCGACCTGGACTCCCGGGCCCTCGGCACCGACGGCACCCCCGTCGAGGGGCTGTACGCGGCGGGCGAGGTGGCCGGGTTCGGCGGCGGCGGGGTGCACGGCTACAACGCCCTGGAGGGGACCTTCCTCGGCGGCTGCCTGTTCTCGGGCCGGGCGGCGGGCCGGCACGCGGCCCGGCACACCGGCTGAACCCCGGCCGGCAGGGGGACCTCAGTCCCGTACCAGCTCCAGCAGGACCCGCGCGTGGCTCTCCTCCGGCCGCTTCGACGCCGTCAGGAGCGTCACGCGCCCCTTGCGGGCCGACGCGCGCAGACCGTCGAGCAGGGCGGCGGCCTCCGGCGCGGCCAGCTCGGCCTCGTAGCGCCGGCGGAACTCCTCGTACGTGCCCTCGCCCGCGTGGTACCACGTGCGCAGCTCGGCCGACGGCGTCAGCCCCTTGGGCCACTCGTCCACGTGTGCCTCGTCCTTGGCGAGGCCGCGCGGCCACAGCCGGTCCACCAGCACACGCAGACCGTCGTCGGGCTCGGGCGGTTCGTAGATCCGGCGCAGGCGCACGCTCATGGCACGGGGCTCCTTCCGGGGCGGGGACGGTGCCGCGAGCGTACTGCGCACCACCCCGCCCACCGGGCGGCGACGCGACGTGACGCGACCGGAAGAAGGGGGAATCCGGGGCACCGGCCCGCCTGGGCCGACGTCCGATTTCCGGAGCGTGGCGGGGGTACTCCGGTCGCGTTCCGTACGCGCAGCACAGGGAGGTCACACCATGAGCGCACCGGACGACCTGCCGGTCGTGAGCACCCTCGCCGACGCGGCCCGTCTGGTGCGGCGCCACCGGGGCCTGTACGTGCGGTGGTCCAAGGGGCCCGGACCCGATCTCCACAGGGTGTCCAGCATCGACGAGCTGACCGGTGTGCGCATGCCCGGGCTGTCCGCCAACCCGCTCGACGTGGAGGAGTGGTGGAACGGCCGGTCGGTCGAGCTGTGGGTGGCCCGCCGCCTCTACGACTACGCGCACCTGCCGCACGACAAGGGGCCGGGTGTACGGCCCTGGGTCCTCAGGGGCCGGGAGCGGGGCCGGGGCCCCGACAACGAGCCCCTGGTGGCCGACGTCGAGCCGCTCTGCTGGATCGGTGACGAGGTGATCGAGGAGGCCCGGGCGGAGGTGACCCGCCAGGAGCGGGCATGGGGGACCCTGCGCCGCGGGGGCGGCTGAGCCGCGCGCCGGGCCCCGGCGAGAGGACCGACGGCGTCCCGCCGGGCCCCGCCGGGCAGGCGGTCAGCTGGAGCGGGACCGGGAGCGGGCCCGGCGACGCTGCAGCGCCCGGCGTTCCAGCTCCGTGGTGCCGCCCCAGACGCCGATGCTCTGGCCGGTGTCCAGCGCCCAGTCCAGGCACTGCTCCCGGACCGGGCAGTGTCCGCACACCGCCTTCGCCCGCTCGGTCTGCACCTGCGCCGGGCCGGTGGTCCCGATCGGGAAGAACAGATCGGGATCCTCGTGGCGGCACGCGGCATGGTCGCGCCAGTTGTCCATCGGAAGTCTCCTGGATCGGTGGAAGTCGTCCGTGCGCTGTCGTCAGCGTTCTCGCGTCCGGGTGACCGGTCGGGAGGACGTGAAACGGCACAACCGGCGTCCGTTCCGCGGACGGTGACCTCCCGGCGGCCCGGGATCACGGCCGTGGGCGGCCAACCGGCCCGGTCGCAGGGGTGGTTGGGGCCGGCGCCCACGTGACCGGTCGCCCCCGCGGGGAAGTCCGGCCGTTCCTCAGCGGCGCAGGGCTTCCGCGGCCCTGGCCGTCACCGCCTCGGCCAGGGCCGCCAGCGCGGGGGAGTCGAGCTTCCACTGCTGCCAGTGCAGGGCGACGTCCGTGTACGCGCCCGGGACGAGCACGGCCAGCCGACCCCGCTCCAGCAGCGGCACGGCCTGGGCCTCCGGGACCATGCCCCAGCCCAGCCCCGCGACGACCGCGTCCAGGAACCCCTCCGAGGTGGGCACCTGGTGCCGCAGCGGGCCGGCCGAGGCGTGGCCGAACCGGCGGGCGAAGTCGTCCTGGAAGTCGTCCTTGCGGTCGAAGACCACCACGGGCGCCCGGGCCAGCGCTTGCGCGGGCGGCCGGCCCGCCGGCCGGCCGGCGATGAACTCCGGCGCGGCCACGGGCAGATACCGCATCCGGCCGAGCGGGCGGACCGTGCAGCCGGGCACCGGGTCCGGCGCGGAGGTCACCGCCGCCATCACCAGTCCCTCGCGCAGCAGCGCCGCGGTGTGGTCCTCGTCCTCCCGGTGCAGTTCGAAGCAGAGGCCGGCGACCCGGGTCAGGGCCGGCAGGAACCAGGTCGCCAGCGAGTCCGCGTTCACCGCGACCGACACCCGGGTCGGCTCCCCGGTGCCGTTCAGCCCCAGTTCGCCCCACGCGTCCCGCTCCAGCCGGGCGAGCTGCCGGGCGAACCGCACCAGCACCGCGCCGGACTCCGTGGGCCGTACCGGTTTGGTGCGCTGGAGCAGCACCCGGCCGGTGCGCTGCTCGAGGGCCTTGACCCGCTGGCTGACCGCCGACGGTGTCACGTGCAGCACCGCGGCGGCGGCGTCGAAGGTGCCCTCGTCGACCACGGCCAGCAGGGTCCGGATCTGCTCCACGGGAAGCTCTGCCATCATGCGTACTAATGGTACGTAAAAATCGTTAGCTGTACTTGGGGCCGCCGGTTCTCTAGCGTCATCGGCATGAACCACGCCCTGACCGCCGCTGCCGCCGGATTCGGCACCGGCCTCTCCCTGATCGTCGCCATCGGCGCCCAGAACGCCTTCGTCCTGCGGCAGGGGGTGCGCCGGCACGCCGTGCTCACCGTGGTCGGCATCTGCGCCCTGTCCGACGCGGTGCTCATCGCGCTCGGCGTGGGCGGGGTGGGCGCGGTGGTGGTGGCCTGGCCGGGCGCGCTGCGCGCGGTGGGCGTCGTCGGCGGCCTCTTCCTGCTCTGCTACGGAGCCCTGGCCGCACGCCGGGTGCTCAGGCCGGGCACCGGGCTCACCACGGAGGGCGAGACCACGGGCTCCCGGCGCCGGGCCGTGCTCACCTGCCTGGCGATGACCTGGCTGAACCCGCACGTCTATCTGGACACCGTGTTCCTGCTCGGTTCGCTGGCCGCCGACCGGGGCCCGCTGCGCTGGACCTTCGGGCTCGGCGCCGCGCTCGCCAGCGTCTGCTGGTTCACCGCCCTCGGCTTCGGCGCCCGGCTGCTCGGCCGCCACCTGGCCCGGCCCGGTGCCTGGCGGGTCCTGGACGGCCTGGTCGCCGCCACCATGCTGGTGCTGGGCGTGAGCCTGATCGCAGGGTCCTGACCACACCCGTTCGAAGTCCACCGGCTGCTCCTGCGATAGTCAGCCTCTCGAACCAAAAAGATGTAACGAGCAACCAGGACATCCGTGGACACGAACGAGAGCAGCAGCACCGAGGACACCACCGGCGCGCCGGAGGCCGGCCGGCCGGCCCGGCGCGGCCTGCGCCGCTGGGCGATGGACACCCGCCCGCTGCGCATCCCCGCCTACCGGCGGCTGTGGTCGTCGACCATCGTCACCGCCGTCGGCAGCCAGCTCACCGCCGTCGCCGTACCCAAGCAGATCTACGACATCACCCACTCCTCGGCCTGGGTCGGCTACGCGAGCCTGGCCGGCCTGGTGCCCATGGTCGCCTTCGCGCTGTGGGGCGGGGCGGTCGCCGACACCGTCGACCGGCGCAAGCTGCTGCTGGTCACCAACAGCGGCATCGCGGTGACCTCGCTGCTGTTCTGGGCGCAGGCCGTCAGCGGCCTGGACTCGGCCGTCGTCCTGATGGTCCTGCTCGCGCTGCAACAGGCCTTCTTCGGACTCAACGCGCCCGCCCGCAGCGCCTCCATAGCCCGGCTGGTCCCGGCCGAGCAGTTGCCGGCCGCGAACGCGCTCGGCTCGACGGTGATGCAGACCGGTCTGGTGGCCGGGCCGCTGCTCGCCGGCGCGCTCATCCCGGTGGTCGGGCTGCCGGAGCTGTATCTCATCGACGCGCTCGCGCTGTGCGTGACCGTGTGGGCCGTCGTCCGGCTGCCCGCCCTGCCGCCGCTCGGCGGGCGGGCCCGCCGGGCCGGGCTGCGCGACATCGCGGACGGGTTCCGGTACATCTCCCGGCACAAGGTGCTGCTGCTGTCCTTCCTCGCCGACATCGTCGCCATGGTGTTCGGCATGCCCCGCGCCCTGTTCCCGCAGCTGGCCGCCGAGACCTACGGCTCCTGCGGCGAGGGCCTGGCGCTCGGCGTGCTGTTCGCCGGCATCCCGGTCGGCGCGGTGCTCGGCGGCCTGTTCTCCGGCGTGTTCTCGCGGGCCCGCCGGCACGGCTGGATGGTCGTCGGCGCGGTCGTCGGCTGGGGCGTGGCCATCGCCGGGTTCGGACTGAGCGGCAACCTCTGGGTCGCCGTGGTCTTCCTCGCCGCGGCGGGGGTCGCCGACATGGTCTCGATGGTGTTCCGCGGCGCCATCCTGCTGTCGGCCGCGACCGACGAGATGCGCGGCCGGATGCAGGGGGTGTTCACGGTGGTCGTCGCGGGCGGGCCCCGGCTGGCCGACGTCCTGCACGGCACCGCCGGCGCGGCCTTCGGCCCGCGGGCCGCCGTCGCGGGCGGCGGGGCCCTGGTCGTGGTGGCGATGCTGGCCCTGGCCACCGCCGTCCCCGCGCTGCGCCGCTACCGCGTCTGACCGCCCCGGGCGGCCGGGGCGAGGACAGGAGTCACAGGGGGCCGACCCGCCGCCGGATGGTGTACTGCTCCATCAGCTTGCCGCGGGTCGTCTCCAGCCGGTGGGCGAGGATCTCGGCCACCGTCCGCACCACCGAGAGCCCGAGCAGCGGATCCTCCACGCACAGCCCGAGCACCGACGGCCCGTCGAACTCGTAGGCGCGTACGTCGGTGAAGGCCACCGCGCCGAAGTCCCACTCGTACGGCGGGAACAGCCAGGACCAGCCGAGCAGGTCGCCCGCGCCGAGCGTGGCCACGGTCACCCGCTGCCGGGAGGTGACCTCGGTGTCCAGGTGGACCGCGCCGGAGCGGATCACCCAGAACCGGTCGGCCGTACCGCCCGCCTCGAAGATGCGGCTGTCCTCCGGGAAGGAGACCTCCTTCGCCACCTCCATCAGCCGTTCGCGCTGGGCCTGGGGGAGGGCGGTGAGCAGTTTGATCGCTTTGGTCATGGCGCGGGGCTCCTCGCCGGCGGCGGTTGCGGTCCGGGTGCTGTGCTCCCACCCATTTCAGCCGCTGGCGCCGGCCCGGGCACCTCGAAGGGGGGCGCCTGCCGTTCCCCGGCCGCTTCAGGGCAGCGAAAAGCCCTGGCTGGACGGGGGAAACCAGCCAGGGCCGCATGGGGTGACGCGGGACGGGGGACAGGACGTCGCCGCGCCGCTCCCGCATCACGTATGGATGAACGATAAACCATTTACCGGGCCTCCCCACAGCCCAAACCGGGTCAGGTGACCTGTTTCACTCCGTCCGCCCGCACGGGAGCCCCGCCCGGGCTGACGATCTCCTCCAGCACCGTCAGCACCGCCTCGAAGGCCCGCGCCCGGTCCGCCGCCTCCGCGGCACCCGCCGGATCCGTCGCCGCCAGGCTCCGGGCCCGCTCCCGCCATGCCTCCTCCTGCGCCGCCGCGTGCTCCCGGCCGCGCCGGATGCGGCGCAACAATTCGTCCGCGTCCACGACATCCGTCATGTCCCGCGGGTACCCGCGGGATCCGGAGTGATGACACCCGCACCGAGAGTGCCGGACCGCCAACGGGTTCCGGTCCGCGTTCCGCTTGCACCGAGGCGGTCGCGGAAGTTCCGCGCACGGCGGTGTTTGCCCGCCGGGCCAGGGGGCAGGCGGAATCTCGTGCTTCGGACCGGAGGCGCGCGCCCAGCGGGGAGACCCGCTGCCTGGGCCCCTCCCGCCGGGCCCGGCGGCTCACCCGCGGCGAAACCCTGACACCACCGTTCGGGCAAGAACCCGGAACCCCTGTTTCCGGAGGTGCCCTGAAGCCACGTTCAGGAGCGATTCCGCATGCTGACCGACATGTCGACAAGCCGTCCCGGCGCGACCGCCCCCGCCACCGGCGGGACGTCCGCCCGTCGCAACCATGACGACGCCCCCGACACCGCGGCGCTGTTCGCCCGCCTCGCGGAACTGGACGACGGCCCCGAGCGGGACGCCGTACGCGACGAACTCGTCACCGCCTGGCTGCCCATGGCCCACCGGATCGCCGGCCGGTTCCGCGACCGCGGCGAGTCCGTGGAGGACCTGCGCCAGGTGGCCGCGCTGGGACTGGTGAAGGCCATCGACCGGTTCGACCCGTCCCGCGGCGCCTTCGAGAGCTATGCCGTGCCGACGATCACCGGAGAGGTCAAGCGGCACTTCCGGGACCGGATGTGGGCCCTGCGGGTGCCGCGCCGCGTCCAGGAACTGCGCAACCGGGTGCGGGTGGCCCGGCGGGAACTCACCCAGAACCCCGGCAGCCCCGAGCCCACCGTCGCCGACATCGCCGCGCACACCGGGCTCACCGAGGAGGAGGTCAGCGCCGGGATGGAGGCGCTGGAGAGCTTCAGCACCCTCTCCCTGGACGCCGAGCTGTCCGCCGGTGACGACGGCTACAGCCTCGCCGACACCCTCGGTGAGACGGACACCTCGTACGACGTCGTCGTGGACCGGGAGGCCGCCAAGGAGGGGCTGCGCCGGCTGCCCGAGCGCGAGCGGGCCATCCTCTACATGCGCTTCTTCGAGGACATGACCCAGAGCCGCATAGCCGACCGGCTCGGCATCTCCCAGATGCACGTCTCCCGCCTGATCAGCCGCAGCTGCGCCCGCATCCGCGAGGAAGCGCTCGGCACGCGCCGCCCGGGTTCCGCGGGCGGGCGGTAGGCGGTCGCGCCGCGGGCGCCGACGGGTCTCAGCGCGACCGGACGGCGGCCCGGCCCGTCCGCGCGAGTGACGGCAGGCCTCCGACGGGTTCCGCCGGGCCTGTCGCAACGGCACGGCAGGCGGGTTCTCCCGCCGGCGGCCGGACGCCAGGGGTGCCGCGGCTCACCGGTTCTGACCGCCGGTGACCCCGAGGGGGCGGGCCAGGCCGGAGACCGCCTCGTCCAGGCGTTGCAGATGGCGCAGTACCCGGTCGGTCACCCGGCCGTAGCGCGGGGTGCGCAGGGTCCCCGGCTCCAGCATCGACGCGATGCTGGGGCCGCTCTCGATCTCCTCGGTGGCCCGCGGGTCCGCCACATGCGCCGCGATCGCCTCGATGTTGTGCACGATCCGCCCGCACGCCCCGCGCAGCCGGGGATCGGCCGCGATCGAGGGGTGCGTCGGCAGCAGCTCGGCCGTGGCCGCCAGGGACCGCCCGTGGTACGCGCAGGTCTCCAGCAGCGCCACCACGTACCGCACCGAGTCCCGGCGCGAACGCAGCGGCGTGATCGGATGGGTCAGCGGCTGGGTGGCCGCCCGCAGGTCCGCCAGCGCCTGGTCCAGCTCCCGCGCCCGCTCCACCAGATCGCCGCCCGCCCCGCCGCTCAGCTGGTCGACGGCGCCCCGCGTGACGTCGGCGAGCCGGTCCAGGACCGCCACCAGCAGCTCGTCGGTACGGCGGTGGGTGTGCACCGGCAGCACCACCGCCGCGGCGAACACCCCGCAGGCCGCGCCGAGCGCCGTCTCCTCGATCCGCAGCACCAGCACCTGCGCGCTGTAGGTGTTCAGCAGCGTGTACAGCAGCCCGAGCATCGCCGTGACGAAGAACGACATCAGGGTGTACGACAGCGGCGCGGTGTAGAACATCGCGAAGATGAACAGCAGCACCAGGGCGAACGCCGTCCAGGTGTGGTGCCCGACCAGCCCGGCGAGCCCGATGCCCGCCACCACCCCGAGGACCGTGCCCAGCAGCCGCCGGTAGCCCTTCACCAGGATCTCGCCGGTGGAGGCGGTGTTCAGGAACACGATCCAGCAGGTCAGCACCGCCCAGTACCAGCGCTGGCTGGACAGCAGCTCACCGCCGGCGATGGCCAGCGAGGAGCCGACCGCGACCTGGAGGGCGGCCCGGGTGGTGGGCCGTTTCAGCCCGGTCGGCTCCGCCGTCTGCGGGGCCTGCTCCTCGCTGATCTCGATCGCGGTGTCCTCCGCGTCCAGTTCCTCGCGCGAGCGGGTGGTCGCCGGGCTGTCGGCGGACTCGTCCTGCGGGCCGTCCAGCGCCAGACGCAGACCGAGCGAGGCACGGGCCGCCTCGCCGAGCCCCCGGAAGACGTCCTGCACGGCCGGGGACGCGTCGGGAAGGTTCTCCTCCTCGCGGTAGCCCAGCAGCCGGTTGCGCACCTGGGCGAGCGCGACCCCCGACGCCTCCCCGGCCGGGCGCAGCATCAGCACCCGCAGCGCCCGCAGGTCCCGGCGCAGCGCGGCCGCCGCCCCGTCCCGCACCGGCAGGGCGACCCCCGAGGGCACCGGGGCGCCCGGCAGATGCAGGGTGAGGGTGTCGGTGCGCTCGGCGCTGCGCGCGGTGAGCAGCAGCAGCCCCAGCCGCTCGGCCGCGATCTCGGCGTCCGCGACCCGGCGCTGGAGCAGCCGGGCCACCGCCGGGTCCGGGGTGCCGTCCTCCAGCCGGCCCTGGATGAGCAGCGCCGTCTCGTGCAGCCGGGCGGTGCGGTCGCGCAGTTCCTCGAGGATCTTCTCCATCTCCTCGGGTCCGGCGTCCGGCAGCTTCGCCTGGCTGGCGATCAACTGGGCGAGCCGCGCGCGGAAGGCTCGCCGCAGCCGGTCCAGGGTGCCCGCCGGGGTCTGCGGCAGCAGCACGAAGCGGGCGGTGGCGCTGCACGCGAACGCCACGCAGATGACGCCGTACAGCGCGGGCAGCACGCCCGGCGTGGCGCGCACGAACAGCGACAGGAAATAGACCTGGAACCCGATCAGCCCGAGCGCCGTACCGCGGTCGCCGAACCGGCGGCCGTAGACGGCACTGAAGATCAGTGCGACGAAGAACAGGTCGCCGGCGACGACGTGCTGGTTGAGCAGCGCGCCCAGCGACACCGAGGCCAGCGCCACCGGCAGGCCCAGCGCGAGGGTGAGGGCCTGCCGGGCGGGCTGCTTCTCCCGGATGGCGAAGGTGGCGACCATCGCGGCCATGGCCCCGGCGACCAGATGGGGCACCGGGACGCCGACGGCGGCCAGGACGGCGAGGGTGAGGGCGATGGCGGTGACCGTGCGCAGGCCCGCCGTCAGCCGGAGCAGTCCGGGGTCCGACGCCGCGAGCCGGTCCCACATCCGTACCCGTCCCGACCGTCCCCGTGCCCTCACTCCGCCGCGCTCTCTTCCGTACCGGACATGATCCGCGACCCAGCATCGCACGCGGGCCGGGGGCTACCGTCCCTCGGCCAGAGTGGCGGCCACCAGGGCGTTCGCGTGCCCGTGGCCGATCCCGTGCGCCGACTTCAGCCAGCCGACCAGCTCCATGTGCCGGGTCAGCGGCGAGGAGCGGATCAGCTCCTGCCACTCGGCGACCGGGCGGCCGTACTTCTTCTCGATCGAGGGGAAGTAGCTCGCCGGGCCCTTGACGGTCTGCTCACTCATGGTGGTGCGTCCTTCCGCGTGATGTTCCGTGATCACCTGGTAGGACGGCCGGCCCGGGCCGCACTCATCGGCCGCCGCCGGTGATCACGGTCACATCAGGCCGGGCCGGCGGACGCGCCCTCCACCCGGTCCCGCACCTGCTCCGGCGTCAGATAGGAGTCGGTGAACTCGAAGTCCTTCAGCCGGGCCGGCTTGCGCGCCTGGAAACCGGTGCGCACGAAGTCGTCGCCCGCGACCGCGTTCAGCAGCCAGTTGGTCATCACCCGGGTCTTGGCGACGTTGGTGCGCAGCGCCGACCAGTGGTAGCCCCGGGCCACCGCCTGCGCGGGCACCCCGCGCAGCTCCACGCCGAGCGGCTTGGACACCGCGTCCTTGCCGCCGAGGTCGACGACCAGACCCAGGTCCTTGTGCTCGTAGGGCCGCATCGGCTGTCCGCGCAGCGTGGCGATCACGTTGTCGGCGACCACCTTGCCCTGCCGCATGGCGTGCTGGGCGGTGGGCGGACAGACCGCGCCCTCCGCGTCCTTGGCCAGGTCCGGCACGGCCGCCGCGTCGCCGAGCGCGAACACCCCGTCGTGGCCCGGCAGGCACATCTCGGCGGTCACCGCCAGCCGGCCCTTGACCGTCTCCGCGCCGAGCGTGGCGATCAGCGGACTGGCGACCACCCCGGCCGTCCAGATCAGGGTGTGCGTCGGCACCACCCGGCCGTCGGTGAAGGTGACCTCCTCGGCACCGGCCTTCTCGATCGACACCCCCAGCGACACCTCGATGCCGCGCCGGGCGAGGATCTCCTGCGCGCTGCGGCCCAGCTTGTCGCCCAGTTCGGGCATCAGCTTGGGCGCGATGTCGATCAGGTGCCAGCGGATCAGGCCCGGGTCCAGCCGCGGATAGCGCTGGACGGCGGCGTGGGTGAGGCGTTGCAGACAGGCCGCGGTCTCCGTGCCCGCGTAGCCGCCGCCGACCACCACGAACTGCAGCCGCGCGGCCCGTTCGGCCGGGTCGTCGCTGGCGTCCGCCAGGTCCAGCTGGGAGATGACGTGGTCACGGATGTAGGCGGCCTCGGCGAGCGTCTTCATCCCGAAGGCGTGGTCGGTCAGGCCCGGGATGTCGAAGGTGCGGGTCACGCTGCCCGGGGTCAGCACGATGTAGTCGTACGGCTCGTTGACGATCTGGTCGGTGATGGTGCGGACGACGCACACCTTGGACCTCAGGTCCACCCCGATCGCACCGCCCGGGATGATCCGGGTGCGGTACTTCTTGCTGCGGCGCAGCGACAGGGCGATCGACTGCGGCGTCAGCACGCCGGAGGCGACCTGGGGCAGCAGAGGCAGGTAGAGCTGGTAGGAGAACGGCGTCACCAGCGTGACGTCGGCCTCGTCGGGGGCGAGTTTCCGCTCCAGGCGGCGGACGCACTCGACTCCGGCGAAGCCTGCGCCCACCACCAGGATCCTGGGTCGTGTCACGGTGTTCATCCCTTTCTGCGGCTCCAGGCGGTCCGGCTCGACACCGTTCGCATGCCCTGGATCGCTGTGCGCCAACTCCGATCCCACCGCGCCCGGGGTCACCCCGCCAGCCGGATGCGGCAGGCAGACGAACGCGCGGGGGGCACCTCGCCCCCACTGCCCGGTGGAGTAACCGGTGCGCGCCCGCCTACACGTCGTACCGCCGGCCGGTCGCAGCCTTCGGCGTCACCAGGGCAGGAACGCGTGGATGTCCTTGCCGGTGTCGTGGACGACGACACTGACCTGGCTGCACAGCGTGTGCACCAGGTGCCAGCCGATCCCGCCGCCACCGGTGCGCGGATGGAAGGGCCGCGGTTCCGGCCGGGCCGGGTTGGTGTCCCGCATCGTCACGTGCACCCCGTCGAAGGTGCGGCGCATCCGCAGGTCGAACGGGCCCGGCGCGTACTGGATGGCGTTCGCGGCCAGTTCGGTCACCACCAGCAGGATGTCGTCCCAGTACTCCTGGGCGCCCGGCGGCGCCTGCCGGGACAGGGCGCGCAGGAACTCCTCCGCGGCGAGCCGCGCACCCGTGACGTTGCGCAGCTCGCCGGGGAAGGAGAACGTACGCTCGTACCTCTCCTCCGACGGTGGTGTGTCGTCCCAACGCGGCTCCGTCGCCATCTCGCTTCCCCGGCCCCGACCGGCCCCGCGGCCCGGGCGGTCTCTCGTCGTCGCTGATCTCTTCGCTGCGCTGCGGGTTCCCCCAGCCGCGCGGACTATCCGTCCGCTCTCCCCGTCCCCACGGATCCCGAGGGGTGCCACCTCCCTCAGCGGAACACGTCGTCCGTGTCGTCCCACTCGGCCGGCTCCCGCACCTCGGGCCGCGGCCGGGACCGGGTCGCGTACATCGCCTCGATCTCGGCCGCGTAGTGCCGTACCACCGCGTCCCGGCGCAGCTTCAGGGACGGCGTGAGCAACCCGTCGGCCGCCGCGAACGGTTCCGGGAGGACGCGGTAGACCCTGATGGACTCCGCGCGGGACACCGCGCTGTTGGCGGAGGCCACCGCCCGCGCGATCTCCTCCCGCAGCGCGTTCTCCTCCCGGGCCTGGCGGGCCGGGGCGTCCCCGGGCAGCGCGAGCGCGGTCCGCCAGTGCGCGAGGAAGTCCGGATCCAGGGTGATCAGGGCGCCGACACAGGGCCGGTCGTCGCCGATCACCACCGCCTGGTGGACGAGGGGGTGCGCGCGCAGCCGCTCCTCCAGCGGGCCCGGGGCCACGGTCCTGCCCCCGCTGGTGACGATGACGTCCTTCTTGCGCCCGGTGATCGTCAGGAAACCGTCGGCGTCCAGCCGCCCGAGGTCCCCGGTGGCCAGCCAGCCGTCGCGCAGCGCGGCCCGGGTCGCCCGCTCGTCGCCGATGTAGCCCTGGAACACCGAGGGCCCGCTGACCAGGATCTCCCCGTCGTCGGCCACCCGGATCCCGGTGCCCGGCAGCGCGGTGCCCACCGTCCCGGACTTCTCCCGGCCCGGCGGCTGTGTGGTGATCCCGCCGGAGGTCTCGGTGAGTCCGTAGCCGTCGTGCACCGGCACGCCGATGCCCTCGAAGAACAGGCCCAGTTCACGGCCGAGCGCGGAGCCGCCGGACGTGCCGCCCACCACCCGGCCGCCGAGCACCGCCCGCAGCCCCCGGTACACCGTCCGTTCGTACAGGGCGTGTTGCAGCCTCAGCTCCAGACCGGGGCCCGGCCCGGCGCCCAGCCGCCGGCGCTCCTCGGCCGCGGCGAACTCCCGCGCCGTGCGCGCGGCCCGCTCGAACAGGGCGCCCCGGCCCGCCTCTCGCGCGGAGCGCAGAAAGCTCTTGTACAGCCGCTCGAACAGCGATGGCACGCCGTAGAGGTACGTCGGCCGGAAGGTGCCGAGGGCCGACGTCAGCGCCGCCTCGGCCGTCTCCGGCTCGTGCCCCAGCAGGATCCCGCCGCGCACGCACATCAGCATGATCATCAGGCCGTACACATGGGAGAACGGCAGGAAGGCCAGCACGGACGGCCGCTGCCCCGAGGGCGCGGCGGTGTGCGCCCAGCCGGCCAGCAGGGTGTCGCACGGGTAGGCCAGTCCGCGGTGGCTGAGCACGCAGCCCATCGGCCGCCCCGAGGTGCCGGAGGTGTGGACCACGGCGGCCGTGGCGTCCGGCGGCACGAGCCGGCGCAGCGACTCCACGGTGGTGTGCGGCACCGCCGCGCCGTCCGCGACGAGCCCGGCGAGAGCGCCCGCGTCCAGCTGCCAGACGTGCCGCAGCCGGGGCAGCCGGACACACACCGTGCCGACGGTCATGACGGCCTGCTCGTCCTCCACGAGCGCGGCGACACAGCCGGTCTCCCGCAGGATCCACTCCACCTGGTCGCGCGCGGCGGCAGGGTGGACGGGCACCAGCTCGGCGCCGACGGCCCACAGGGCGTGGGCGAACACCGTCCACTCGTGCCGGGTCCGGGACATCAGGGCCACCCGGTCGCCGGGCGCGATCCCGGCGGCGACCAGGCCCCGGGCCACGTCCGTCACCTGGTCCCGCAGCTCGGCCGCCGTCATCGTCCGCCAGCCGCCGGCGGATCCCGCGCGGTACGCCAGCACCGGCAACGCGGGCTCGCGCTCCGCCGCGCTGAAGACGCTGTCGGCGAGGCCGCCGGTGAGCGGCGGGGCGGCGGCCGGGGCGAGGGCGACGTTCCGCATGCGCTGCTCCCGGGGTACGGAGGGTCACTCCGCCGATCGGCTCGGTGTCGGCGGTGCTCGAATGTAGCTCAGGGCACGGCGTTCGGTGACCGGATCCGGGAACTCGTGATCGACTGATGATGTGGGCGTGTCCGGGGGACTCGGGAGACATGAGTCATGTGAACCCCGATCCGGAGCCCGAGCGCAGCACCGGGCTGGAACCCGGCGGCGGAGTCCCGCCCGGCGAGACCCCGCCCGCCGAGAGCAGCATGCCGGAGGCCGGGCCCCGGGAGACGCACAATCCGACGAAGGGCTGGGCGAAGGCGCCGCTGACCCTGATCCTGGTCGTGGTGATCCTCGTCGCGGCGCTCTTCCTGGTCTACGCGCTGACCCTGATCCTGTGACGGCAGCCGTGCGGGACGCCCGGTGCCGGCGTCCCGTGACGGCCGCCGTGCGGAGGCTCGCCCCTGGACCCTGTGACGGCCGGGTGCGGGTACGTTCAGCCCTGGGTGCGCCGGGCGCACTCGGTGACGACGTCACGCAGGCTGCCGGTGTGCTCGAGCAGCCTGCGCTGCTCCCGCGCGCCGTTGCCGCCGCGCAGCAGTTCCGCCACGCCCCGCTCGGCACGGTCGGCGTCGCCGCTGGCGGTGAGCGCGTCCCCGGTGTGCTCCAGCAGGGACTCCAGCACCCGCGCGGCGGGCCGGGGCCGCAGGGTGACCGGGTCGAGCAGGTCCCCTTCCAGGCCGGACCGGGCGGCCTGCCAGTCGGCCAGCCGGAGCAGGCTCACCCCGGTGCCGGGCGCCGGCCGGCCCGCCCGCCACTCGGCCGCGGCCGTCTCCACCAGGGCGCGCACCAGCGTCGCGAGCAGGACGGCGGTCTCCGCGTACAGGCACACGTCCGCCACCCGGACCTCCACCGTCGGGTACCGGGCGGACAGCCGCGCGTCGAAGTAGACCATGCCCTCGTCCAGCACGACGCCCGTGTCCACCATGTCGGCCACCCGCCGGTGGTACTGCTCGGGGGTGCCGAACGGCTCGGTCGGCCCGGCCGTCGGCCAGCGGTTCCACACCCGGCTGCGATAGCTGGCGTAACCGGTGTTGCGGCCCTGCCAGAACGGGGAGTTGGCGCTCATCGCCCGCAGCACCGGCAGCCACGGGCGGATCCGGTCCAGGACGGCGACCCCCTCCTCGTCCGACTCCACCGAGACGTGCACATGGCAGCCGCACACGAGCTGGTCCCAGGTCGGGATCCCGAACCGCTCGGCCAGCCACTGGTACCGCTCGTTCACACTGAGCGCCGGGCTGACCGGCAGCGGCGAGGTGGCCAGCG
Organism: Streptomyces sp. NPDC038707; assembly: GCF_040636485.1. Taxonomy (NCBI): domain Bacteria; kingdom Bacillati; phylum Actinomycetota; class Actinomycetes; order Kitasatosporales; family Streptomycetaceae; genus Streptomyces; species Streptomyces sp. NPDC038707. The sequence goes on from NZ_JBEZUP010000055.1 coordinate 27,060, forward strand.
CGGCGACCCCGCAGCCGATCTCCCCGGCGTGCCCGGCCGCCTCCTTGCGGCAGCGGACGATCTCGTCGCCGAGCCGCGCCATGTCCGACTGCGGATGCGTGGCGAACTCCAGCATCTGCCCGAACAGCTCCTTCTCGAAGACCTGCTGCCCGGGATCGTCCTGGGCGGCGCGGGCGAGGACGGCCGCCGCCAGCGCCTTCGGGTCGCCGCTGTCCGGATCGACCAGGAGGAGTTCCTCCTCCACTCCTACGGTGCGCACGTGGTGCCGCCCTTCCATGTCGTGCCGCGAGGGGCAGTCGGGTGTCTGTACGACCCCGGATGCCCCTCGGACGGCTGCCGACACCTGCGGCCGCTCAGCCCTCCGGCACCAGCCAGACCGTGGCCAGCGGCGGCAGCGTCAGGGTCAGGAACCCGTCCTCGGCCTTGACCGGCCCCCCGGCACCGACACCGCTGCCGCCGTAGCGCACCTCGTCGGTGTTCAGCGCCTCCCGCCAGGCCGCGGCACCGTCGGGCACCCACAGGCGGTAGCCGTGCCGGACGACCGGGGAGAAGTTCGACACCGCGAGCAGCGGACCGCCGTCGGCGGCGAACCGCAGGAACGCCAGGACGTTGTCGTCCGCCGCGTCGCACAGCACCCACCGGAAGCCGCCCGGGTCGGTGTCCCGCTGCCACAGCGCCGGTGTCGCCCGGTACACCGTGTTCAGGTCCCGGACCAGTGACTGCACGCCCCGGTGGTCGCCCGCCGAGTGGTAGTCGTCGCCGAGCAGCCACCACTCCGGGCCGTGCGCCTCGGACCACTCAGCGCCCTGCGCGAACTCCTGTCCCATGAACAGCAGTTGCTTGCCCGGGTGGGCCCACATGAAGCCCAGGTAGGCCCGGTGGCCGGCACGCCGCTGCCACCAGTCGCCGGGCATCTTCGACACCAGCGCCCGCTTGCCGTGCACCACCTCGTCGTGCGAGATCGGCAGCAGGTAGTTCTCGCTGTAGGCGTACACCATCGAGAACGTCATCTCGTGGTGGTGGTACTTGCGGTGCACCGGCTCCTTCTGGATGTACTCCAGCGAGTCGTGCATCCAGCCCATGTTCCACTTCAGCCCGAACCCCAGCCCGCCGCCGTCGGTCGGCCGGGTCACCCCGTCCCAGGCCGTGGACTCCTCGGCGATGGTCACCACCCCGGGGCAGCGCCGGTAGACGGTGGCGTTCATCTCCTGGAGGAAGGCCACCGCGTCCAGGTCCTCCCGGCCGCCGAACACGTTCGGCTCCCACTGCCCGGAGTCCCGCGAGTAGTCCAGGTAGAGCATCGAGGCCACCGCGTCCACCCGCAGCCCGTCGATGTGGAACTCCTCGCACCAGTACACCGCGTTGGCCACCAGGAAGTTGCGCACCTCCGTGCGGCCGTAGTCGAACTCGTACGTCCCCCAGTCCGGGTGCTCGGCACGCGAGGCGTTCCCGGGCTCGTACAGCGGGTCCCCGTCGAACCGGGCCAGCGCCCAGTCGTCCTTCGGGAAGTGCGCCGGCACCCAGTCCATGATCACCCCGAGGCCGGCCCGGTGGCAGGCGTCCACGAAGTACCGGAAGTCGTCCGGGGAACCCAGCCGGGGCGTCGGCGCGTAGTAGGAGGTGACCTGGTAGCCCCACGAGCCGCTGAACGGATGCCCCGCCACCGGCATCAGCTCGATGTGCGTGAAGCCCATCTCCCGCGCGTACGCCGGCAGTTCCTCCGCCAGCTCCCGGTAGGTCGCGCCGGGCCGCCAGGACGGCAGGTGCACCTCGTACACCGAGAACGGCGCCTGGTGCACGGGGGTGTCACCGCGGTGCGCCATCCACTCCGCGTCGCCCCAGGCGTAGTGCGAGGCCGTGACCACCGACGCGGTGTCCGGCGGGACCTCCGTGCCCCGCGCCATCGGGTCCGCCTTCAGGAACCGGTGTCCGTGCCGCGAGGTGATCTCGAACTTGTACCGGGTGCCCTCGCCGATCCCGGGCAGGAACAGCTCCCACACCCCGGACGCGCCGAGCGAGCGCATCGGGTACTGCGTGCCGTCCCAGTAGGTGAAGTCCCCGGCCACCCGCACCCCCCGGGCGTTCGGTGCCCACACCGTGAACCGGGTGCCGGCCACGCCCTGGTGGACCATCGGTTCGGCACCCAGCGCCCGCCACAGCTGCTCGTGCCGGCCCTCCCGGATCAGATGCAGGTCCAGCTCGCCGAGGGCGGGCAGGAAGCGGTACGGGTCGTGCACCTCCCGCTCCCCGTCGTCGTACGCCACCAGCAGGGTGTACGACGGGATGTCCGGGCAGGGCAGCACGCCGGCGAAGAGTCCGTCGCCCTCCGGGCGCAGCTCGGTGCGGGCGCCGTCGATCAGCACGCCGACCGCGCGGGCGTTCGGGCGCAGCGCCCGGATCAGGGTGCCGCCCGGTGCCGGGTGGGCGCCCAGCAGGGCGTGCGGATCGTGGTGCGTCCCGGCCAGCAGCCGGCCGCGGTCGTCCTCGTCCAGGGGGGCGGCCACGGGCGGCACGGGGCCCGCGGCCTCGGGACGCGTGGTGTCGCGCAGCGCCATGCGTCAGCCTCCCCACACGGCGAGCCGCTTGATCGCCGCCATCGGAACCGGCAGCCAGTCCGGCCGGTGTCTCGCCTCGTACAGCACCTCGTACACCGCCCTGTCCGTCTCGTGCGCGCGCAGCAGCGCGTGCTTCTTGCGTGGGTCCCAGCCCGCGCGGGCCGCGTAGCCCGCGCAGAACGCCTCCCGGCAGCGGCGCGCCCACTCGGGTCGCCAGGGGCGGCGCTGCCGGGCCGCGTAGTCGAAGGAGCGCAGCATCCCGGCGACGTCCCGCACCGGGGACTGCGGAGTGCGCCGCTCGGCGAGCGGCCGGGACGGCTCGCCCTCGAAGTCGATCACGAACCAGTCGCGGCCGGCCCGCAGCACCTGCCCCAGGTGCAGGTCGCCGTGGACCCGCTGGGCGGGCGGCCCGGTGTCGCAGGTGGCCAGCGCCGCGAACGCGGCCCGCAGGCCGGGCACGAAGGGCAGCAGCCCGGGTACGGCGTGCGCGGCGGCGTCCAGCCGCGCGCACATCGCCTCGGCCGTACCGCCGTTCTCGCCCGGCCCGGCCGGCGGGAAGGCCTCGGCCAGCGCCAGGTGCACCTCGGCCATGGCCCGGCCCAGCGCGTGGGCCTCGGCGGTGAAGTCGTCGCCCGCCGCGAGCGCGCCCAGCGCCAGCGACCAGCCGTCCGTGGCGTCCGGCAGGAACGGCTGGAGCACCCCGAGGGTGGCCGGGCGCGGGTCGGCCGTGGTGAACCAGGCCACCGGCGCCGGCACCCGGGAGCAACCCAGGGCGGCCAGCGCCGCCGGCACCTCCAGGTCCGGGTTGACGCCCGGCTGGATCCGGCGGAACAGCTTCAGGATGTACGCGTCGCCGTATACGACCGAGGAGTTGGACTGCTCGGTGTCCAGCAGCCGCGGCGGCAGACCGCCGGGCACCCGGGCGGCCGGGTCCGCCTCGAACCGCAGCGGGCCCGCCACGCCCGGCCGGCGCAGCCGCTCCAGCAGCAGCTGGGCCGAGCGCGGGTCGTGCAGCGCGTCGTACACCGCGTAACCGGCCAGCGGACCGTCCGTGGCCCGCCCGATGAACGCCCGCTCCAGCCGTGGCGCGAGGTGCCGGCGCAGGCTGAGCAGCAACTGGTAGCAGTCCCCGGGCGGCGGGGTGCCGCCGGGGGTGGGCACCGGCACGTGCGAGGCGTGCACCAGCAGGTGCAGACAGCCCGGGAACAGCTCGGTCACGGACAGCACCGACAGATCGGTGACGGGCCGGTCCTTGCCCGCGAACCAGCGTTGCCTCGGCAGCCATGCGCGCAGCAGCCCGCCGAGCGAGTCCAGGGACCCGTCGGGCGCGGTCGCGGCGCGCGGTCGGGGAGTGAGGGTGTTCGGCATGGTGACGCGTCCTTTCCTCGGCGCCGGACGGGTCAGCGGCGGCGGCCGATGCGGGATGCGACTCGGGTGAGCCGGAACCAGTAGAAACCGTGGCCTTGCAGGGTCAGCAGGTAGGGCAGTTCGCCGATGGCGGGGAACCGCACCCCGCCGATCAGCTCGACGGGGTGCCGTCCGTCGTAGGCCCGCAGGTCGAGTTCGGTGGGCTGGGCGAAGCGGGAGAAGTTGTGCACGCACAGCACCAGGTCGTCCTCGTACTCGCGCAGGAACGCGAGCACCGCCGGGTTGGAGGATGCCAGCTCCGTGAACGACCCCAGCCCGAAGGCGGGGTTCTGTTTGCGGATCTCGATCATCCGGCGGGTCCAGTGCAGCAGCGACGACGGGGAGGACATCGACGCCTCGACGTTGGTGACCTGGTAGCCGTAGACCGGGTCCATGATCGTCGGCAGGTACAGCCGCCCGGGGTCGCACGTCGAGAAGCCGGCGTTGCGGTCGGGGGTCCACTGCATGGGGGTGCGGACGGCGTCGCGGTCGCCGAGCCAGATGTTGTCGCCCATGCCGATCTCGT
>NZ_JBEZUP010000056.1:0-29917 GCF_040636485.1 Streptomyces sp. NPDC038707
GCGGGCCCTGCTCGACATCCCGGCCCCGGAGGCCGGCGGCCCGGAGGACTGAGCGCCGATGGGAGTCTTCGTCTTCCTGCCGCTGGTGCCCGCGGGCGCCACGGCGCCCCTAGATGATCAGGGACAGCAGCAGCACCAGGCCGCCCGCGACCACCGAGATGATCGTCTCCATCAGCGACCAGGTCTTGACGGTCTGCCCGACCTCCAGCCCGAAGTACTCCTTCACCAGCCAGAAACCGGCGTCGTTGACATGGCTGAAGAAGAGCGAGCCCGCGCCGATGGCGAGGACCAGCAGGGCCGTGTGGGCGGTCGACATGTCGGCCGCGAGCGGCGCCACCAGGCCGGCCGCCGAAACCGTCGCCACCGTCGCCGAGCCGGTCGCCAGCCGGATCGCCACCGCGATCAGCCAGGCCAGCAGCAGGGCCGGGATCGACCAGTCCTGGGAGATGTCCAGGATCATCCGGCCCACACCGGAGTCGATCAGCGTCTGCTTGAAGCCGCCGCCCGCGCCGACGATCAGCAGGATGCCGGCGATGGGCATCAGACCCTTCTCCACGGTCTCCCGGAGCCGGTCCCGGGTGAACCCGGCGGGCCGGCCCAGCGTGAAGAAGCCGACGATCACGGCGGCGAGCAGGGCGATCAGCGGGGAGCCGACGACGTCGAAGACGCGCTGGGTGTGGTCCGCGGGGTCGTCGACGACGATGTCCACCAGCGCCTTGGCCAGCATCAGCACCACCGGCAGCAGCATGGTGGCGAGCGTCGGGCCGAAGCCCGGGCGGCGCTCCAACTGCTCCGAGGCGCGCTGCGGCAGCATCCGGTCGGGGGCGGGCACGTCCACCCAGCGGGCCGCGACCCGGGAGAACAGCGGCCCGGCGATGATCACGGTCGGGACGGCGACCACGATGCCGAGCGCCAGGGTCACGCCCAGGTTGGCCTTGACCGCGTCGATGGCGACCAGCGGGCCGGGGTGCGGCGGGATCAGGCCGTGCATCACGGACAGACCGGCCAGGGCCGGGATGCCGATGCGCATCAGGGAGTAGTTGCCGCGCTTGGCGACCATCAGCACGACCGGGATCAGCAGCACGATGCCGACCTCGAAGAACAGCGGCAGGCCGACCACGGAGGCGATCAGCACCATCGCCCACGGCATCGTCCGCCCGCCGGCCTTCGCCAGGATCGTGTCGACGATCTGGTCCGCGCCCCCCGAGTCGGCGAGCAGCTTGCCCAGGATCGCCCCGAGCGCGATCAGGACACCCACGCCGGCCACCGTGGAGCCGAGCCCGCTGGTGAAACTGGTGATGGCCTTGTCGAGCGGCGCCCCGGCGACCGCCCCGAGCGCCAGCGACCCGATGGTCAGCGCCAGGAAGGCGTGGAGCTTGAACTTGGTGATGAGCAGGACGATGAGAGCGATGCCCACCAGGACGGCGATGCCCAGCTGGGCGTGCCCGGCGGAGGTGATCGGCGGAGGGGCGTCCGCTGCCAGCATCTCGACGCTGAGTCTGGTCACGGGGTTTCCTTGCGGTTACGGGGGATTTCTGGGGGCGCTAGTGGGAGCTGCCCGCGGTGTCGGGAAGCGTCGCGAGGGCCTGTACGGCGCGCTCGGTGATCTCCTCGGGGCCGCCGCTGACGTCCACGGCGACTCCCGCCTCGTCCGGCTGGAGCGGCTGGAGCGTGGCGAACTGGGAGTCCAGCAGCGCGGTCGGCATGAAGTGGCCCTGCCGCTGGGACATCCGTTCCTCGATCAGCCGGCGGTCGCCGGTCAGGTGCAGGAACACGATCCCGGGCGCGGCGGCCCGCAGCCGGTCGCGGTACGCCCGCTTCAGCGCGGAGCTGCTGACCACCCCGCCCAGTCCGGCCCTGCCGTGCGCCCAGTGCCCGATGGCGTCCAGCCACGGCCACCGGTCGGCGTCGTCGAGCGGGATCCCGGCCGTCATCTTGTCGATGTTGGCCTGCGGGTGGAAGTCGTCGCCCTCGGCGTACGGGACGCCCAGTCGCGCGGCGAGCAAGGGACCGATCGTGGTCTTGCCCGTCCCCGCGACGCCCATCACGACGACGACCTGGGGGGTTCGCATCACTGCCTCGCTGTCTTCCTCGACATCCGACGCCACTGCGGCGTCGCCACACTGAAACCCATTAGGTACGACGAATTCAAGAGGGTGTGATGTATAAGTCTGACTTTTTATGTCTGTGATCCAGGCCGTACGCTGAGTGCATGAGCACACGGGGCCGGGGGCTGCACGGCCATGTACTGGACTCCCTCGGTCCCGCCATCACGTCCGGCGAGTACCCGCCGGGCAGCGTGCTGCGGACCGACGAGCTCGCCCAGCACTTCGAGGTCTCCCGCTCCGTGATGCGCGAGGCCGTCCGCGTACTGGAGTCCATGCACCTGGTCGAGTCCCGCCGCCGGGTGGGCGTCACGGTCCGCCCCAAGGCCGAGTGGAACGTCTACGACCCGCAGGTCATCCGCTGGCGGCTGGCCGGCGCCGACCGCCCGCACCAGCTCCGTTCGCTCACCGTGCTGCGCTCCGCCGTCGAACCCGTCGCCGCGAGTCTGGCCGCCCAGCACGCCACGGCCGAGCAGTGCGCCGAACTCACCGAGTGCGCGCTCGGCATGGTGGCCAACTCACGCGGCCACCGGCTCGAGGCGTACCTGTTCCACGACGTGGCCTTCCACCGGGTCATCCTCAACGCCTCCGGCAACGAGATGTTCGCCCGCCTCGGCGATGTCGTCGCGGAGGTGCTGACCGGCCGCACCCAGCACGAGGTCATGTTCGAGGACCCCGACCCGGCCGCCGTCACCCTGCACGTGCGGCTCGCCGAGGCGGTCCGCGCCCGGGACGCGGCCCGCGCCGAGGAACTGACCCGGGAGATCACCGCGGGCGCCCTCCAGGAACTGGACATCCTGGCCCCCTGAACGGCGGGGGTGGAGGGCGGCGCTTTCGGCCTGATCGTTGCAGAGTGCGGGCGGCGGCGGCTCGGAACGCGGCCTGTCAGCGGCCTGTCACTCGTCGAGACGCTGGAGGATCTGCTCGAACTCGCCGTTCTCGATCAGGCCGGTGAGCACCCGGGTCATCGCGCTGACGCCGGCATCGCGGACGATGAGTCGGTCCGAGCACCAGAAATAGCGGCCGCCCAGGGCCTCGCCGCTCGTGGCCCACCGCTTCATCAGGATCCCGACCTGCGCGAGAGTGAGGACGGTCGCGCTCCACCGGGATCCGTCAGGGAGGTCCACGAAGACGTCGACGTTGTCCACGGCCTCCAGGTCCTCGCCCACGTCCGGCAGGAACGCGGCCTCGAACCGTTCCGTGCGGACGCGGTACCAGGGGCCGTCCCAACTGCCGGGCTCCGCACTCTTCCCGATGGCCCGTGGGCCGGCACCGGTGCACGGGGCGGCGCCGGTCACCGGACGGCGCCGCGCCGGCGGGCATCCTCATCAGTCTCCTCCACCCCCCTGACGAACGGGAACCGGCCGGACCGGCACCCGGTACGGCACTTTTCCGGTCTTCGTCCCCCGCGCGCGGCCGGGACGCGGTTGGATGTCCTCATGACCTCCGCCGAGCACGCGCGGCTGATGCGCGCCAACCAGGCGAACTGGGACGCCCGCACCCCGGTCCACGTCACCAGCCGGTTCTACGGCCTGGACGAAGACCTGGATCCGGAGCGCTGGTTCGCCGCGTTCGAGTGGGAGGACCTCGGCGACTTGTCCGGCCGGGACGTGCTCCACCTCCAGTGCCACCTCGGCACGGAGACGCTCGCCCTCGCCCGGCGTGGAGCCCGGGCGGTCGGCCTGGACTTCTCGGCGGCGTCCGTGACGGCCGCGCGGGACCTCGCCGCGAAGTCGGGCCTCGACGTCACCTACGTCCAGGCCAACGTGTACGACGCCGTGGCGGCGCTCGAGGGCCGGCGGTTCGACGTCGTCTACACCGGCAAGGGCGCCCTGTGCTATCTGCCCGACCTCGGCCGGTGGGCGGACGTCGTGGCCGGGCTTCTGCGGCCGGGCGGGCGGTTGTACGTCGTGGAGTTCCACCCGCTGCTCAACGCGCTCGGCCCGAAACCGGGTCCGGACGAGGGACCGGAGCTGCTGCTGCGCCACGACTACCTGGGGGGCTCCGGTCCGGTCCACCGGGACGCCACCCACACGTACACCGACGGACCGGCCGTCGAGGGCGCCACGGACAGTTACGAGTGGATGCACGGGGTGGGAGAGGTCGTGAACGCGTTGACAGATGCGGGACTGGGCGTCCGGCGACTGCGGGAGAGCGACGAGCTTCCCTGGCCGCGCTGGCCGCGCATGGTCCGCACGGACTCCGGCTGGTGGCGGCTGCCCGAGCCCCGGATCCCCCTCCTGTACGGCCTGCTGGCCGTTCGCTGAGCCTCCTTGCAGCCGTACGGCCGTGCAGCGCGAGCCGCAGGCGACAGGACCTAATCCTCGGGGAACTCCCCGTCCACGTACACCCACGCCCCGGCCACCCGCTCGAACCGGCTCCGCTCGCGCAGCGCACCGCCCCGGTAGGAGGCGCGGAACTCCACCGTGCCCGTGGTGTGGAACGCCGACCCGCCGGCCGTGTCCAGGATCTCCAGCCCCGTCCACCGCATCCGCGGGTCCAGCTCCAGCCGCTCGGGCCGGGTCCGCGGATGCCAGGTGCGCAGCAGGTACGCCGCGTCCCCCTTCACGAACGCGCAGTACCGCGAGCGCATCAGCAGCTCCGCGGTCGGCGCGGCCGCCTGCCCGCCGTGGAACCGGCCGCAGCAGGCGTCGTAGGGCCCGGGAAGTCCACAGGGACAGGCGCGCGAGGTCATGCGCCCATTGTGCCCGGGGCAGCGGAGGCGCCCGGCACCGGCCGGGTGCACAGTGGAAGGGCTGGACCGCACACCGGCACAGGGAGGAGGGGCCGAGGATGACCGGACCCGCGAGCAGCCGGCCTCCCGCCGTCAAGGAGTGGCGGCTGAACGTGTACCTGTCCGAGCACGATCCGGACACCACGGCCCGGATCGTCCTGGACACCGGGGACAACGTGCTGGAGAGCCGCGCCGAGGCCCGCCGCAACTCCCACGACCGGGCGATGCCCGAGATCGGCGACGAACTCGCCGCCGGGCGCGCCCTCATCGCCATGGGCCGCCTGCTGCTGCGCGCCGCCGACGGCGACATGAAGGCCACCGGAGCGGCCGACATGGACGGCCCGGCCCCGCTCTGGCTGCCCCGCGAGTGAAGGAGTGCCGCCGTGCGTTTCGCGAACCGTCTGGCAGCCGGACGGCGGCTGGGGGAGCGCCTGGAGTACCTCAGGGGCCAGGACGTGGTGGTGCTCGGGCTGCCCCGCGGCGGGGTGCCGGTCGCCGCGGCCGTCGCCGAGGCGCTCGACGCCCCCCTGGACGTCCTGCTGGTACGCAAACTCGGCGTGCCCTACCAGCCCGAGCTGGGCATGGGGGCGATCGGCGAGGACGGCGTCCGCGTGATCAACCAGGAGGTGCTGCGCGCCACCGGCGTCGGGCCGGACGATCTCGCGGCGGTCGAGGAACGCGAGCGCCGGCTCCTCGCGGCGCGCGGCGCGCGCTACCGGGGCCAGGCGTCCCCGGCCTCCGTCGCCGGCCGGACCGCCGTCGTGGTGGACGACGGCGTCGCCACCGGCTCCACCGCCCGGGCCGCCTGCCGTGTCGCCCGCGCCCGCGGCGCGGCCCGCATCGTCCTGGCCGTCCCGGTCGCCCCCCGCGACTTCGCCCGCCGCCTCGGCGAGGACGCCGACGACCTGGTGTGCCTGGACACCCCCTGGGACTTCGCCGCCGTGGGCCAGTTCTACAGCGACTTCACCCAGGTCGAGGACGAGGAGGTCACCGCCTGTCTGCGGCGGGCCGCCGAACGCCACCGGCACACCGCGGGCGCCGCCTCCGGCGCCCGGGAGGTCACGGTGACCGCCGGTGCCGTCCGGCTCGGCGGCCGGCTCACCGTGCCCGACGGCGCCACCGGCATCGTGATCTTCGCCCACGGCAGCGGCAGCAGCCGGCACAGCCCGCGCAACCGGTTCGTCGCCCGGGGACTGCACCGGGCCGGGCTCGGCACCCTGCTGTTCGACCTGCTCACCGACGCGGAGGAGGCCGACCGGGGCAACGTCTTCGACATCGGACTGCTGGCCAGGCGACTGCTGGACGCCACCGCCTGGCTGCGCGAGGAACCCGACGCCGAAGGGCTCGCCCTCGGCTACTTCGGCGCCAGCACCGGCGCCGCGGCCGCCCTGTGGGCCGCCGCCGACCCCGCCGCGCGGCCCGCCGCGGTCGTCTCCCGCGGCGGCCGGCCCGACCTCGCCGGGGCCCGGCTGCCCGAGGTGATGGCACCCACCCTGCTCATCGTGGGCGGCGCCGACCCGGCGGTCCTCGACCTCAACCGGGCCGCGCAGGCCCGGCTGCGCTGCGAGAACCGGCTGGCCGTCGTCCCCGGCGCCACCCACCTCTTCGAGGAGCCCGGCACCCTGGAGCGGGTCACCGAACTGGCGTGCGCCTGGTTCACCGACCACATGGCGCCCGCGCACGTGTAGGCGGCGACCGTGTCCGAGGGGGTCACCCTGTTCCTGGCCGGGGACGTCATGCTCGGCCGGGGCATCGACCAGATCCTCGCGCACCCCGGTGATCCGGCCCTGCGGGAGGACTACGTCCACGACGCCCGGGACTACATCGCCCTGGCCGAGGCGCTGAACGGCCCGGTGCCCCGGCCCGTGGACCCCGCCTGGCCGTGGGGCGAGGCCCTGCCCGTCCTGGAGCGGGCCGCGCCCGACGCCCGGGTGATCAACCTGGAGACCGCCGTCACCGCCGACGGCGACTTCGCCCCCGGCAAGGACATCCACTACCGGATGCACCCGGCCAACCTGCCCTGCCTGACCGCCGCCCGCCCCGACGTCTGCGTCCTCGCCAACAACCACGTCCTCGACTTCGGCCCCGCCGGTCTCGCCGAGACCCTCCGCCGGCTCGCCGCCGCCGGAGTGCGCACCGCCGGCGCCGGACCGGACACCACCGCCGCCCGACGGCCCGCGACCGTCCCGCTGCGCACCGGCGGACGCCTCCTCGTCCTCGCCTTCGGCATGCCCTCCAGCGGCATCCCGCAGAGCTGGGCCGCCACCGCCGAACGCCCCGGCGTCGCCCTCGTCACCGGGCCCACCACGGCCGCCGCCCGCGACATCACCGACCGCCTGCGGCGCAGCCGGCGGCCCGGGGACATCGTCGTCGCCTCCGTCCACTGGGGTCCCAACTGGGGCTGCACCGTCACCCGCGACGAGGTCCGCTTCGCCCACGCGCTCATCGACGCGGGCGCCGACATCGTCCACGGCCACTCCTCGCACCACCCGCGCCCACCGGAGATCTACCGCGACCGGCTCGTCCTGTACGGCTGCGGCGACCTCGTCAACGACTACGAGGGCATCGGCGGCCACGAGAGCTACCGCGACGACCTGCGGCTGCTGTACCTGGCCTCGCTCGACCCCGGCACCGGCCGCCTGACCGGACTGCGGATGGTGCCGCTGCGAGCCCGCCGGCTGCGCCTGGAGCACGCCGGCGCGGACGACACCGCCTGGCTGCGCACCGTCCTGGACACCCACGCCCGCCGGCACGGCACCCGGGTCGACCACGCGGCCGCCGGCACACTCACCGCACGGCCGGCCGGTTCAGCGGCCAGGCGCGGAGCACCACCTCGTCCGCGGTGAGCCGGCCACGTCGCGCGGCGACCACGCCGCAGCGCATCCGGCCGAGGCGCGGCACGGAGTGCGCGCCGGGGACCACGACGATCCCGGCCCCCACGCCCGGCTGCCGGTCACACCACACCCCGAGAAACAGAAAGACCCCAGATCGACTGGGGTCTTCGCTGGTGTCCGAGGGGGGACTTGAACCCCCACGCCCGATAAAGGGCACTAGCACCTCAAGCTAGCGCGTCTGCCATTCCGCCACCCGGACAAGGTGTCTGTCGTGCGAGGTCTTCCCTTTCGGCGGGGTTTCCCTCGCGGCGACGAAGGAAACATTACCAGGCTTTCGGGGGTGCCCGATCACCCCGTCCCCGGCGCCCGCCGCACGTGAACGGCGTGTCACAGGCCGGGCCCCGTCTTGGGCCCGGCGCGGGGCCGGAGAGAGGATGAGGGGGACCACCAGCAGTGACAGCGGGAGGAAGCATCGTGAGCGAGACGGGCACGGCCAGGACCGTCACCGGCGAGGACGAGGTCGTGGACCTCTGCCGCGAGCTGATCCGGTTCGACACCAGCAACTACGGCGACCACTCCGGCCCCGGCGAGCGCCAGGCCGCCGAATGGGTCGCCGAGAAGCTCGCCGAGGTCGGGCTGGAACCGAAGATCTACGAGTCGCACCCCGGCCGCGCCTCCACGGTGGCCCGGATCGAGGGCGAGGACCCGTCCCGGCCCGCGCTGCTCATCCACGGCCACCTGGACGTCGTACCGGCCAACGCCGTCGACTGGACCCACGACCCGTTCTCCGGGGAGATCGCCGACGGATGCGTCTGGGGGCGCGGCGCCGTCGACATGAAGGACATGGACGCGATGACGCTGGCGGTCGTCCGCGACCGGCTGCGCAGCGGGCGCCGGCCCCCGCGGGACATCGTGGTCGCCTTCCTCGCCGACGAGGAGGCGGGCGGCACCTACGGCGCCCGCTACCTGGTCGACCGCCACCCCGAGCTGTTCGAGGGCGTCACCGAGGCCATCAGCGAGGTCGGCGGCTTCTCCTTCACGGTCGACGACCAGCGGCGGCTGTATCTGATCCAGACGGCCGAGAAGGGCATGCACTGGATGAAGCTGACCGTGGCCGGCACGGCCGGTCACGGGTCGATGATCCACCGCGACAACGCCATCACCGAGCTGTCCGAGGCGGTCGCCCGGGTCGGCCGGCACAGGTTCCCCGTGCGGGTCACCAAGACCACCCGGGCCTTCCTCGACGAACTGGGCGACGCGCTCGGCACCGAGCTGGACCCGGAGGACATGGAGGCCACCATCGCCAAGCTCGGCGGCATCGCCAAGCTGATCGGCGCGACCCTGAGCAACACCGCCAACCCCACCCAGCTGAACGCCGGCTACAAGGTCAACGTCATCCCGGGCGAGGCCACCGCCCACATCGACGGACGGTTCCTGCCCGGACACGAGGAGGAGTTCCTCGCCGACCTCGACCGGCTGCTCGGCCCGAACGTCCGCCGTGAGGACGTGCACTCCGACAAGGCGCTGGAGACCGGCTTCGACGGCCCCCTGGTGGCGGCCATGCAGTCCGCGCTGCTCGCCGAGGACCCGACCGCCAAGGCGATCCCCTACATGCTCTCCGGCGGCACCGACGCCAAGTCCTTCGACGACCTCGGCATCCGCGGCTTCGGCTTCGCCCCGCTGAAGCTGCCGCCGGAGCTGGACTTCGCCGGCATGTTCCACGGCGTGGACGAGCGGGTGCCGGTCGACGGGCTGCAGTTCGGCGTGCGGGTGCTCGACCGGTTCATCGACGCGTCATGAGGACCCGGCCCCGGCCGCATGGCCCGATATTCGGCCAGTCGTACGAGACGAGCTGAGACGGGTGAATGCGACGATCAGTTCGTAGCTTCATTGGTTCCTCCTCGTTGCATCTGATGTGATCCCGCGCCTTGGGGTCGCATTGCCAACTAGGAGGAACAATGCTCAAGAAGGTCGTCGCCGCTGCGGCCGCCACCGGTGGTCTGGTTCTCGCGGGTGCGGGTCTCGCCGTCGCCGACTCCGGCGCCCAGGGTGCCGCCGTGGGCTCCCCGGGTGTCGTGTCCGGCAACGTCATCCAGGCGCCCGTCCACGTCCCGGTGAACGTGTGCGGCAACACGATCGACGTGGTCGGCGTCCTGAACCCCGCCTTCGGCAACGTCTGCATCAACAAGTGACGCAGACTCCCTGAGGGGCGTCCTTTTGCAAGCCGTCGGCCCCGGAGCGCGCGCCACGCGCTCCGGGGCCGACCGGCTTTTCGAGAACGAGAGCACGGAAGGCAGGGGGGAATCCAGCATGCGACAGGGCACGCGCAAGGGCCTGATGACCATGGCCGCCGCGACCGGGGTGATCGCCGCCGCGGGCGGCTACGCGCACGCCGACTCGGGCGCGACGGGCACCGCCGGGGGCTCGCCCGGCGTACTGTCCGGCAACACGGTGCAGGCGCCGGTGCACGCTCCGGTGAACATCTGCGGCAACACCGTGAACGTCGTCGGGCTGCTCAACCCGTCGGTGGGGAACAAGTGCGGCCATGACGGCGCCCACCACGGCGGCGCCCCGGGAAGCCGGCCGGGCGGCTCCGCCGGCAGCGGCACCGGCGGCTCGCGCGCGGACGGTCACACCGGCGGCTCGCCGGGCATCGGCTCCGGCAACACCGTGCAGGTGCCGGTCGACGTCCCGGTGAACGTCTGCGGCAACAGCGTCGACATCATCGGTGTGGGCAACGCCACGACCGGCAACGACTGTGCCGACGACGAGGGGTACGGCAACCCGCCCGGGAAGCCCGGAGGACCGGGAGAGCCAGGGCACCCGGGACAGCCGGGCAAGCCCGGGCAGCCGACGCATCCGGGCAAGCCCGCCGAGCCCGGTCACCCCGGCGGGCCGGGCAGGCCCGGCGGCCCCGGTGAGCCCGCACGGCCGGGTCAGCCCGGTCACCCCGGACCCGGCACCGCGCCCGGCAAGCACGTCGCCCACCCCCACGGCGGGACCCAGGTCACGGCGGAGGCGGGCCGCTCCGCCCGGCCGCAGGCCGACGGCCAGCTCGCGCACACCGGCGGTGACCTGCCGCTCGGCATCGCGCTCCCGGCCGGCGCCGGTGCGCTGCTCGCCGGTGCGGTCCTCTACCGCAAGGCCAGGGCCACGCGGTGACCGCGAAGCGATGAGCGGCGAGCCGTGACCGGGACCCGGTGAGCGGACGACGGAGCGGGCCCTGCCATGCCGGCGGGGCCCGCTCCGTTCGCGCCCGGAGACCTCTCCGGGCTCACCATGTGGCGCGTACCTGGCGGATGATCCGCCGGCGCAGCCGCACCTTGCGACTGCCGTCGCGCAACAGACTCAGTCGGTCCAACTCCCAGTGTCCGTACTCGGCATGGTCCGTCAGCAGACGCGTCGCCTCCTTGCGGGACACCCCGCGAGGTACGTACACGTCGACAAATTCGTATTCCGGCATCGCATCTATTGTGCGGGCTGGTGCCCGGTACGGATAGCGTCTGCACTATGTCTGATGCTGCGCAGCCCACCGCTGCCGAGGTACGCGCCGCCGCCGAGGCGGTCAAGACCGCGCTCGACCGTCATCTGGCTGCGATCGAACGCAGGTCGGGAGAGGACGACCCGGCCGTCTCCGAGGCGTTCAACCAGCTGGCCGCAGCCGCCGAGGTGTACGACGAGCTGCTCTACGACCGTTATGACGAGGTCACGCCCTTCGAGATCCCCGGCGCCGAGGACGCACTGCCGCCGTACGCCGGGCCCGGGGAACCCCACGCGATCAGTGTGCTGATCCGCCGCGACTACACCGTGGCGGAACCCCAGCGGCTGCTGGCCCAGGCCCAGCGGGTCGAGGCGGCGGAGTACGACGACGGCGGGGACGACGAGGCCGCCCGGAGCGTTCCCGGCGCGCTGGGGATCCTGTTCGGCGAGTTCGAACCGGACGAGATCGCCTCCCGGCACAAGGAGTTCGGCCTGGAGGAGGGCGACTCCACGCTCTGGGTCACGGCGGCGGAGGAACCGCCCGAGGCCGGGGAGTGGCTGGCGGCGCCGTTCGAGCACATCGATCCCCAGGGGGTGGTGTGCCGCTTCGACGTGAGCGCCGTCTTCGACGACGACGCCTCCGACGACGACGAGGACGAGGACGAGCTGGACTTCGTCGAGGACGACGAGGAGCTGGAGCCGCTCGACGCCGACAAGTGAGGCAGCCGGCGGCGCCGTACCGGCTCCGGTCCGGTACGGCACCGCCGGGCCCCTGCCGCGGCGTGGGGAGGGCGGGTCAGCTCGCCGGCACCTGCGGGCGCAGCAGGGTCCCCAGACGCGTGGTGCGGGGCTTGGCCGGGACCTCCGCGACCGCCCTCGGCAGGGCCTGCTCCACACCGTGGACGACGGACAGATGCCGTTCCGCCCGGCCGAACGCCGTGTACACCCAGGGGCGGCTGAGCGCCTGCGCCGCGTCGCCGGGCAGCACCACGACCGCCGCCGGCCAGCGGGCGCCCACCGCCTGGTGCGCGGTCAGCGCCCAGCCGTGCCGGACACTGCCCTCCACCCGCTCGCGCGGTACGACGACGGGGGCGCCGGCGCACGACAGGTGCAGGCCGTCGGCGTCCGCCTTCACCACCACGCCCGGCACCGTGCGCCCCGGCGCGGGGGAGTGGACGATCCGGTCACCGGGGTCGAAGCCGCCGAACCGGCCGGGGCCGGGGTTGAGGCGCTCCTTCAGGGCGGCGTTGAGGGCGCGGGTGCCGGCGGCGCCGCCGTGGCCCGGGGTGATCACCACGGTCCGGTCGGCCGGCACGCCGATCGCCCGCGGCACCGAGTCCGCCACCAGCTGCACCGTCCGGTGCACCGCCTCGCCCGCGTCCCGCACCGGCACGATGACGATCTCCTTGCCGGGGGCGGCGACCTGGTGCAGCTCTCCGGCGCCGATGCCGGAGACCAGCTCGCCGAGGGGGCCGGGGTCCGGGACGCGGGAGACGGTCTGCGGGCAGACGCGGGCCGCGAGGAGATCGGCGAAGACCCGGCCTGGCCCTGCCGACCACAGCACCCCGGGGTCACCGCTGAGCACCAGCCGCGCCCCGTCGGGCAACGACTCCACCAGCATCGCGGCACTCTCCACATCGAGCTGCGGCGCGTCCAGCACGACCAGCAGATCGACCTCCCAGGCCCCGTCGGCGTCCCGCCCCGGCCCCTCGCCCCCGCCCAGCAGCCCGGCCACGGTGACGACACCCTGCGCGGCGGGATCCACACCCGGCCGGGCCGCGTCTTCCCCCTGACGCCCGGTGGCTCCGCCCGGCTGGTCCGGGTGCCCGCCCGGGTGCCCGGAGGCTGCGTCCCGCCGCTCGGAAGCCGCTGCCAGGTACGCCGTGAGGCGGTGACGGCCGTCCGAGGTGTGGCAGGCCGCGTAGGCCCGCAGACCCGCGGCCCGGGCGGCTCGGAGCAGCGCGGCCGGTTCGGCGCGGGCCGCCTCCCCGCCGGTGTGCAGCACCAGGCCGTGTCCGGCCACCGCGCGGGCCAGCTCGGCCGCACCGCCGGACAGCCCGGCGACGACCGCCTCCCACGCCCGCGCGGACTCCTCGGGCACCGAGTTGACCAGCCGGGCCAGGCCGTCGGCGAGACTCTCCTCGGCCAGGGCGTACCGCTCCAGACCGACCAGGACCCGGACCGGCCGCTCCTGCTCCTCCTCGGTGTCCTGGGGCGCGGGCGCGCCGGGCTCCTCCAGGGCGTCCTGGAACACCAGCGCCTCACCCTCGGCGAGCGCGTCCTGAACCGCCGCGTCCGGGTCCGGCACGCCCTGCCGGCCGAGCGCCGCGGTGAGCGTGGGCAGTTCCAGGGCGGTGTGCCCGGCCACGGCCGCCTGCTCCAGCAGCCAGACCGTCATCGCACGGCCCCGCCGCTCGTCTCCCGGACCGCAGTCCGGCCCGAGCAGCGCCCGCGCGAAGCCGTCGGCCTGTTCCGGCCGTACCCCGGCGACCCGGAGCAGCTGCCAGGGGTCCTCCCGGAGCGCGGTGCCGGCGCTCTCGCCGAGCACGGCCGCCACCTGAGGGGCCAGGGTGTCCGGCGCGCCGCCCTCGGCCAGCACCCGGCGCACGGCGTCGACGGTCTCCGGCGCGGGGGCGCCGGGCGGGACCGGGGCGGTGGCCGGCTGGGGCCGGCGTACCGGTTCGGGGGCCGGGCGGCGCGGTGCCGGCGCCGGCTCGGCGAACACCGTGGCCACCGGCTTCTCGCCGCTCTCCACCGCCCGCACCGCCGCGAGCAGGTCGGCCGCCGTGCCGCTGAGCTTGGTCCCGCTCTCGATGCGCTTCTTCTCGGCCTTGCGCCGCTCGATCCGCTCCCGCTCGATCCGCTGCGCGGCCAGCTCGGCCTCCGCCTCCGACAGCGAGCCCGAGCCCCCCTCGCCCTCACCGGCGGCACCCTCGGCACCCACGGCAGCGTCCCCGCCCTCGGCCGGCTCCGTCCCCCCGGCCGCGGCGTCCTTCTCGGTCTCTTCCGAGGCGTCAGCCGTGCCGGTGCCGTCGGCCGAATCCGTCTGCCCGGCCGCGACATCCCCCTCGGCCTCCTCCGAATCCCCAGCCGTCTCCGTACCGCCGGACGCCTCGTCGTCCGTACGCCCCTCAGTACGCCCCTCCGTACGCGTACCCGGGCCGGTGCCTCCCTCCCGTGGCTCACCCTCCCGTGTCTCACGGGTGTCCGGCGTCCCCGGCCCGGCTTCCTCCGTGGTCTCCGGCTCCGTGCTCACAGCGTGCTCCAGTCGTGATCGGGATAACGGTGCACGGGCGCCGACACATCGTCCAGCGCCCGGCAGATCTCGTCAGGAAGACTAAGCGCCTCCACTGACAACGCCGCCGTGAGCTGCTGCGCGGTGCGCGCCCCGACGATCGGCGCGGTCACCCCGGGCCGGTCCCGCACCCACGCCAGCGCCACCTGGAGCGGGGTGACCGCGAGCCCGTCGGCCGCCGTCGTCACCGCGTCCACGATGCGGGTCGCGGTGTCGTCCAGGTACGGCTCGACGAAGGGCGCGAGGTGTTCGGAGGCGCCGCGCGAGTCCGGGGGAGTGGTGTGCCGGTACTTCCCGGTCAGCACGCCCCGGCCGAGCGGGGAGGACGGCAGCAGGCCCACGCCGAGGTCGAGCGCGGCCGGCAGCACCTCGCGCTCCACACCGCGCTGGAGCAGCGAGTACTCCATCTGGGTGCTGGCCAGCCGGGTGCGGGTGCCCGGCGCCGCGAGCTGCCAGGTGGCCGCCTTGGCCAGCTGCCAGCCGCAGAAGTTGGAGACCCCGGCGTACCGGGCCCGGCCGCTGCTCACCGCCAGGTCGAGGGCCTGGAGCGTCTCCTCCAGCGGGGTCTCGGGGTCGTAGGCGTGGATGTGCCACAGGTCGACGTACTCCGTGCCGAGGCGGGTCAGGGAGGCGTCGAGCGCGGCGAGCAGATGGCCCCGGGAGCCGTCGAAGCGGCGGTCGGGGTCGGGCACGCTGCCGGCCTTG
The DNA here is from genome assembly GCF_040636485.1 of Streptomyces sp. NPDC038707. Classification (NCBI taxonomy): domain Bacteria; kingdom Bacillati; phylum Actinomycetota; class Actinomycetes; order Kitasatosporales; family Streptomycetaceae; genus Streptomyces; species Streptomyces sp. NPDC038707. The sequence goes on from NZ_JBEZUP010000056.1 coordinate 15,154, forward strand.
GTGGAGATGACCAGATCCCGGCGCGGCACCAGTCCGTCCATGAGCCGTCCGAGCAGATACTCCGCCTCCCCGTCGCCGTACACGTCGGCGGTGTCGACGAGGGTGCCGCCGGCTTCCCAGAACGTCTTCAGCATGTCAGCGGCGTCGTGCTCGTCGGTGTCCCGCCCCCAGGTGAGGGTGCCGAGTCCGATCCGGGACACGCGCAGGCCGGTACGGCCGAGATGCCTCTGCTCCATGCGGGCGAGATTACTGGCCAGAACCGGTGCGACGGGTTGCCTGTGGATAACCACCCCCGAAGGGGACAGGCCCCCGTAGTCGGCCGGCCCGGGCCCGCGGGGTGACGGAGCCCCTCCCCTCGGCCCCCGCCGCTCTGCCGCCCAGCCCCGTCCCCGCGCTAAGGTCTGCCCCACAGGCACGTTACTCACGGGTAAGGGGAATCGCGCATGCAGCTCGGGATCAACCTCGGTTACTGGGGTGCCGGAATGGACGGCGACAACCTGGCCGTGGCCCAGGAGGCCGACCGGCTGGGCTACGCGGTGTGCTGGGCCGCCGAGGCCTACGGCTCCGACGCCGCCACCGTGCTCAGCTGGGTCGCCGCGCAGACCGAGCGCATCGACGTCGGGTCGGCCATCTTCCAGATCCCCGCCCGCCAGCCCGCGATGACCGCGATGACCGCGGCCACGCTCGACTCGCTCTCCGGCGGCCGGTTCCGGCTCGGCCTCGGCGTCTCCGGCCCGCAGGTCTCCGAGGGCTGGTACGGCGTCCCGTTCGACAAGCCGCTGGCCCGCACCCGCGAGTACGTGGAGATCGTCCGCAAGGCGATGACCCGGGAGCGGCTGACGTACGACGGCGCGCACTGGACGCTGCCGCTGCCCGGCGGCCCCGGCAAGCCCCTCAAGCTGACCGTGCACCCCGAGCGCGAGCACATCCCCCTCTACATCGCCGCCATCGGCCCGAAGAACCTGGAGCAGACCGGCGAGATCGCCGACGGCGCGCTGCTGATCTTCCCCTCCGCCGAGCACCTGGAGGAGACCACGGTCAAGCACCTGCGGGCCGGCCGGGAGAAGGCGGGCCTCACCCTCGACGGGTTCGACGTGTGCCCGACGCTGCCGATCGCCGTCGGTGACGACAAGGACGTGGCCCGGCTCGCCGACACCTTCCGCCCCTACACGGCGCTGTACGTCGGCGGCATGGGCAGCGCCAAGCAGAACTTCTACAACCGGCTGGCCCAGCGCATGGGCTACGAGAAGGAGGCCGCCGAGATCCAGCGGACGTACCTGTCCGGGGACAAGCAGGGCGCCGCCGCCGCGATCCCGCACGAGCTCATCGACCGGACCACCCTGCTGGGCTCCGTGGACCGCATCGCCGACCGGATGAGGGCCTATGCCGCCGCCGGGGTCACCACCCTCAGCCTCGCCCCGGCCGGCTTCACGCTGGAGGAGCGGCTCGCCTCCCTGCGGGCCGGCAGCGAGGCCCTGGAGCGGGCCGGGCTGGCGTAACCGCACGGGGAGGTTCGCGGCGGAGGTTTCCACGGCCGTGGTGGGGGCTCGGGGGTCTTCCCCGCCACGGCCGTCACCGGGAACAACGCGCCCGGCGCCGCACGGTTACGACCCCGGCCCGGCCGGACCCGCCGCCCCCGCGGAACCGGCCGGGCTCACAGCCAGCCGCGCCGCTTGAACAGCCGGTACAGCAGCACTTCCAGCGCGGCCATCAGCACGATCACCGCCGGGTACGACCACACCCAGTGCAGCTCGGGCATGTGGTCGAAGTTCATGCCGTAGATCCCCGCGATCATCGTGGGCACCGCCGCCATCGCCGCCCACGCGGAGATCTTCCGCATGTCGTCGTTCTGCCGGACGCTCATCTGCGCCAGATGGGCCGACAGGATGTCCGACACCAGCCGGTCCAGGGCCTCCACGGACTCGTTCACGCGCGTGAGGTGGTCGCCCACGTCCCGGAAGAAGGGCCGTGACTTCTCGTGCACGAACGGCACCGACGTGCCCAGCGGGCCGCTGCCGGCCAGCCGGGTCAGCGGCAGCGCCAGCGGTCCGGTCGCCCGGCGGAACTCCAGGATCTGCCGCTTGAAGGTGTAGATCCGGGACGCGGTGTTGCGGGACCCGCCGGTCTCCGGCCGGAACACCTCCGCCTCCAGCTCGTCCAGGTCGTTCTGCAGCTCCGTCGCCACCTCCAGGTAGTGGTCGACGGTGGCGTCCGCGATCGCGTACAGCACCGAGGTGGGCCCCTTGTCCAGCATCTCGGGCTCCTCCTCCAGCCGCCGCCGCACGGCCTTCAGCGGCGCCCCCTCGCCGTGGCGGACCGTCACCACGAAACCCTCGCCGACGAAGACCATGACCTCGCCGGCCGACACCGTGTCGCTCTCGGGCTCGTACACCACCGGTTTCAGCACCAGGAACAGCGAGTCGTCGTACACCTCCAGCTTGGGCCGCTGATGGGCCTTGAGGGCGTCCTCCACGGCCAGCGGATGCAGCCCGAACTCCCGGCTGACCAGGTCGAACTCATCCTCGGACGGCTCATGCAGGCCGATCCACACGAAGCCGCCCCCGGCCCGTGCCCCGGCGAGCGCGTCGGACAGGTCCGCGGGCCCCTCGGTACGGTGCCCGTGCCGGTAGACGGCGCAGTCGACGATCACGGAGCGCATTCTCCCTTCCGCCCGGTCAACGGCGCACCTCGCGATGCGCCTACCCTTGCCGCATGCCCACGCTGATCCTCGTAAGGCACGGACGTTCCACCGCCAACACCTCGGGCCTGCTCGCCGGGTGGACGCCCGGCGTCGCCCTGGACGAGCGCGGCGCCGCGCAGGCCGCCGCGCTGCCCGGCCGGCTCGCCGCGCTGCCGGTCTCCGAGGTGGTCACGAGCCCCCTCCAGCGCTGCCAGGAGACCGTGCGCCCGCTGCTGGAGGCCCGCCCCGGCCTGCGCTCCCACACCGACGAGCGGATCGGCGAGTGCCACTACGGCGACTGGTCCGGCCGCAAGCTCGCCGAGCTGAAGGACGAGCCGCTGATGGAGGTCGTACAGGCCCACCCGTCCGCCGCCGCGTTCCCGGGCGGCGAGTCCATGCGGGCCATGCAGACCCGCGCCGCCGAGGCCGTACGCGAGTGGAACGCGCGAGTGGAGCGCGACCACGGCGCCGACGCCGTCTACCTGATGTGCTCCCACGGCGACATCATCAAGTCCCTCGTCGCCGACGCCCTCGGCCTGCACCTCGACCTCTTCCAGCGGATCTCCGTCGAGCCGTGCTCCGTCACCGCGATCCGCTACACCCGGCTCAGGCCGTACCTCGTCCGCCTCGGCGACACGGGGGACTTCGCTTCGCTCGTCCCCCGCGAGGAAGCCGGCGAGGGCGACGCACCGGTGGGTGGCGGTGCGGGCGCACCGTGATCGTCGGCCGCAGTAGGGTGAAGCGACCCATCCCGTTCGCTTTCCCGTACGGCCCACCGCCGGACCTTCGGAAACCACGACTCAATGGAGACAGGACGTGTCCCGTCAGGTGTTCCTCTACGACCAGCCGGACCGCTTCGTGGCCGGCACGGTCGGACTGCCCGGGCGCCGTACGTTCTTCCTCCAGGCCATCGCAGGCTCCCGGGTGACCAGCGTGGCCCTGGAGAAGACCCAGGTGGCCGCGCTCGCCGAGCGCATGGACGAACTGCTGGACGAGGTCGTACGGCGCAGTGGCGGCAGCGCCGCCGTCCCCGCCGTCGCACCCACCGAGATCACCGACACCGCACCGCTCGACACTCCCGTCGAGGAGGAGTTCCGCGTCGGCACCATGGCCCTGGCCTGGGACGGCGAGGACCAGCGCATGATCGTCGAGGCCCAGGCGCTGGTCGAGCTGGACGCCGACACCGAGGAAGACCTCGCCGAGGCCGAGGAGCGTCTGCTCCAGGACGAGGAGAACGGGCCCCCGATGCTGCGGGTCCGGCTGACCGGCGCGCAGGCCCGGGCCTTCGCCAAGCGCGCCCTCGACGTCGTCAACGCCGGGCGGCCGCCGTGCCCGCTGTGCAGCCTCCCGCTCGATCCGGAAGGACACGTATGTCCGCGCCAGAACGGATACCGCCGCGGAGCGTGACGCCCGACCCGAACCCGGCCGAGCTGCTCGCGCACGGTGAGCTGACCGTACGCGGGCGGATCCGCGAGGCGTCCAACGCGGCCCTGTTCTGCACGGTCGCCCTGGACGGCCGCCAGGCCTCCTGCGTGTACAAGCCGGTCGCCGGGGAGCGCCCCCTGTGGGACTTCCCCGACGGCACCCTGGCCGGCCGCGAGGTCGCCGCCTACGAGGTCTCCGAGGCCACCGGCTGGGACCTGGTGCCGCCGACCGTGCTGCGCGACGGGCCCTACGGCGAGGGCATGTGCCAGCTGTGGATCGACGTCCACCCCGAGGCCGACCTGCTCGCCCTGGTCGACGGCGAGGAGCCGGAGCCGGGCTGGAAGGCGGTCGGGCTCGCCGACGTCGGCGAGGGCCGCACCGCGCTGCTGGTGCACGCCGACGACCCGCGGCTGCGCCGGCTCGCCGTCCTGGACGCGGTCATCAACAACGCCGACCGCAAGGGCGGCCACCTGCTGCCCACCGCCGACGGCCGGCTCTACGGCATCGACCACGGCGTCACCTTCAACGTCGAGGGCAAACTGCGCACCCTGCTGTGGGGCTGGGCCGGCGAACCCCTCCCGGAGGAGGCCGTCGGCGTCCTCAAGGCACTGCGGGACGCCCTGGACGGCCCGCTGGGCGCGCGGCTGGCCACGCTGATCACGGCGGCCGAGATCGACGCCACCCGCGCGCGGGTCGACGCCCTGCTCGCCTCCGGCCGGCACCCGGAACCGAGCGGCGACTGGCCCGCGATTCCCTGGCCGCCCGTGTGAGCACATCCGGCGGCGATGTTCAAGAACGCAGAACCGGTCATCCGGCCTGATCCCGTTCGTATCCGTGGGCCGGGGCCGGTTAGGCTCATGTACATGCATGCCTGGCCCGCTTCCGAGGTCCCCGCCCTGCCTGGTCAGGGCCGCGACCTGAGGATCCACGACACCGCGACCGGCGGTCTGGTCACCCTCGACCCCGGTCCCGTCGCCCGTATCTACGTCTGCGGCATCACGCCGTACGACGCGACCCACATGGGTCACGCGGCGACCTACAACGCGTTCGACCTGGTTCAGCGCGTGTGGCTCGACACCAAGCGGCAGGTTCACTACGTCCAGAACGTCACCGACGTCGATGACCCGCTGCTGGAGCGGGCCGAGCGGGACAACCTCGACTGGACCGCCCTCGCCGAGCGCGAGACGGCTCTCTTCCGCGAGGACATGACCGCCCTGCGGATGCTCCCGCCGCGGCAGTACGTCGGCGCGGTCGAGGCCATACCCGGCATCGTCCCGCTCGTCGAGCGGCTGCGCGACCTCGGCGCGGCCTACGAACTGGACGGCGACATCTACTTCTCCGTCGAGTCCGACCCGAACTTCGGCAAGGTCTCGCACCTGGACGCCGCCGCCATGCGGCTGCTGTCCGCCGAACGCGGTGGCGACCCGGACCGCCCGGGCAAGAAGAACCCGCTGGACCCGATGCTGTGGATGGCGGCCCGCGAGGGCGAGCCCAGCTGGGACGGCGCCTCGCTCGGCCGGGGCCGCCCCGGCTGGCACATCGAGTGCGTGGCCATCGCCCTGGACCACCTCGGCATGGGCTTCGACGTCCAGGGCGGCGGCTCCGACCTCGCCTTCCCGCACCACGAGATGGGCGCCTCGCACGCCCAGGTGCTCACCGGCGAGTTCCCCATGGCCAAGGCGTATGTGCACGCCGGCATGGTCGCCCTGGACGGCGAGAAGATGTCCAAGTCCAAGGGCAACCTGGTCTTCGTCTCCCGGCTGCGCCGCGACGGCGTCGACCCCGCCGCCATCCGTCTCGCGCTGCTGGCCCACCACTACCGGGCCGACTGGGAGTGGACCGACCAGGTCCTTCAGGACGCCGTGGCCCGCCTCGGCCGCTGGCGCGCGGCGGTCTCCCGCCCCGACGGGCCCTCGGCCGACGCCCTGGTGGAGGAGATCCGCGCGGCCCTCTCCCACGACCTGGACGCCCCCGCCGCCCTCGCGGCCGTGGACCGCTGGGCGGCCCGGCAGGAGCAGGAGGGCGGCACGGACACCGGCGCGCCCGGCCTGGTGACGCGGGCGGTGGACGCGCTGCTGGGCGTGGCCCTGTAAGACACCGAGGCGAAGCGCCCCGCAAGCACCCCGCGACGCGACGGAATACGCAAGAAGGAGCGGCTCCCGGCAGGGGAGGCGCTCCTTCTTCCGTACCGTCAGTCCTCGGGGTCGTCCTCGTCCTCCTTGCCCCCGCTGCCGGAGGCGGGCGGTTTCGGCTTCCCGCCCGGAGGGCCCACGTCCCGCCGGCGCAGATACCGCTCGAACTCCCGCGCGATCGCCTCACCGGACGCCTCCGGCAGCTCCGCGGTGTCCCGCGCCTCCTCCAGCGTCTGGACGTACTCGGCGACCTCGCTGTCCTCGGCCGCCAGCTGGTCCACGCCCACCTGCCAGGCCCGCGCGTCCTCGGGCAGCTCGCCCTGCGGGATCCGCAGGTCCAGCAGGTCCTCCAGGCGGTTGAGCAGCGCCAGCGTGGCCTTCGGGTTGGGCGGCTGGGAGACGTAGTGCGGCACGGCCGCCCACAGCGAGACCGCCGGGACGCCCGCGTGCGTGCACGCCTCCTGGAGGACGCCGACGATGCCCGTCGGACCCTCGTACTTGGTCTCCTCCAGGTCCATGCGGCGGGCCAGGTCCGGGTCGGACGTGACCCCGCTGACCGGGACCGGACGCGTGTGCGGGGTGTCACCGAGCAGGGCGCCCAGGATGACCACCAGCTCCACGCCCAGCTCGTGCGCGAAGCCGAGCAGCTCGTTGCAGAACGAACGCCACCGCATGGACGGCTCGATGCCGCGGACCAGCACCAGGTCGCGCGGCTTGTCCCCGCCGACCCGGACCACCGACAACCGCGTCGTCGGCCAGGTGATCTTGCGCACACCGCCGTCCATGAACACCGTGGGACGGTTCACCTGGAAGTCGTAGTAGTCCTCGGCGTCCAGCGCCGCGAACACCTCGCCCTTCCATTCGCGTTCCAGATGCGCGACCGCCGTGGAGGCGGCGTCACCGGCATCGTTCCAGCCCTCGAACGCGGCCACCATGACTGGGTCGATCAGCTCGGGAACCCCCTCCAGCTCGATCACCCAGTGCCTCCTTCCGACGTGCCCTCGCTTGACCCACCAACCTTACGGCGTCCCGCGGGGGCGCCCGCAGCCCCCTTGCACGGGGGAGTGAACGGATCACTGCCCCGTTCGCCGCCGCGGAACACGCGCGCGTCCCGGACTCACGGCGCGGAGCGCAGCCACCGCTCCACGCTCGCTATGTGCACGGTCGCCCAGGACCGGGCCGCCTCCGCGTCCCGGTCGCGCAGCGCGCCCAGGATCGCCCGGTGCTCGCGCAGGGTGCGGCCGACCGCGTCCTCCTCGGTGAGGCCCCGCCAGACCCGGGCCCGCGTGGTGGGCCCGGACAGCCCGTCGAGCAGCGAGCACAGCACCGAGTTGCCGGCGCACCGCACGATGCTCCGGTGGAACTCCAGGTCGGCCGCGACCAGTTCCTCCACCGAAGGCGCCTCGCCGAGCGCGTCCAGCCGGGCCGACAGCGCGTCCAGTTCCGCCTCGCCGATCCGGAAGGCGGCCATCGCCGTCGCGGCCGGCTCCAGGATCCGGCGCACCGCGAGGAACTCCAGCACCGTGTCGTCGCGGTGGAAGTCCCCGACGAAACTCACGGCCTCCAGCAGCAGTTGGGGATCGAGGCTGGTGACATAGGTGCCGTCGCCCTGTCGCACGTCGAGGATGCGGATCAGCGACAGCGCCCGTACGGCCTCCCGCAGCGAGTTGCGCGACAGCCCCAGTCCGGCGGCCAGTTCGCTCTCCTTGGGCAGCCGGTCGCCCGGGCGCAGCGCACCGGAGACGATCATGTCCTTGATCTTCTCGATCGCCTCGTCGGTGACTGCCATCAACCGGCCTCCCGTCCCCGGACATCGGATGTGTCCGCACATTATGCGGGCGCGCGCAGGGGGCGCCCCCTCGGGCGGAGGCGCCCCCTGCGTACCGGGTCCCTGTCCGCCGGCCTACTTCTCGTCCAGGACCTTCTGGACCTTGGCCCGGACCGCGTCCGTGGCCAGGCCCCGGATGGTCAGCGTGGTGCGGCGGCGCAGCACGTCGTCCGGCGTCTCGGCCCACTCGTGGTCACGGGCCCAGACCACCTGCGCCCAGATCTCGGGGGCGTCGGGGTGGACGCGCTCGGCCAGCTCCGGGTTCTCGTTCGCCAGGCGGGCGATGTCGAAGGCCAGGGAACCGTAGTGGGTGGCCAGGTGCCGGGCGGTGTCGGCGGCCATGCGCGGGCCGGGCGCCGGACCGTCGACCAGCAGCCGGTGGGCGACCGCGCGCGGGTTGGCGACACCGGGCAGCGGCAGCTTCTTCGGCAGCGAGGCGATCGGCTCGAAGTCGTCGCCGAGCGGGTGACCCGGCAGCGCCTCCAGCTTCTTCATGATCGTGCGGCCGATGTGCCGGAACGTCGTCCACTTGCCGCCCGCGACCGACAGCATCCCGCCCCTGCCCTCGGTGACCACGGTCTCCCGCTTGGCCTTGGCGGTGTCGCCGGGGCCGCCCGGCAGCACCCGCAGCCCGGCGAACGCGTAGGTGATCAGGTCGCGCTGGAGCTGCTGGTCCCGGACGGAGAACGCGGCCTCGTCCAGGATCTGGGCTATGTCCTTCTCGTCGACGGACACGTCCGCCGGGTCGCCCTCGTACTCCTCGTCGGTGGTGCCGAGCAGCAGCATGTCCTCCCAGGGGAGGGCGAAGGTGATGCGGTACTTGTCGATGGGCGTGGCGAGCGCGGCCTTCCAGGGGGAGGTGCGCTTCAGGACCAGGTGCGCGCCCTTGGACAGCCGGATGGACGGCGCCGCGTTCGGGTCCTCCAGCTTGCGCAGGTGGTCGACCCACGGGCCGGTCGCGTTCAGCACCAGGCGGGCGTTGACGCCGAACTCCTCGCCGGACAGGCGGTCCCTCAGCTCCGCGCCGGTCACCCGGCCCTGGGTGAAGCGCAGCCCGGTGACCTCGGCGTGGTTGAGGACGACCGCGCCCGCCTCGACGGCCGCGCGGACCGTCATCAGCGCCATGCGCGCGTCGTTCATCTGGTCGTCGCCGTACACGGCCACGGCCTTGAGGTTCTCGGTGCGCAGCTCGGGCACGTCCTGCGCCGCCTTGGCCGGCGAGAGCAGGTGGCCGACACCGTCGCCGAACGCGGACAGCGCGGAGTAGGCGAAGACGCCCGCGCCGAGCTTGGCCGCGCCGTGCGGGCCGCCCTTGTACACCGGGAGGTAGAAGGTGAGCGGGTTCGCCAGGTGCGGGGCCACCTGGCGGGAGACCGCCCGGCGCTCGAAGTGGTTCTCCGCCACCAGCTTCACCGCGCCGGTCTGCAGGTACCGCAGGCCGCCGTGGAGCAGCTTGGAGGAGGCGGAGGAGGTGGCGCCGGCGAAGTCGCCGGCGTCGACCAGGGCCACCCTGAGTCCGGACTGCGCGGCGTGCCAGGCGGTGGAGATGCCCAGGATGCCGCCGCCGATCACAAGAAGGTCGTACGACGCCTTGGCGAGCTGCTCCCTGGTCTCGGCGCGGCTCGGGTTCGAGCCGGAGGCCGGGCGCGTCCCCAGGGCAGGTACGGACTGGAGGGTGGACTGACTGGTCATGTGGGGTACTTACTCCTCGTCAGAGCTGACTGAGCCGGTGGGACCGCTCAGTTCTCGTCGTCGAGCCAGCCCATGGTCCGGTCGACGGCCTTGAGCCAGTTCTTGTACTCACGGGCGCGGGTCTCCGCGTCCATGCGGGGGGTCCACTCGGCGGCCCGGCGCCAGTTGGCGCGCAGGTCGTCGGTGCTGGACCAGAAGCCGACGGCGAGACCGGCGGCGTAGGCGGCGCCGAGGCAGGTGGTCTCGGCGACCATCGGCCGCACCACCGGTGCGTCCAGGACGTCGGCCAGGGTCTGCATCAGCAGGTTGTTGGCGGTCATGCCGCCGTCCACCTTGAGGGTCACCAGCTCGTCGCCGGAGTCCTTCACCATGGCGTCGGCGATCTCCCGCGTCTGCCAGGCGGTGGCCTCGAGGACGGCGCGGGCGAGGTGCGCCTTGGTGACGTACCGGGTCAGGCCGGCGATCACCCCGCGCGCGTCGGAGCGCCAGTGCGGGGCGAACAGGCCGGAGAAGGCCGGCACGAAGTAGGCGCCGCCGTTGTCCTCGACCGACAGCGCGAGCGTCTCGATCTCGGCGGCGGTGGAGATCAGGCCCATCTGGTCGCGCATCCACTGCACCAGCGAGCCGGTGACGGCGATCGAGCCCTCCAGGGCGTACACGGTCGGCTGGTCGCCGATCTTGTAGCCGACGGTGGTGAGCAGACCGGCGTAGGAGTTGATGATCTTCTCGCCGGTGTTCATCACCATGAAGGTGCCGGTGCCGTACGTCGACTTGGTCTCGCCCTCGGAGAAACAGCACTGGCCGAACAGGGCCGCCTGCTGGTCGCCGAGCGCGGAGGCGACCGGGATGCCGCCGAGCAGCTCGCCGAGGCGGCCGCCGCGGATCTCGCCGTAGACCTCGGCGGAGGAGCGGATCTCGGGCAGGATCTGCTCCGGCACGCCGATGGACTCGCAGATCCTGTCGTCCCACCGCATCGTGTGCAGGTTCATCAGCAGGGTGCGGGAGGCGTTGGTGACGTCGGTGACGTGCCGGCCGCCGTCGGCACCGCCGGTCAGGTTCCAGATGACCCAGGTGTCCATGGTGCCGAAGAGGATGTCGCCGGCCTCGGCGCGCTCGCGCAGGCCCTCGACGTTGTCGAGCAGCCAGCGGGCCTTGGGCCCGGCGAAGTACGAGGCGAGCGGCAGGCCGGTCTCCCGGCGGAAGCGGTCCTGCCCGACGTTGCGGCCCAGCTCCCGGCACAGGGCGTCGGTGCGGGTGTCCTGCCAGACGATGGCGTTGTGGACGGGCTCACCGGTGTTCTTGTCCCACAGCACGGTGGTCTCGCGCTGGTTGGTGATGCCGATGGCCTTGATGTCGTCCCGGGTGATGCCGGCCTTGGCGACGGCGCCGGCGACGACCTCCTGGACGTTGGTCCAGATCTCGTTGGCGTCGTGCTCGACCCAGCCGGGCTTGGGGAAGATCTGCTCGTGTTCCTTCTGGTCGACGGCGACGATCCGGCCGTCCCGGTCGAAGACGATGCAGCGGGAGGAGGTCGTGCCCTGGTCGATCGCCGCGATGAAGGGGCCTGCGGTGTGGGCGTCGGTCACTGTGTGCTCCTGGAAGTCCGTGGTGAGGGGCTGTGCGTACGGCGCGTGCGCGAGGTCTCGGTGCTGTCCGCACGCTCCCTAGGCGAAGGCGAGGTTGTAGACGCCTGCGGCGATCGCACCGCCGGCCAGCGGACCGACCACCGGGATCCAGGCGTAGGACCAGTCGGAACCGCCCTTGTTGGGCAGCGGCAGCAGGGCGTGCACGATGCGCGGGCCCAGGTCGCGGGCCGGGTTGATCGCGTAGCCCGTCGGACCGCCCAGCGACAGGCCGAGCGACACCACCACGAGCGCGGTGATCAGACCGCCGAGGACGCCCAGGCCGTTGCCCCCGTCGTTCAGGCCCTGGGTGAGGATGGCGAGGACCAGCACGAAGGTGCCGATGATCTCCGTTGCCAGGTTCTGCGCCACGTTCCGGATCTCGGGGCCGGTGGAGAAGATCCCGAGGACCGGGCCGGCACCCTTCTCCTGGGCCTCGACGGCCTTGGCCGAGGTGGCCTGCGCGCCCGGACCGCCGACGATCTCCCGGTCCGTGAGGTGGGCGAGGAACTGGCCGTAGTAGGCGACCCACACCAGGGCGGCGCCGATCATGGCGCCCAGCAGCTGGCCGGCGAGGTAGGTCGGGACGTTGTTCCAGCCGCCGTCCTTGATCGCCAGGGCGACCGTGAGGGCCGGGTTGAGGTGCGCGCCGGACAGCGGTCCGGAGATGTACGCGGCCGTCATGACGGCGAAGCCCCACCCGAAGGCGATGGCGAGCCAACCGGCGTTGCGGGCCTTGGAGGCCTTCAGCGTGACGGCGGCGCAGACGCCGCCGCCGAGCAGGATGAGTATGGCGGTACCGATGGTCTCGCCGATGAAGATGTCGGAGCTGGACACCCGCGACTCCTTTGTCCTTCGTCCAGGGGTAGCCGAACCCCGGGTCCCTCCGGTGGTTCTGGCGCCCTCGGTGATGAGAGCGATGCCGGCCCTTGGCGTTGTCACACTCTAGCGCGTATTGCCGGTAGGTGTTCGACAATGCCGACCGATGGACGGGAGTCTTGTTCGGCGCCACGCGTGCGTCAAGAGTTCTGTTATCCAAAACAGGATCGTTATTGATCGCTGCGGGTTATCGACCTTCGTGCTCGGACATACGGTATAGCGCTTTTCGTCCGTTTTCGGGTAGGCCGACAGCCGGAACGTCGCCCGGCGTCCCGGCTGTTCCTCCCCGCTCGTGCGCCGCGCGGGCGGCCCGCCGCGGGCGCCTCAGAACCGCCCGGCGCCCAGGTCCCGCGACACCGCGCGGGCGCAGTCCCGCACCGCCGCGATCAGCTCCGGGCGCAGCTCGCCCTCCCGGCACAGCCGCTCCACCGCGCCGGTGACGCCCACCGCGCCCACCGGCATGCGCCGCCGGTCGTGGATGGGCGCGGCGATCGACGCCACGCCCTCCCAGGTCTCCTCCACATCGGCCGCGTAGCCCCGCGCGCGCGTGAGGTCCAGGATGTGCTCGAAGCCGGCGGCGTCGCACACCGTGCGGTCGGTGAAGGGCTTGCGGTCGGCCTCCAGCGCCTCGCTGTGCGCCACCGGGTCGTACGCCGAGAGCACCTTGCCCAGCGCCGTGGAGTGCAGCGGCTGCATGGCCCCGATCTCCAGCACCTGCCGGCTGTCGTCGGGCCGGAAGACGTGGTGCACGATCAGCACCCCCTGCTGGTGCAGCACCCCCAGGTACACGCTCTCCCCGCTGGAGCGGGCCAGGTCGTCCGCCCACACCAGGGCCCGTGCGCGCAGCTCGTGCACGTCGAGATAGGTGGTGCCCAGGCGCAGCAGCTCCGCGCCCAGCTGATAGCGGCCGGAAGCCTCGTCCTGCTCCACGAACCCCTCCTGCTGGAGGGTGCGCAGAATGCCGTGGGCGGTCCCCTTGGCGAGGCCCAGCGACGAGGCGATGTCCGACAGCCCCAGCCGCCGCTCGCCGCCCGCGAGCAGCCGCAGCATCGCCGCCGCCCGTTCGAGCGACTGGATGTTCCGTGCCATCGCCGTCCTGCCTCCGTCCCTCCGACTGCGTACGACGCAGTCACCGTTCGGCAATGCCGAACACTACCGGTCCATGCCGACCTCCCGCCAATGGTCGGACGCCACCTGTTACATCACACGCGAGTCATGCGCGACATTCAGGCCACTCACGTCCGTCTCGTGGACGTGGTGCCCATCCAAGCCGACTCCCGGTTACCCTGACGCCGTGCGGCAAGCCCCACCCGTCCGGGGAAAGCCGCATAGCCGACAGCCGTCGCATCCCAGGGAGCCCTTACATGGCCTCGTCGCCAACGTCCCCTTCCGCCGACAGCCGGGCCCGTGTGTCCGCGCTCCGCGAGGCGCTCGCCACCCGTGTGGTGGTCGCCGACGGAGCGATGGGCACGATGCTCCAGGCCCAGGAGCCCACCCTCGAGGACTTCCAGAACCTCGAGGGCTGCAACGAGATCCTCAACCTCACCCGCCCCGACATCGTCCGCTCCGTCCACGAGGCGTACTTCTCCGTGGGCGTCGACTGCGTCGAGACCAACACCTTCGGGGCCAACCACTCCGCGCTCGGCGAGTACGACATCGCCGACCGGGTCCACGAGCTGTCCGAGGCGGGCGCCCGGGTGGCCCGCGAGACCGCCGACGCGTTCACCGCGCGGGACGGCCGGCCCCGCTGGGTGCTCGGCTCGATGGGCCCCGGCACCAAGCTGCCCACCCTCGGCCACGCCCCCTACGCCACCCTGCGCGACGCCTACCAGCGCAACGCCGAGGGCCTGATCACCGGCGGCGCCGACGCGCTGCTGGTGGAGACCACCCAGGACCTCCTGCAGACCAAGGCGGCCGTCCTCGGCGCCCGGCGCGGCATCGAGGCCCTCGGCCTGGACCTCCCGGTGATCGTGTCGGTGACCGTCGAGACCACCGGCACCATGCTGCTCGGCTCGGAGATCGGCGCGGCGCTGACCGCGCTGGAGCCGCTGGGCATCGACATGATCGGCCTGAACTGCGCCACCGGCCCGGCCGAGATGAGCGAGCACCTGCGCTACCTCGCCCGCAACGCCCGCGTCCCGCTGTCCTGCATGCCCAACGCGGGCCTGCCGGTCCTCGGCAAGGACGGCGCCCACTACCCGCTGACCGCGCCCGAGCTGGCCGACGCCCAGGAGACCTTCGTCCGCGAGTACGGCCTCTCGCTCGTCGGCGGCTGCTGCGGCACCACCCCCGAGCACCTGCGCCAGGTGGTCGAACGCGTCCGCGGCGTGACCCCGCCCGAACGCGACCCCCGCCCCGAACCCGGCGCCGCCTCCCTCTACCAGTCCGTTCCGTTCCGGCAGGACACCTCTTACCTGGCCATCGGTGAGCGGACGAACGCGAACGGGTCGAAGAAGTTCCGGGAGGCCATGCTGGAGGGCCGCTGGGACGACTGTGTGGAGCTGGC
>NZ_JBEZUP010000057.1:0-747 GCF_040636485.1 Streptomyces sp. NPDC038707
CCCTGACGACACGACCAGGGCACTCGGCGGCCAACAACATGGGGGGTCAGTTTTCAGAGACTCGCCGGGGGTCAGATTTCAGAGAGCGTTGACAGATGCAGGGGTCCGCCGTCCGGCCCTGAGGTACGGCCTGCCCCGGCAGGAGCAGCGGGCGAACCGGCCGGTCCCGTGGGACCGGCCGGTTCGCCGTGCCGGGGGTCGGTATACAGGGGGGACGACGGTCTCGGCTGCCCTGATCCGTCCGCCGTACCGGGGGCCGGGAACCAGGAGATCCGACGCGCTCGGCCGCCCCGGCCCCTCCGCCGTACCGGAGGCCAGGGTTCAGGGAAGACGACAGACCCGACCACCCCGGCCCCTCCACCGCGCCGAGGACCGGGAACCAGGAGATCCGACAGGCTCGGCCGCCCCGGCCCCTCCGCCGTACCGGGGGCCAGGGTTCAGGGAAGACGACAGACCCGACCACCCCGGCCCCTCCACCGCGCCGAGGACCGGGAACCAGGAAAGACGACAGGCCGGGCCACCCCGACCCATTCGCCAAGCCAGGGGCCGGAACCCAGGAAGAACAACGGACCCAGCCGCCCCGGCCCGGCCGCGCCGAGCCAGGGGCCACAACCCACCAGAGACGAGGGACCCCGCATCCCCGGCCCGTTCGCCGAGCCGGGGGCCGAAACCCAGGAAGGACATGAGGCCCCGCCGCCCGGCCCACTCGCCGAGCCGGGGGCCCGGACCCACGACAGACGACGAACC
>NZ_JBEZUP010000057.1:840-24301 GCF_040636485.1 Streptomyces sp. NPDC038707
ACGAACCCCGACCACCCCAGCCCACCCGCCGAGCCAGAAGCTGGGACCCAGGAAAGACAACACACCCCGCCACCCCAGCCCACCCGCCAAACCAGGAGCCCCGACCCACGACAGACGACGAACCCCGACCACCCCAGCCCACCCGCCGAGCCAGAAGCTGGGACCCAGGAAAGACAACACACCCCGCCACCCCAGCCCACCCGCCAAACCAGGAGCCCGGACCCAGCAAGGACAACACGCTCCGCCACCCCGGCCCACCCGCCGAGCCAGGGGCCGAAACCCCCGGCAGACGGTGGACCGCGGCCACACAAGCCCGTTCCGTTCGCTCAGCGGGCTCCGGCCGGCTCCGCGTGGTCGGTCGTGTTCCGGGGCGTGGCCGGCTCCAGTGGTTCGGGGCGTTTCCCGGCCGCGGGACGGGACGGGACGGGGCCTCCGGTGTGCACGGGGAGTTCGCGATGGCCGTTGGAGACGAACGACGCGACCGGGGCCAGCTCCGCGGACGGCACGGCGAGGGAGAGCCGCGGGAAGCGCTCGAACAGGGCGGACAGCGCGATCACCGCTTCCATCCGGGCGAGCGGGGCGCCCATGCAGTAGTGCGCCCCGTGTCCGAAGGACAGATGGGTGCGCCGGGTCGGCCGGGTGATGTCGAACCGGTCCGCGTCGGCGCCGTGGACCCCCGGATCGCGGCCCGCGCCGGCGACCGACAGGACGATCGCCTCGCCGCGCGGGATGACGACCCCGCCGAGGTCGAGGTCCTCGACGGCGTAGCGCAGCAACAGGTTGGCGGCGGCCGGCTGCCAGCGCAGCGTCTCCTCGACCACGTCCTCCCAGCTCGCCTCGCCCGCGCGCACCAGGTCGAGCTGGTGCGGGTGGGTGAGCAGGGCGTGCACCGCGTGGTCGATCAGGTTGACCGTCGTCTCGTAGCCCGCCGACAGCAGGTGGATCAGTGTGTCGAGGAGTTCCTGGTCGTCGAGCGCCGTCGGGTCGCCGCGCTCCAGCGCCTCGCGCTGCCCCCGGACCAGTCCGCTGGTGAGGTCGTCGCCCGGCCGCTCGCGCTTGGCGGCGACCAGCTCGGCCAGGATGCGGTACAGCTCGGCCGCGTGCCGGGCTATCGCCGCGCTGTCGGCGGAGGTGTCGAAGAGGCAGTCGAAGATGGCGCACAGCTCGTCGTGGCGTTCCCTCGGCACGCCGAACAGCTCGCAGATCACGCGGGCCGGGAGCGGGACCGCGAACCGGGCCCGCAGGTCCACCGGCTGGTCGCCGGGCAACCGCGCCAGGCCGTCGAGCAGTTCCGCGGCGATGCCTTCCACCACGGGCCGGAGTGCCTTGGTGCGGTGCGCGGTGAAGGCGCTCGAGACCGCCTTGCGCAGCCGGGTGTGCTCGGCGCCGTACGCCGTGAACATGCTGCGGATGGACACCCACATGGCGAGGGACCAGTCCTCGGGGACCTCCCCTCGGGTCCAGGCGGGCCAGTGCAGGTCGGCGTCCTTGGAGACGTCGGGGCTGGTGAGCAGGCGCGTGATCACCGCCGGGTCGGCGACTGCCCACGCCGGCACACCGCCGGGCAGTTCGATCCGGATCGCCGGGCCGGCCGCCCGGATGCGCGCGGCCTCGCCCTGGATGTCCTGTCCGGCGGGGTCCATTCTGAGCGGGCACTGCTGACCGTTCGACACGTGTCGCCTCTCCCGTGGTCGTTGCGAGTAGGTTCGGTGCCATGCCGCACGGGCGAAAGAGCGCGGCTCCGACGCCGGTGCGGTCGCTCGGAGCGGTACGGCATCGCCCGGCGCTTCGAGGATGACGCACTCCGCCGGGCCCCCGTAGAGTGTGTCAGCCGGACGGCGTCCGGTGATCACCGGTCTGTGACAGTTCGGTGAACTCACGTCCGGTTTCCGGCAGGTCACGCCGGTTGTGCCCGCCCGGCTCCGCGCTGTGCGGTTCGGCGGAGATGCGCGGCAGCAACAGGACCCAGAAGCCGTTGATCGTCGCCTGGGAGACCCACTCCGGTTCCTCCCGGCCCAGCAGCCCGAATCCCGTGGTCGCGGCCACGATGGTGCTCACGGCGTCCCGCGGGGCGATGCCGGGATGGAGCGAGCCGTCCTTCACCGCCTCGTCGACGCAGCGCTGCACGCACTTGTGCCACTCGGCGCGCAGGTCCAGCTGCGGCGTCCACGCCGGGTCGCAGCTGAGCTGGAAGCCCGCGCGGAAGACGACGTTGCCGCGCAGCAGCCGCAACAGCCCGACCGAGATGTCGGTCAGCACGCGCAGGGCGCTCCGGGACCCGCGGTACGCCTCGCGCACCGTGTCCCGCAGGGTCTCCCCCGCGGCCGCCTCGACCGCCGCGGCCAGCGCGGACTTGTTGTCGAAGTGGAAGTGCAGGGCGCCGTTGCTCACGCCTGCCTGTCTGCTGATCTCGCTCAGGGTCGCGTGGGCGTACCCGTGACGGTCGAAGGCGACCGCGGCCGAGCGGATCAGATCACGGCGTGTGTGATACGCCCTTTCCTGCTTCATCAACGAACGGCTCCTTGCTGAGTTGATCCCACCTCCCCCCACCAGCCTCGGATCCGGCTCCAATAAAACCGACCAGGCGGTGTTGTTCGAGCCGAGCCTCTGCTGGTACGCCCGGATCGCCGGCGCCCCAACGGGGCTTGCGCAGGCGCGGACGGCCCGAGTTTACCCTCCCTACCGCTAAAAAGACCACGCGGTCTGCTCTTGGACGCCACCCGTGGTCCCGCGTTGACAAACCGCGTGTACGGTTTTTATTGTCCTCTCACTCGAAGGTGTGTCAACTAGTGGTGAACGCCTCAAGCAGCGCTGAACACCAGGGGTGGCGAGTGATGCAGCGTCCGTCCAACACCCACACGGTCCTGACCGGCAGACGGCCGGCGGCCGACGTACGAGGGAGGGCGGCCGGCCCGTGGCCCGGCTCACCGGGTGACGCCGTAGTCGACCCCGGCGCGCTGCTGCGGTCGTCGGCGGCCGAGTGCGGCCGCGACGCGCCTCCCCCGCGGTTCCGCGCCGAACTGGAGCGGCTGGCCGAGACGGTGAACGCCGAGGCCCGGCTCACCCCGGACGGCGCGGCATCGGTCCGCGACCGCCTGGTGGCCGCCCTCTCCCTGCAGTGGCGTCTCGCCGCGCTGCTCCGTGACGTCCCCGAGGTGTCCGACGCCGCGCTGCCGGCCCCCGTCTTCATCTCGGGGCTGCCGGGCAGCGGCACCTCGCTGCTGCAGAACCTGCTGCTGGAGCACCCCGACGTGGACAGCCCCGCACGGTGGGAGCTGCTGGACCCCGCGGCACCGGCCGGGGAACCCGCCGCGCGCCGCAGTCTGATCGGGCGGGCCCGCGCCCACACCGAGACGCCCCGCGGTGCGGCACACCGGGGCCCGGGGAGGCTGCGCGGGGCGACCCGGCCCGGCAGCTGCCACCGGCTGCTCACCAACGCCTTCCAGAGCCCGGCGCTCGGGCTCCAGCTGCGCGTCCCCGGCTACTGGCAGTGGCTGGAGAGCCGGGACCTCACCGCCGCCTACGCCTTCCACCGCGAGCAGCTCCAGGCGATCACCTTCCGGATCCCCGTCAGGACGCTCGTCCTGCGAGACCCCTTCCATGCCGCCTATGTGCGGGACCTCCTGCGGGTCTACCCCGACGCCCGCGTCATCCGGCTGCACCGGGACCCCTCCGCCGTGGTGGCGTTCACGGCCGCGCTCTCCACCGCCCTGCGCGGCTCCGTCTCCGCCGAGGTCGACCCCGTCGAGGTGGGCAGGGAGTGGACGGAGCACGTCGAACGGCACCTGGACCGGGCCGCCGAGGCCGTCCGCACCGTGGGCGAGGAGCGCCTGCTGGACATCCGGCACGACGAGCTGGTGTCCGATCCGGTGGGGGTGGCCCGGCAGGTGCTGCGGTTCATCGGCGTGGAACCGGTGCCGTCCGTGCTGGAACGCGTCGCGGGACTCGCTCGGTCCACCGCCGATTCGGCGGCCGCCCGGCCTCCCAGGGCCGCTGATTTCGGCCTGTCGGCCCGGGCGCTGCGGGCCCGGTTCTCCGCGTACCGGGCGGCCTACCAGGTCTGATGCGCTCGCCGTGGGGTGTCGATTCCGGCCGTCCTTTCGTCATGCCGCTTGTCAATGCTTGCAGGAGCATTAACATTGGCGAGCACGGGGGCTGGGACGACAGGTGGAGATCACACATGGCTTCCGCTCGCGTGCGACGGGACAACGAGGCAGAGCTCTGGCGGCAGATGACGGTGCTCACCAGTCGCATCAACAGCACACTGGACAGACGGCTCCAGCGCGGTCACGGCATCACGGTCGCCGAGTACACCGCGCTCAGCGTCATGCGCGACCACGAGAAGGCCGGGGGCGTGCGGATGCAGGACCTCGCGGAACAGGTGGGGCTGAGCCAGTCGACGGTGAGCCGGCTCGTCGCGCGGCTGGAGAGCGCCGGGCTCGCCGACCGGATCATCGGCGAGGAGGACCGGCGCGTGATGAACGCCTGCATCACCGCCCAGGGCAAGTCCCTGGTCGCCGAGGCCACCGCGACGTTCCAGAAGGAACTCACCACGGCGCTCGACGTGGCGTCCTTCGACGACCAGACGGCCCCCCTGGTGGCCCGCCTGCGCCACGACCCCACGGCCGTCGGCGGCTGACGGGGCAGGGCTGAACGCGTCCCCCGGGCCCGGGACCGGGGACCGCGGCGTCCCGTGCTCACGGGGCACGCCTCCTACGGCACCGCCGGGCTTGCCGCCCCCGGGGACGTACGGCGCCCGGCCCGCACCCCGCCGCGTCCGGGAGGACACCGGTACGGGTACGGACGGCGAGCGACGACGGCCGCGCCCGAGGCCGGGCACCAGCATGCCCGTGCCCGGCACGGCGGCACGCGAGGCCCCGGCACCGGGAACCGGCATGACGGGACAGCAGCGGCGCCCGGGGCCGGAAGCCGGAGGGGCGGAGCACCCACAGGAACCTGGTCGGTCTTCAACGGGGCCGGCGTGGACGTAGGCACGGTACCGGTGTGTGGCGAGCCCCCCGCCCACGGCCGCGCAGCTGGCGGCCACCGGACGGACGGCCCCTCGAAAGGCGGAGCGCCCACCGGCAGACGGCCGGTCTTCGACGAGGCCGCAACGCAAGGCACAGTACCGGTGCGCCGGAACCCGGGCCGCAGCCGCAGCCGCAGCCGCAGCCGCACAGCCCAACGCCTGAGCCGGCGGCCACCACACGGACCCCGCCCCCAGAACCACGGAAGCCGACAGGCAGAGCGCCCGCAGGCAAGTGGCCCGTCTTCAACGGGCTGGGTAGGCGCGAGGCGCGGTACCGATGGTGCCCCCGAGGCCCGGCGGAAGCCGGGGGCCGGCCGTACTCCGGCGGGCGTCCCGCGGCAGCGGTGCCGGGAGGGGTGCGCCCCCTGAGCGGGCGTGCTCCGGGGCAGCGCGCTCAGGGGGCGGCGCCCGGGCCGACGGTGCCCAGGGTGGGAGGGGCCCGGGTGGGACGGGTCAGGAGTAGGTGTAGAAACCGCGTCCCGACTTCTTGCCCAGCAGGCCGCACTCCACCATGCGGAGCAGCAGGGGCGGCGGGGCGTAGAGGGACTCCTTCGTCTCCTCGTACAGGGCCCCGGCTATGGACACCGTCGTGTCCAGGCCGATGAGGTCGGCGAGGCGGAGGGGCCCCATGGGGTGGGCGCAGCCCAGTTCCATCGCGCGGTCGACGACCTCCGCGGAGGCGACCCCGGTGTCGACCATGCGGATCGCGGAGATCAGATACGGGAAGAGCAGCGCGTTCACGAGGAATCCGGCCCGGTCGGGCGCGGTGATCACGGTCTTGCCGAGCGTGCCGGCCGCGAACTCCGTGACGCGGGCGCTGGTCCCGGGATCGGTCAGCACCGACTCGACCAGCTCGACCAGCGGCAGCACCGGCACGGGGTTGAAGAAGTGCAGCCCGACGACCTTCTCCGGGCGCCGCGTCGCGCGCGCGAGCCGCGCCACCGACAGCGAGGAGGTGTTCGTCGCGATGATGGCGTCCGGGTCGTGGAGCACCTTGTCGAGCGTGGCGAACACCTCCAGCTTGGCCGGCTCGTCCTCGCGGATCGACTCGATCACCAGCTCGCGGTCGGCCAGTTCGCCGAGATCCGTCGTGAACGTGATCCGTTCCAGTGCCCGCGCCCGGTCCGGCTCGCTGATCCGCCCCTTGGCGAGTCCGCGGTCCAGGGAGGCCCGGATCCGTGCCTCACCCCGGAGCCGTGAGTCCCGCGAGGTCACGGCCACCCGCACCGAGGACCCGGCCCTGGCGCAGAGTTCGGCGACGCCGGCCCCCATGGTGCCGCAGCCGACGACCCCCACCTTCTCGATCCGGCGCCGCTCGGCCGGCTCGCCGCCGGCGGCCGCGCCGGTATGGACGTGCTCCACCTTGTCGTCTCCCCCCTCGTCTGTGATGTCCGGTTCAGCCGGCCGGCGCCGGTGTCCGGGGCGGTCCGTCGTGGCCGGTCATCGGGCTGAGCCGGCGTTCGCCGATGCGGGCGCGCAGTCCGGGATCGGTGACGCCGAGTCCGGTCTCGGGGGCGAGGGCCAGCACGCCCACCTTCCCGATGTGCCGGTTGGTCTGCACCGCCCGGGCCGCCTCGCCGGTCTCGGCCAGCGGATGCACGGCGGACAGGATGGGCGAGAGCATGCCCAGCCGGAACAGCCGGTTGCACTCCCACTGCTCCTGGAGGTTGGCCGCGTGGCTGCCGATGATCCGCTTCAGGTTCATCCACAGGTAGCGGTTGTCGAAGTGGTGGTCGAATCCGGTGCTGGAACCGCAGGTGACCACGGTTCCCCCGCGCCGCACGACGAAGACGGAGATGCCGAAGGTCGCCCGGCCGATGAAGTCGAAGACGACGTGCGGATCCTCGCCGAGCCGTTCCCGGATGGCGCGGCCCAGCCGCTTGCCCAGTTCGATGGTCTTCTCCGGGCTGGGCTCGGGATCGCTGTCCAGTCCGATCTCGGTGCGGTCGATGACCACGTCGCAGCCGAGCCGCCGCAGGACCTCCGCCTTGGCCGCCGAGCTGACCACGCCGACCGGAATGCCCCCGGCGTTCTTGACCAACTGCACGGCGAATCCGCCGAGTCCGCCGGTCGCGCCCCAGATGAGGACGATGTCGCCCTGCTTGATGCGGGCGCCGCGGTCGCTGATCAGCATGCGGTAGGAGGTGGCCGCCGTGAGCATCAGGCTCGCGGACTCCTCCCACGTCAGATGGGCGGGCTTGGCCAGCAGCTGGCTGGCGCGTACGACGGTGTAGTGCGCCAGGCCGCCGAAGTTGGTCTCGTAGCCCCATATCCGCTGCTCGCTGCCCAGCATGCCGTCGGCGTGGGTCGCCGGTTCCTGGTCGTCGACCTGGACGCAGCTGACGACGACGTGGTCGCCGGCCTTCCAGCGGCGTACGGCGGCGCCGACCCGGACGACGACACCGGCGGCGTCGGAGCCGAGGACGTGATAGGGCAGGTCGTGCCGTTCGGCCCAACCCCCCTGCCGGGCGAGGCGGTTGAGGAAGGAGAAGGTGGAGACCGGCTCGAAGGTGGCCGACCACACCGTGTTGTAGTTGATGGAACTGGCCATGACGGCGACCAGTACCTCGTCGGGTGCGATGTCCGGCATCGGCACCCGGTCGACGTGCAGCGACTTGCGCACGTCCTTGTCGGCGACTCCGCGGAACATGTCCACGTCCTCGACCCGGGTGTGCACCGCCAGGTAGTCGCTCGGCAGCGGCTGCCGTTCCAGTTGTTCGCGGGTGGCGCCGTTCAGGACGGCGTCCGCCAGGGCATCCATGTCAGTCCTTCGTCGTCGACGCGAGAGGCCGCGCGGGCGGGGGGCCGGGGGAGGTGCCCCCCGCCCGCGCAGTCGGGTCCGCTGCGGTGACGCAGCCGGGCTCAGGAGACCAGGCCGCCCGCGGCAGCGATGTACTGGCCCGTGACATAGCGGGCGTCGTCGCTCGCGAGGAAGGCGACGATGTCGGCGATGTCCTCCGGCTCGCCGATGCGGCCGAGCGGCATCATCTGGGCGAACGTGTCGTACTGGTCCGCGATGGGCGCGGTCTGGTCCGTGCGGATCAGGCCGGGCAGCACGGAGTTGACGGTCACACCGCGGCCGCCGACCTCACGGGCGAGGGCCAGGCCGAGCTGCTCGACGGCCGCCTTGGTCGCCGTGTAGACGCCGGTGCCGGGGAAGGTCATGTGGGTGTAGCCGGTGGAGATGTTGATGATCCGGCCACCGTCGCTGACCTTGGCCGCGGCCTGGCGCAGGGAGTAGAACGTGCCCTTGAAGTTGACGTCCACGGCACGCTCGAAGGTCTCGTCGTCCACGTCGGCGATGTTGCCGTTGCCGGCGATGCCGGCGTTGTTCACGACGATGTCGAGCGAACCGAAGCTGTTGAGGACCTCCTTGTAGAGGTTCTCGATGTCCGTCTTCTGCCCGAAGTCGGCCTGTACGGCGATGGCCTTGCCGCCGGCCGCGGTGATCGCGTCGACGACCTCCTGGGCGGCCGCGGCGTTGCTCTGGTAGGTCACGGCGACATCGGCACCGTCCGCCGCCAGGCGCAGGGCGACCGCACGGCCGATGCCTCGCGACGACGCGGTGACGAGGGCCTTCTTGCCCTGCAGACGCTTGACGTTCTCGGTGGTGGTCATGAAGGTTCAGTACCTCTCGGTTGTTTCTGTCGGGTGATGGTGTTTCTTGCGCGGGAACGCAACCCTCGTCCGTGTGGTGCGCAAGCAACCTCGGTTCAGGCAGGCAGCTCGACGGAGAGCGCGTGCCGGAAGATGTTCCTGGGGTCCCACTTGGCCTTCGCCTGCTGGAGCGCGGCGTAGTTCCCCTTGTAGTAGAGCTGCTGCCAGGGCGTGCCCGACGGGTTCCAGGCCGGGTCCTTGACGTCCACGTCGGCGTAGTTGATGAACATGCCGTCGGTGACGCCGTCCAGCGCGGGCACTCCCCCGGTCTCGCTGTACAGGTCGCGGAAGAACTCCCGCACCCAGGCGAGGTGCTTGGCGTCGTCCGCCGGGTCGGTCCACAGCACCGCGGTCTGCACCTTGAGGACGGAGTCGCGCTGGGCCACCGCGGTGGCCGACGGGGCGATCCGGTTGACCTCGCCGCCGTAGGCCGAGATCAGCATCAGGGCCGACGGGTGGGAGTAGTCCGTCCGCGTCAGGTGCCGGTACATCGCGTCGATCTGCGCGTCCGTGAAGTTCTTGCGCTGGTAGGCGGGCTTGCCCTTGAAGCGGAACAGCGGGTCGGGGCCGGTGAAGCCGGACCACTGGGTGGCGTGCAGCCACGGCACCTTGCGCTGGTCGGCCACCTGGGCGGTGACGCCGGTGCCCTCGCCGACGTAGGCCACGAAGTTCTTCAGCATCTGCTCGGCGTTCGGCGCGGCGGCGTCCACCTGCACGGTCAGCGATATCGCGCCGGCCGCCTTGTGGGTGGGCTTGAGCTCGCTGAACAGGGACAGCTCGGGGGCGCCCGAGGCGCTGTTGTCCAGGTGCCACTGGGCGTAGTTCTTCATGAGCCGGCCGAAGCCGCTCCGGGTCAGGTCGGCCCAGGGCCAGTTGACGGTGGCGATCCACACCTCGGACGGCGCCGGGGGCAGCAGCTTGGACGGGGTGGAGCCGCTCGCGCCGGGCGCGCGCATCCAGTACCGCGTCACGACGCCGAAGTTGCCGCCGCCGCCGCCGGTGTGGGCCCACCACAGATCGCGGTTGGTGTCCGTGCTCTCCCGCGTGGCGATGACCGACCGGGCGGTGCCGTTCCTGTCCACCACGACGACCTCGACCGCGTACAGGTGGTCGCTGATCAGGCCGTACTTGCGGGACAGGGCTCCGTAGCCGCCGCCCTGTATGTGCCCGCCGACGCCGACGGTCGGGCAGGCGCCGCCCGGCAGGGTCACGCCCCAGCCCTTGAACAGCCGCTCGTAGACCTGGCCGAGCTTGGCACCGGCCTCGATGACGAAGGCGTTGCGGGCGGTGTCGAAGCTGACGTTGTTCATCGGGGAGACATCGATGACGGACTTGACCTCGGGGTTGGCCACGAAGTCCTCGTAGCAGTGCCCGCCGCTGCGCACCGCGATCCGCTTGCCGGCGGAGACCGCCGCCTGGACGGCGTTGACCACCTGGCTGGTCGAGCCGACCAGCGTGACGGTGTCCGGGCTGCCGGTGAAGCGCTGGTTGGTGCCGCTGCGCAGGTCGGCGTAGCGGTTGTCGGACGGGCTCACCGAGACCGGGCCGAACCCGGCGGCGGTGGCGTCCGTACCCTCGAGCGTGGCCGCCTGGGCCGGGGAGCCGATCAGACCGGCACCGAGTCCGCCGCCCACCGCGGCGATGCCGGCTCCTGCCGCGGAGCGGGAGATGAACCTTCTACGTGTCACCGAGCTGGTCACTTCTGTTCCTTACGTCTTCGGGCGGGTCACGACGGTGTCCACCGGCGAATGTGTGGAAGTGGGGGGCGTGGGGGGTTGGGATGAGTCCACGCCGTGCCGTGACGACAGGCGGGAAGGCGGTGTGTCTGGGTCAGCCGAGGGGTCCGGAGGCGACCGTGCCGGCCGGTGCCTCGGTGCGGGGGGCGCTCTGCCGGCACCGGCCGGCCGGACGGCGCTCGGCACGCCATTCGGCCCAGGCGATGGCGCAGCCGACGCAGGTGAGGACGGCTCCGGCCAGGAGTACGCTCCGCAGTCCGAATCCCAGGTCGAGCACCTGGCCGCCGAGCCAGGCGCCGAGGGCGATGGCGGTCTGCACCGAGGCGATGCTCATCGAGACCGCGAGGGTGGGGGCGCGGCCGGAGACCGAGTTGAGGACGCGGGCGCCGAGGCCGGGGTTGAGCGCGAAGAACAGGATGCTGAACACGGCCACCGCGGCGACGGCGGCGATCCGGTGTCCGGCCAGGGCGGCGAAGACGGGCAGCGCGAGGGTGAGCCCGGCCAGCAGCGCGGTCAGTGATCCCATCAGGGCCCGGTCGGCGAGCCGGCCGCCCAGGACTCCGCCGGCGAGCGAGCCGAGTCCGAAGACGAACAGCAGTACGGTCACCTGCCGGGGTTCGAATCCGCTCACCCGCTCCAGCAGCGGAGTGAGGAAGGTGAAGGCGGTGTAGCCGCCGGCCAGGCCCACGACCGTGAGCAGGAGCGCCACCTGGACGCGGCGGTCCCGCAGCACGGTGAGTTCGGCCGCCACGCCGCCGCTGCCGCCGCCACCGGGGGTGGCGGGGACCAGTACGGCGGTCGCGACCAGGGCGGCCAGCGTCAGCACGGTCACACCCCAGAACGTGGCCCGCCACCCCCAGTGCTGGGCCAGCAGCAGTCCCATCGGCACCCCGACGATGGTGGCGAGGTTGACGCCGATGATGATGCGGGCCACCGCCGAGCCGGACTTCTCCGGCCCGGCGATCTCCGCCGCCGTGATCAGGGCGAGGGCGAACAGGGTGCAGTGGCCGAGTCCGGTGACCACGCGGGCCGTCATCAGCACGCCGTAGCCGGGAGCCAGTGCCGCCACCACGTTCCCCGCCACGAACAGCGCGAGCAGGCCCACGAGCAGGGGCTTGCGCGGCAGCCTGCTGGTGGCGAGGGTGACCGCGGGGCCGCCGATCACGATGGTCAGCGCGTAGGCCGAGACCAGCAGCCCGGCCTGGGACAGGGACACGTCCAGGTCCGTGGCGAGCTGCGGGAGCAGCCCGGCGATGACGGACTCGGCGGTGCCCAGACCGAACACGCTGAGCACGAGGGCGAACAGGGGTGCCTGCATGGCATTGACTCCGGAAGGGG
This sequence comes from Streptomyces sp. NPDC038707, assembly GCF_040636485.1. Classification (NCBI taxonomy): domain Bacteria; kingdom Bacillati; phylum Actinomycetota; class Actinomycetes; order Kitasatosporales; family Streptomycetaceae; genus Streptomyces; species Streptomyces sp. NPDC038707. The sequence continues at coordinate 12,601 of NZ_JBEZUP010000057.1, forward strand.
CGCCGGCGGCGGGGCCGCGGCTCAGCTCAGATGGACGGGGAGTTCGTACAGGCCGCGGATGAGCAGGCCCTCGCGCCAGCGCAGTTGACCGGCGGGGACGGCGAGCCGGATGCCGGGGAAGCGGCGCACGAGGCTGCCGACGGCGATCTGGCCCTCCATGCGGGCCAGGGGCGCACCGAGGCAGTAGTGCATGCCGTGGCCGAACACGAGGTGTCCGGCGTCTCCCCTGGTGATGTCGAAGGTGTCGGGGTTCTCGAACCGCTCCGGGTCGCGGCCGGCCGAGCCCAGGGCGACGAGGACGGGGGCGCCCTGCGGTACCCGGGTGCCGTCGAAGTCCAGTTCCTCAAGGGCGAAGCGCCAGGTGGCGACCTCGACCGAGCCCTCGTAGCGGAGGAATTCCTCGACGGCGCTCTTGATCAGCGAGGGGTCCTGCTGGAGCAGGGCCATCTGGTCGGGGTGCTCCATCAGGGCGAGCATCCCGTTGCCGATCAGGTGGACGGTGGTCTCGTGGCCGCCGATCAGCATGAGGAAGGCCATCGCGGTCAGTTCCGCGTGGGAGAGCCGCTGGCCCTCGTCCCGCGCCTCGATCAGGGCGCTGATCAGGTCGTCGCCGGGGTGCTCGGCCTTGTGCTCGACCAGTTCGGCGAGGTAGGCGCCGAGCTGGGCGGCCGCCTGGCCGACCTTGGCGTGGCCCTCCTCGTCGGCGACGAGGGTGGAGAGCGCCGTCGACCAGTTGTGGATGTCCTCCACGTCCTCGAGCGGCACGCCGAGCAGTTCGCAGATGACCGTGACGGGCACCTTGAAGGCGAACTTGTCGAGCAGGTCCACCGGGCCGGCGGACCGGGCGAGGTCGTCCAGGAGGCCGTCGGTGATCTCCTGGATGCGGCCGCGCAGCCCTTCGATGCGGCGGGGCGTGAAGCCCTTGTGCACCAGGCGGCGCAGCCGGGTGTGGTCCGGCGGGTCGACGTTCAGCAGGTGGCGGACGAGCGAGGCGTCCTCACCGTCGGTCGGCTGGGCCACCGTGGACCGCCAGCGCTCGCCGACCTGGGTCGGGTCCTTGCTCAGCCGGGGGTCGGCCAGCGCGTTCTTGGCGTCGGCGTACCGGGTGACCAGCCAGAACTCGCCGCCGTCCGGCAGGCACATGTGGCTCACCGGGGCCTGCCGGCGCAGTCGCGCATAGAGCGCGTACGGATTGGCCTCGCCCCCGAAACTGATCGCTTCCGGACCTGCGACTGGTGCTGTGGTCATCGCGCCCTCCCCTGGATCGCTTCGCTCGACGGTCAGTTAAAAACAGACGGTGCGGTTTGTCAATTGAGTGAGACGGACTGCCCGATCGGGAAGACGGGCCGGTCAAATACCGCTGAATGCGGACATACCCTGTGACATTCGCGGGCATGCACCCACTGTTCGGTACCGATTACGGAACCGGTGGCGCGGTTTTTTACGGTAAGCTCAGCGCGTCCCGGCCAGCTCGCCGCGCTCCGTGCCGTCCACGGTCACGGGCGCGATCCGTTCGGCGCGGGGCTTGCTCCACCGCCGCATGGCGGGGCGTTCCACCAGGGCGTACAGCGCCCAGGCGACGAGCACGCTGGCCACCAGGCCCGCCAGCAGCAGCGCGAGGCCGACCGGTGTGCTCCAGCCCTGTGGGTTCCCCAACCGCGCGCGGCACCAGATGAGGACGATGGCGTGGACCAGGTAGAAGGCGTACGAGATCTCCCCCAGCCAGACGGCGAAGCGGCCGCGCAGTCCGGTGGCCGTGCCCTCGATGTCGGCCACCGCGGCGGCGGGGACCAGCAGGGCGATGGGCACGATGGTGGCGGCGTTCAGCCCGTAGACGTAGGGCAGTTGGCTGGCGAGGGCGTACCCCGCGAGGAACAGGGCCGCGGCCGGCAGCACGCCGACGCGGATCCACTTGCCGTTCATCACGATGCGCGCCATCAGGATGCCCAGGAAGAAGTCGAGGGCGCGCACGGGCGGCAGGGCGTACACGAACCAGAACTGGTACAGCCCGAGTGGCTGTCCGTCCGGCATGGCCGGGCTGTCCGTGAACACGGTCTGGGCGAGCACGGCGGCGCCGATGACCGCGGCCATCACGCCGACCGCCCATCCCCACAGCGCCTTCACCGGGATCTTGTTGGCCCAGCGCAGCAGCAGCGGGAACGAGAGGTAGAACAGCGCCTCGCAGGCCAGCGACCAGCTCGGCGGGTTCACGCTGAAGAGGATGTCGTAGACCGGGAACCAGGACTGCACCATCAGCAGGTTGGGCACGGCCTGGTGCAGCTCGGTGGTGGTGGCGACGAGGAGCAGCGCCGCCACGAACGTCACCACGTGGTTGGGGTAGAGCTTGACCACCCGGCGCCGCAGGTAGCGGCCGAAGCTGTCCTTCTTCCGGGCGGACCAGGTCAGGACGAATCCGCTGAGGATGAAGAAGAACGAGACACCGACGTGGCCGGCGGTGATGAACAGGTCGTGGTAGAGGTCCACGACGTCGCGGTCGGCGAAGACGTTGACCCAGATCCCGTGGTGCAGGAAGACCAGAGCGGCGGCGATGAAGCGCATCCCGGTCAGCGTCGGCAGCCGGGAACTGCCGGGCGCGACGGACGGGACGGTCGATGTGGGCATGACGTACTGCCTCCTGCGTCGGAGAACGGATACGGACGGTTCCGGCCCTGCAGAGCGGATGCGGAAGGGCGGTCGAGACACGCGGCCACGGTGCTGCTCGGCGCGGATGTGCGGCCCAGCTTAGTGGCGAAATCAATTCACCCGCAAGCATTTGAATCGGGTCGGCGAGAAGTATGCTTGCGCCCGCAATGAATCCCTGGTCCATGAGGACCGCACCCTCTCTCCGGAAGGAACTTCCCATGCGCGCACTGACCCTGGCGGAGTACGGCGGCCCCGAGGTGCTGACCGTCTCCGAGCTTCCCGTCCCCTCCCCCGGGCCCGGTCAGATCCTGGTCCGCACCACGGCCTCGGCCGTCAACCCCGTCGATCTGCTGGTGCGTTCCGGCGCCATCACGCCCGAGCACCCGTTCCCCCTGGTGCTCGGGTGGGACCTGTCCGGCACCGTGGAGGCGGTCGGCGAGGGCGTCGGCCGCTTCGCCCCCGGCGACCGGGTGGTGGCGATGTCCGCCCAGTACGCGACGGGCATCGGCACCCACGCCGAGTACGTCGCCATCGACGCCTCGATCGCCGGCCCGGCGCCGCGCACGGCGGACCCCGTGCACGCCGCCGCCCTGCCGCTCGGCGGGCTCACCGCCTACCAGGCCCTGGAGAAGCTCGCTCCGCAACCCGGTGAGCGGCTGCTGGTCACCGGCGCCGTGGGGGCCGTGGGCGGCTTCGCGACACAGCTGGCGGCGGCGCGCGGCGTCGAGGTGATCGCCCTGGCGCGGCCCCAGGACGCCGAGCTGGCCCGGCAGTTGGGCGCGAGCACGGTGCTGTCGACGGACGAGCCGGTGCCCTCCGGCGTGGCGGATCTGCTGCTGGAGACGGCCGGGACGCCCGAGGTGATCGGCGCGGTGCGCGACGGCGGCCGGGCCGGCTCCGTCTACGCGCCCGAACCGCCCAAGGCCGAGCGCGGCATCACGGTGCTGCAGACCTTCGTCGAGCAGGACGGCGACCAGCTGGCCGTGCTGTCGGACCTGGTCGACCGCGGTGTCATCACCCTGCGCGTGGCCGAGGTGGGCGACTTCTCGTTCGGGCCCGAGGCCCATCGCCGGCTCGCCGCGGGCGGCACCCGCGGGAAGCTGCTGCTGACTCCGTGAAACCGGCGGGGCGACGGCCGGCGCGGCGGGGATGACCGCACGGCTGTGGCCCCGGGGGGCGTCCCCCGGGGCCACAGCCGTGCGCCGTTCTCGTCAGCGGCCGGAGAACACGGCCTTGCCGGGCCCCTCCGCGACGAAGGTGCGCATGCCCGACAGCTGGTCCTGCGTGCCGAACAGGCCCTCGAACAGGGTGCGTTCGAGCGCCAGGCCCGAGTGCAGATCGGTGCCCGTGCCCAGGTCCACGGCCTGCTTGACCGCGCGCAGCGCGAGCGAGGGGCCGCCGACGAACTGCCGGGCCCAGGCCACCGCCTCGTCGAGCACCTGGTCACGCGGGACCACCCGGTCGGCGAGGCCGATGTCCAGCGCCTCGTCGGCGGTCAGGGCACGGCCGGTGAACATGATCTCCTTGGCCCGGGCCGGGCCGACCAGCCGGGAGAGCCGCTGGGTGCCGCCCGCGCCGGGGATCACCCCCAGCTTGATCTCGGGCAGCCCGATCCGGGCCTCCGGAGCCAGGATCCGGTGGTCGGCGGTGAGCGCCAGCTCGCACCCGCCGCCCAGGGCGAACCCGGTCACGGCGGCCACGACCGGCTTGGGGATCTCGGCCACCGCCGTGAACGCCTCCTGCAGCCGGCGCGCCCACAGCACCATCTCGACCGGTTCGAGCGCGGCCATCTCGCGGATGTCCGCACCCGCGGAGAACCTCTCGGGCCCGCCGTACAGGACGACCGCCGACACGTCGGTGCGGTCCGCCGCCTCCTCCGCCGCGGCGCGCAGCTCCCGCTGGGCCTGGTGGTCCAGGGCGTTCACCGGCGGCCTGGACAGCTCGATGGTGCCGATGCCGTCCGCCACCCGCAGCCGCACCCTCGGCCCGGAACCGTTCACGCCCACAGCAGACCTCCGTTGACCTCGAGCACATGACCGTTGACATAGGAGCTGTCGTCGCCCGCCAGGAACACCGCGCCCAGCGCCGCCTCGTCCAGGGTTCCGGCCCGGCCCAGCGAGAACCTGTTCGCGTAGGCGTTCCACACCTTCTCGTTCTGCGACAGCTCGCGCCCCATGCCGTCCTCCAGGACGCCCGGCGCGAGGCAGTTGACCTGGACTCCCTTGCGGCCCAGCTCGATCGCCGCGACCTTGGTGAGGGTCTCGATGGCCGCCTTGGTGGCCGAGTAGCCGGCCGCGCCGATGGCGACCCGGCTGGCCATGCTCGACGAGACCGTGATGATGCGGCCGCCGCCCTGGGCCACCATGCGGCGCGCCGCGCTCTGCACGGTGTAGAAGGCACCGTTGAGGTTGGTGTCCATCATGGCCTGCCAGTCCTCGGCCGGGAGCCGGTCGACCTTGCCGTCCCGGTTCACGCCGGCGTTGGCCACCACGACATCGATCCGGCCGTACGCGGCGACGGCGGCGTCCATCAGCGCGTCCACGTCGGCCGGGTCGGTCACGTCCGTCTCGCGGTACAGCACCCGGTCGGGCAGCTGGTCGATCAACTGCTGGACGGCGTACGGGTTGCGGGCCGCGCAGACCACGGTGGCGCCCTCGTCGAGGAAGCGCTCGGCGATGGCCCGGCCCAGTCCCCGGGTGCCGCCGGTGACCACGGTCACCTTGTCCTTCAGACGCATCGGATGTCCTTTCGGTCAGTACCAGGTGAGGACGGCGGCGCCGGCGGTCATCCCCCCGCCGACGGCGGCGAACAGGATCCGCTCGCCGCGCTCCAGCGGGCGCTGCGCGTGCGCGTGGCAGAGGGTGAACGGGATGGACGCCGCTCCGGTGTTGCCGAACCGCGGGGCGGTGAGCGGGACCCGGGCCATGTCCACGCCCAGTTCCTGCGCGACCGCCTCCACGAGACGGGTGTTGCCCTGGTGGATGAAGACCCGGTCGATGTCGCCGATCTCCAGGCGCGCGGTGCTCAGGACGTCGTCCACGACCTTCGGGATGGCCTGGAGGGCGTACTCCTTGACCGCCCGTCCCTGCATCCGGAAGTAGTGCCGGCCCGCCGCGCGGGCGGCGTCGTCCGCGACCTCCCGGGTGCCGCCCGCGGCGACCTCCACCAGGTCCGCGCCGTCGCCCTCGGCGAACAGCCGGGTCGCGTGGATCCCGTAGCCCTCGGGCACCTCGGCGAGCAGGACGGCGGCCGCGCCGTCACCGAAGAGCGACACGGTGCGCCGGTCGCCGCGGTCCATGATGGTGGAGTACATGTCCGCGCCGATGACCAGCGCGGTGCCCTGCTCCGGGGACGCCCTCAGCATCGACTCGGCGACGCTCAGGCCGTACACGAAGCCCGAGCAGACGGCGTTGATGTCGAAGGCCGGGGTGCTGTGCATGTGCAGCAGCTTCTGCATGCGCACGGCGGTGGCGGGCTGCGGCTGGTCGGGGGTGGACGTGGCGAGCACCGTGAGGGCGACGTGCTCGCGGCTGTACGGGGAGCCGGCGAACAGCTCCTCGACCGCGTGCGCCGCCATGGACGAGGTGGTCGTCCCCGGCTCGGCGTAGTGCCGGCCGTGCACGCCGGTGCGTTCGGTGACCCACTCCTCGGCGGCGCCGGTCCACGAGCTGATCTGGGCGTTGTCGATGACACTCGGCGGGGCGTAGGCGCCCAGGCCGACGATGCCGACGGGCATGGCTGACTCCTTGACTGCGGTTGCGGCGGGTCTCCCCGCGGGTGTCGGGAGGGGGGCGGGTGGCGCGGGCCGGGTCACGCGGGGGTACCGGCCCAGGCGGGCTCGCCGATGATGTCCAGCACGGCGCAGGTCCAGCTGAAGCCGCCGCCGACGCCCAGCAGCAGTACCCGCTTGCCGGGGGTCAGGGCGCCCACCTCGGCGAGGTGGTTGAGGCCGGCGAACTGGTCGGCGGGGCCGAGGTGGCCGATGCGGCGGGAGAAGTCCCAGGCGGTGCGGGACAGGTCCTCCACGCCGATCGGACGCAGGCACTGACGGACCGTCAGTCCGGCGCCGAAGTGCGGGGCGACGATGTGGTCCATGTCGTCCACGCCGGCCTCGGCCTCGTCGAGCGCCTGCCGGGCCGCCTTCCGCAGGCCGTCCTCGACCCTGCGCCAGACCTCGTCCTTGTCGAAGGTCTCCAGGAACTGCTGGTGCCGGCGGTTGAGGTCGATGGGGTGCTCGGCGTCGTGCTGGAACGGGCCGAACGGCTCGTGCCCGCGGTGCATGGCCTCCAGCTCGGGGTCGGTGTGGGTGGCCATCGACACGATGCGGGCGAAGCCGCCCTCCCGGGACAGCGCCAGGGCCGCGGCCCCGTCGCCGTACAGGATCCGGTCGGTGCGCCACCGGTCGAAGTACGGGTCGGTCCACAGGTCTCCGGCGGTGGAGACGGCGACCTTCGCCTCGGGGTGCGCGTGCAGATAGCCGGCCGCCAGCTCCGCGGCGACGAGGCCGCCGTTGGACCCGGAGCGCACTTCGGCCGCCAGGGCGCCGGGGGCGGCGATGCCCTTCTGGATGTAGGAACCGGAGTTCCAGATGTCGATGCCGTTGTGGAAGACGACCGAGTACGTCACGGCGGCCACGTCCTCGGGACGGTAGCCGGAACGTTCCAGCGCCTGGCGTCCCGCGCGCACCGCCATGTCCGGGATGCTGTCCTCGGCGGCGGCGACGGTGACCGAGAGATGGCCGCTGTGCTGCGCCGACTCCTCGTCGTAGACGCCCGCGTCGATGGCCTCCTCGACGCTCATGAACTTGGGCAGGTAGGCGCCGGTCCCGGCGACATAGAGGTGGTCCCACCGCATGGTGGTGCTCCTTGGTGAAGTGGTCGGAGGAAGGGAGGAAGGAAGGAGGGGAAGGGAAGCGCCGGGTCAGGCCCAGCTGAAGGAGTGCGAGGACACCCGCCGCGCCCGGGTCCGGCGCTCGTACGGCAGCCGGCCGTCGGGCATGCACAGGACTTCCATCTGCACGCCGATGGGGGTGGTGAAGTACACCCAGCGGTTGCCCTCGATGGGGCCGCCGGTGATGGTCTCGGGCGTCCCCATGACGTGGACTCCGGGCTGCGCGGCCAGATAGGCGGCAGCGGCGTCGACGTCATCGGTGTGGAACGCGATGTGCGATCCGCCCACATCGCTGTTGCGCGGGGCCGGCGGGGTGCCGTTTCCGGTGTGGGCGCGCAGCTCGACCCGGTCGGTGGGTCCGAGCCGCAGACGGGTCCGGGCGGTGTCACCGTCCTCCCGCGGGCCGTCCGCCGGCAGCGGGGCGGCCCCGATGACGTCCGTGAAGAACCGTACGGACGCCGCCAGGTCGGTCACGGTCAGGGCCAGGTGGTCGGCCCCCCGCACCTCGGCCGGGCCGGCGGGCGGCGCGTGGCCCGTCGCCGGGTCCCCGGTGGTGCCGCGCAGCTCCAGCAGCATTCCCCAGGAGGTGGTGAGGGCCACGCGCCGCCCGGGCGCGTCGCCCGCCCGGCCCGGTACCGGCTCGTCGGCGTCGACGCGGACGTCCGGCCGGGTGCGCAGCAGCGCGGCCACGGCGTCGAGGGCGTCGACGCGCAGCGACAGCCGGCGGCCGCCCGGATCACCCAGCCGGGGCGGCGCCGTGCGCTGTCCGGGCGCCGTGTACTGGAACAGCTCCAGGTTGGTGGCCGGGCCCAGGCGCACCATGGCCACCTGGGCCGTGGCCGAGGCGTGGACGCCCAGTTTGCGGGTCATCCAGTCCCCGTCGGGGTCCTGCACGGGCCCCTCTATGTAGCAGAGCTGACCGCCGAGCACGTCGGCGAAGAACTCGATGGCGGCGTGGAGATCGGCCACGGTGAACGCGAAGTGGTCCACCCGGCGAAGGGCCGGTATGCCGGTGCGCCGGCCGGCCTCCACCTGTGAGCGCGGCATTCCGGCGCTCCCTCCTGTCGGTCCGCATGGCAGAAAACTGCACTCCTGGAACGGGACCGACCGTACAGATACATGCATCTGAAAGCAAGTAAACATCGGACGCACGTCCGCCACCAACAGGCGACGGACCGCCATTCAGCCCGGATGGCCGCGGCCAGGTGACGCCCGCCACTTCCATATTAATTGCTTGCGGTTGCATTGAACACTGCCCTAGTCTCCCGGTGAGGCAGGCCCCGTGACCAAGGAGTCAGGAATGAAATCAGAGCTTCGGCCGACCGAACACGTCTCCTCCGACGGGCTGTTCACGGTCGGCAACCCGGTCACCCACTGGTCGGTGCGCGCCACGAAGCAGGTCGACTACGAGGTGCGGGTGGAGGAGAACCTCCTGAGCGTCTCGAACCGGGCGATCCTGGAGGACGTCGCCGACGGCGCGTCGGTCCGCCGTTTCATCGTCGTGGACTCGGTCGTCGACGAGCTGTACGGCACCCGCATCCGCACCTACTTCGACCACCACCGGGTCAGGTACGAGCTGCTGGTGCTGCCCACCGGCGAAACGGCCAAGAACATGGAGCAGGTGCTGAAGGTCGTCGAGGGTCTCGACGACTTCGGGATCGACCGGCGGCGCGAGCCCGTCATCGCCATCGGCGGCGGCGTCCTCATGGACATCGTCGGATTCGCCGCCAGCATGTACCGCCGGGCCACCCCGTGGATCCGCATCCCCACGACCCTGATCGGCCTGGTCGACGCCGGTGTAGGCGCCAAGACCGGGGTCAACAACGCCGGCCACAAGAACCGCCTCGGCACCTACTTCCCCGCCCAGCGCACCCTGCTGGACCGGACGTTCCTCGACACCCTGGACGACCGTCACCTCAGCAACGGGCTGGCCGAGATCCTCAAGATCGCCCTGATCAAGGACGAGCGGCTGTTCGACCTGCTGGAGGAGAACGCCGGCACCCTGCGCCGGTACCGGTTCCAGCGCCCCGCCGGTGCCGGATCCGCGACCGCCCCCGACCCGGCCACCGAGGTCCTGGAGCGGGCGATCCACGGCATGCTGGAGGAGCTCCAGCCCAACCTCTGGGAGAAGGTCCTGGAGCGGGTCGTGGACTACGGGCACTCCTTCAGCCCGGTCATCGAGATGCACGCCCTGCCCGAGCTGCTGCACGGCGAGGCCGTCTCGGTGGACATGGCCCTGACGACCGTGATCGCCGAGCGGCGCGGTCTGGTCGACGCGGGACAGCGGGAGCGCGTCCTGCGGGTGATGCGGGCGCTCGGCCTGCCCATGTGGCACGAACTGTGCACTCCGAAGATGCTGGTGCCCGCCCTGCGCGACACCGTCCGCCACCGCGACGGCCTGCAGCGCCTGCCCCTGCCGGTCGGCATCGGCTCGGCCTGCTTCGTCAACGACCTCACCGAGGACGAACTGGCCGCCGCCGCGACGCAGCTGGCCGACCACCACTGGGGGGACGCCAAGTGACGGTGGTCGACGGCGGGAAGGCCCCCGCCTGGTCCGCGATCGGCACCACCCCGCCCAAGGCCTCGGTGTACGGCGTGCACGGCGCCGAGGGGAAGACGTACTGGAAGGCCTTCGCCACCCGGCGGCAGCTGCGCTCGCCGAGCGAGGCCGTCGAGTGGGCCTCCCTGCCGGTGGGCGGCGTCAGCGGCGAGCACCGGCACACCCGTACCGAGGAGATCTACCTGATCCTGTCGGGCGCGGGGGAACTCCTGCTCAACGGCGAGTCGCACCCGGTGCGCGCCGGCTCGCTCGCCCTGACCAGCGTGGGCAACATCCACGGCCTGCGCAACACCGGTGACGACCACCTCGACTGGTGGGTCATCGAGACCCTCGCACCGGCCACCCAGGCGGTGCTGTCCGGATCCGAGCCTCCCGAGAGAGCAGACATGACGCAAGCCGTGGTTCACGATCTCTTCGCGCAGAAGTCCGTCGACACCGCGGGGGTGTTCTCCGGCCCGCTCAAGCGGGTCGAGTTCGTGGACGTCGCCGAGGGCGAGCACCGGGTGCTCGGCGAGCCCGACGCCGAACTCGCCGTGTACGTCCACCAGGGCGCCGGGCACGTGGAGGCGGCCGGCCTCACCGAGACGGTGACGGTGGCCAAGGACACCTGCCTGCTGCTGGAGGCGGGGTCCCGCACCACGTTCCACGCGCGGGCCGCGCTGCGGCTGGCCGTCGTGACCCTCGCCGTCGCCGCTGAAGGCGGCCGGCCGTGATCGTCTCGAGCGCCACGGGCGATGTGAGCGTCGCCGTCGCCGCCCAGCAGGCCCACTGGCAGAGCCTGATCAGGCGGGGCATGCTGCACAGCGAGTGCGAGGGCGTGGAGTACTGGGCGCTGCCCCCGGCCGGCCGGCTTCCGGTACGGGCGGATCACGGCGTCGAGGAGGCAGTACTCGTCCTCGACGGCGAACTCTCCCTGCACACCCCGGAGTCGAAGAGTCTGGTCGCGACAGCGGGCCGGCTGCTCCTCATCCCGCACGGTCTCGACGGCGAACTCGTCGCGGGCGACCGGCCGGCCACCGTCCTCACGATCCGTGGACTGCCCGCCGAGGTGTCCGCCCAGCTGCCGCCGCGGATACCCGAACTCCCCCCAGTGGACTGAGCCATGACGACGCGCAAGGAGACCCGGCGACTGGACCGGGTGGTCATCAGGTTCGCGGGGGACTCGGGCGACGGTATGCAGCTCACCGGCGACCGGTTCACCTCCGAGACGGCGACGTTCGGCAACGACCTGTCCACGCTGCCGAACTTCCCCGCCGAGATCAGGGCACCTGCCGGAACCCTGCCGGGCGTCTCCAGTTTCCAGCTGCACTTCGCCGACCACGACATCCTCACCCCCGGGGACGCGCCGGACGTCCTGGTGGCCATGAACCCGGCCGCGCTGAAGGCCAACGCCAGCGACCTGCCGCGCGGCGCCGAAATCATCGTGAACACCGACGAGTTCACCAAGCGCGCCCTGCAGAAGGTCGGCTACGCGGCGTCCCCCCTGGAGGACGGCTCGCTGGACGCCTACCGACTGCACCCGGTGCCGCTGACGACGCTCACGGTGGAGGCGCTGAAGGAGTTCGACCTCAGCCGCAAGGAGGCCGAGCGCAGCAAGAACATGTTCGC
>NZ_JBEZUP010000058.1:0-21858 GCF_040636485.1 Streptomyces sp. NPDC038707
TTGTCGGAGTCGGAGAAAGTGCTCGGAAACCGCCCCCAGCGCCAGTAAAACCGCAGGTCATTCAGCCTGCTCCCCGCGCCCGCGGGGATGGTCCCCGCACCGGGTACGTCACCATCGCCTCCCAGCCCTGCTCCCCGCGCCTGCGGGGATGGTCCCCGTGAAGGTGGCCGTCGACGGCGCCTCGAAGGCTGCTCCCCGCGCCTGCGGGGATGGTCCCGGTCGGCGGGGTGTCCGGCGTGCGCTCGGACTCTGCTCCCCGCGCCTGCGGGGATGGTCCCACCGCAGCCCACAAAGGCGCTAGACGCACGAGCTGCTCCCCGCGCCTGCGGGGATGGTCCCTGGAGAAGAAGACGCTGATGCGTGGCCGGGGCCTGCTCCCCGCGCCTGCGGGGATGGTCCCAAGATCCAGTACCCCGACGTGGTCGGCATGTACTGCTCCCCGCGCCTGCGGGGATGGTCCCTCAGTCTTTCCGCTCAGGCCACGACCGGGGTTCTGCTCCCCGCGCCTGCGGGGATGGTCCCGCTACTGGCACCTGTACACGACGACCGACCCCCTGCTCCCCGCGCCTGCGGGGATGGTCCCGACGTCCCGCCGGAAGTGCTCGGCGTGATCCACTGCTCCCCGCGCCTGCGGGGATGGTCCCCAGATCCAGGTCGGAGCGAGCGTCAGTCCGGACTGCTCCCCGCGCCGGCGGGGATGGTCCCGCTGGATGGCGCGGCGAGCAACTCGTCATCGCCTGCTCCCCGCGCCTGCGGGGATGGTCCCGACGCCTTGCTCCGGCTCTTCCTGATCGGGCCCTGCTCCCCGCGCCTGCGGGGATGGTCCCCAGTGCTCCGCGATCAACGGCGAGGGCGTGAACTGCTCCCCGCGCCTGCGGGGATGGTCCCGTCCCGGACCGGGTGCCGCTCACCAGGTTCGCCTGCTCCCCGCGCCTGCGGGGATGGTCCCGCGCACCGAGTGGCGATCCTGGAGCACGGCAACTGCTCCCCGCGCCTGCGGGGATGGTCCCCGTCCGTCGTGTGGCACGCGTTCCGTCTGCTGCTGCTCCCCGCGCCTGCGGGGATGGTCCCACGTGCACGAGCCGCCCGGCAGGTTGTCCGGGCTGCTCCCCGCGCCTGCGGGGATGGTCCCACTGACCGGTTCATCGCGGACCTCGAAGGACCCTGCTCCCCGCGCCTGCGGGGATGGTCCCTCGATCCCGGGGTGGGCGGCGTGGTACTCGGCCTGCTCCCCGCGCCTGCGGGGATGGTCCCCGGCTGAACCGGCTTGGACCACGCTTGGATCTCTGCTCCCCGCGCCCGCGGGGATGGTTCCTCGATCGTCCAGATCCGATTGGCGTCGAACTGCTGCTCCCCGCGCCTGCGAGGATGGTCCCCCCCCCAAGCGCCATGAGCTTGAGCTGATCATCGGCTGCTCCCCGCGCCCGCGGGGATGGTCCCATCTGTAACCGGGGCGCCCGCTCGATGGGTGTCTGCTCCCCGTGCCCGCGGGGATGGTCCCGGCAAGAAGGGCACCACGGTCGCCGCTGGCGCCCGTTCCCCGCACCCACGGGATGGTCCCCGTCTCGCCGGGCACGTCCTCGGCAGGCTCGCCTGCTCCCCGCACCTGCGGGGATCGTCGGGCGGTTCCGAAGCGGACGCCTCTGCTCCCCGCAAGGATGGTCCCCTCCACCCCTGGTGGCGCGGGAACCGCGAGATCTGCTCCCCGCGCCTGCGGGGATGGTCCCCAGGAGGCGGGGACGGCGAACTCGTCACTGAACTGCTCCCCGCGCCTGCTGGCCACCCTGTCCTTCGTCGAGTCCAAGGCCAACGCGGCCCTGCTGGGGGCGCCCGGGGTCGGCAAGACCCACATCGCCGTCGCCCTCGCGGTCGCCGCATGCCGGGCCGGCTACTCGATCTACTTCACTGGCCTCGACGACATGGTCCGCAACCTCAAAGCCGCCGAAGCCGCCGGACGCCTGCTCAATAAGCTCGGCACCTACCTGCGGCCCAGTGTCCTCGTCGTCGACGAGGTGGGATACCAGCCTTTGGAGCGGGCCGAGGCGAACCTGGTCTTCCAGGTCATCTCCAAGCGCTATGAGAAGGGCTCGATCATCCTGACCTCGAACAAGACCTTCAGCGAATGGGGCCAGGTCTTCGGTGACGAGGTCCTCGCCACCGCCATCCTCGACCGTCTCCTGCACCACTGCGAAGTGATCTCCATCAACGGCCCCAGCTACCGGCTCAAGAACCGCCTCAAGGCCATCGAGCAGGAGACCGAAGTGGCCTGACAACTGGGGACGTTCGCCCGTACACAACTGGGGAGAGAAGGCCGTACGCCGACAGGCGGAAAGCCTGAGCCCGGTCAGGTGACGGAGCTGCCCGGGTCCAGCTTGGCCGTTACCTCGTCGAGGAGCCAGGCGCCTTCCCGCAGCACGTTGTCCGGGGTGGACTCGGCCTGGAGCAATTTCTGTGCGGCTGCGGTGAGGTCGTCGAGTTTCTGTTGGAAGAATGTTCTGGCAGAAGGCCGCGGTCCTGGGGGGAAGGATACGGTCCAGCTGAGGCCGCGGTGTTCGTCCAAGCCGAGTGCCGGCCGTTCGCTCGCGGATCCGAACTGCTTGCGGAAGTCGCCGACGATCTCTTCGACCGAGCTTCGGATGGGGTCGCTCAGGTTTTCCGCCGGAGCCGCCGGAGCCGCCGGAGCCGCCGGAGCCGCCGGAGCCGCCGGAGCCGCCGGAGCCGCCGGAGCCGCCGGAGCCGCCGGAGCCGTTGGAGCTGCCGGATCCTGCGGGCTCGGTGCGGCGGTCTGTTCGTCTGGCTGATCGGCGGCACCGGGGGAGCTGCTGGCGAGCCGCTGGCGTTCCAGTTCCTGCCGGCCGGCCGGCGTAAGACGGTAGACCTTGTGGCCGTTGGCCGTCTCGTGGCTGAGCAGGCCCTCGGTCTCCATCTGGCGCAGCCGTGGGTAGACGGTGCCGGGAGAGGGCCGGTAGACGCCGGCGGACCGTTCGCTCAGCTTGGTGAGCAATCCGTAACCGTGACTCGGCTGTTGCTCGAGCAGGGCCAGCAGGTGGAGCCGCATCTGACTGGGGGAGAAGCGACGGTTGTCGCTCATCTGCCTGTCCTCCTGGATGACTGGCGCCTATGGCTTCCTGCGTGCATGAGACGAGGCGAGGGAGTCCGAAGTCCGTTGTGGCGTCTGAGCTGGACTCCCTCGCCACCACACTCTATGTGAAGACCGATGACCTGCTCACCTCCGAACGCCGCTGGATCCGGTGCGATGAGCCGCGGGAGATCGCGCAGGAGAGGGGACTGAACCGGTGCGCGGTCACGAAGTACGTGCCAGGTGAGGTTTCGGCCGTTACGCCGGAGGAGCCGGCCGAGTGGCGGCAGCATCGGTGGGCGGTCGATGAGGGCGTTCCGCTCGTCGATGGCGATGCTCAGGCCGGGGGGAACGGCACACGCGCTGGCCGGCGGCGGGTCCCCTGACGGCTTCCAGCGGCTGTTGAACAGCAGTGTCCGGGACGCGGACGTCCTGCGGGACGCCATCCGTGCCCACGTGGCGGCTTCACCCGGCCGGCGAGGCTGCGGCCATCGGTCACGGCGGGCTTCACCCTCGTCGCTGTCGCCTTGGGGACCAGCACCGCCGCCATCGTGTGCGGCGTCACTGGCCGGCCGGGAGCCCGGTCCCGACGAGGCGAGTCCGCGCTCCGGGAGCCGGCCGCAAGCCGCCGCCCCGTCACCGCTGGGGGGACGGCTCGCCGCAGCCTGTCCGGCCCCGGCCGGAATTTCCTGCTGCCTCGTCTGCGCACCCGCTGGCACCGGATCGCCGAGTGGCCCGGTCGCCGGCTTCCGGTGGGTGGTCGGGGAGTGCGTCCGGGCTGCGAAGCACGCGCGCGGCCTCGACCAGTACGAAGTCCGCCGATACATCGGCCGGTACCGGCACATCGTCCTGGCCATGTCCCGCCCACGAGCTGGCCGCGGCCTCGTCACCCGCACACTGAAAGGGGCGGCCTGGCGAAGAAGACGCCAGGCCGCCCCCCGGTCGCCGCCACTGCCGAAACGCCTCTCAGAACACGGACCGCTGCCGGAGTGCTGATCCTTCGCATCCGTCATCTAGTGCGCGGTGACGGTGCCTTCGGCCTTGTCCAGGTTGCCGCCGTTGAGCAGTACGACGCGGCCGGAGACGCTACTGGCCCAGATGAAGGCGCTGCCGCTGCCGATGTCGCCCCTGGCCTTGTGGCGCCCCGGCATCCTGACCGGGACGATGTCCCTGAACTGACTGGTGACCTGTGCCTTGACGGACTCCAGGTGAACCCTGGCGTCAGCTGTCTCCGGCAGGCAGATGCTGATGTCACCCGACACACTGGACAGTTTCAGCGCGCGGGTTCTGCGGGGTGTGGCGTGCAGGGCGACTGTGCCGGACACCGACCGGATCTCGACGTCGCCGCTCAGGTTGATGGCGTCCACGTGTCCGGAGGAGGTCTCCACCTCCACCGCACCGGACAGCTGGTTCAGCGTGGTCCCGCCCTTTCCGTTGTGCACCTGGACCTCGCCCCGGCTGTCGCCGGCCAGTACGTCGGCGGACACGGACCACAGGTCGAGATTGCAGCGGCGTGGCACGGCCAGGTATATGACGACGTGCTGGGACGGCCGGTGGCGCAGGCGGCCTTTCGTGACCTGTTGCCAGTCGGTGCCATGGTGCCCCAGAAAGAGCAGACCGTCCCGGTGCTGGACGCCGATCGGGTGCTGGTCGATCTCGGACACGTCCAGCGTGACGTTGTCGTCGTCCGTCCCGATCACCTGGATGCGCCCTCTGGCGATGAAGGACCGGACGGTTGCCACCCCCTCCAGCGTCATGCGCTGCGGTCGGTCGATCTTCAAGTGCGTCATCGGGCTCCTTCGTATCCATGGACCGCCATGCCTGGTTCGGAGTCGATGAAGCCCCGGTGGGGATATCACTGACGGGGGGCAGCGGTATCCCCACCGAGGCGGCCAGTGGGCGGTTGCCTTGATCGGTGTCCGGTGCGGTCAGCTGCGGGCAGCGGGCATGCCGGTGCTCTGCTGGAGCTTCTTCGCCTCGTTGTGGGTGGTCTCCGCCGCGTGGCTGACGAAGTCGAGGACCAGTGCCAGCTCGTGGTCGGTGTAGCGGGCGCACAGCTCCATCATCGAGTCCGTTATCGAACCGAAGAATCCGACGACCTTGTCGGGCACGTCCGTGTTGACGACGATGATCACCTTTCGCCGGTCGTTCGGATCCTGCTCCCGGTTCACCAGCCCGGCCTTCTCGAGGCGGTTGATCACTCCGGTGATGGCGCCTGAGGTGAGTCCGGAGACCTCGGCCAGCCGGCCCGCGGTGACCGGCCCGGGGCCGGAAGCCGCGAGGTCGAGGCACTTCAAGTCAGTCGGGCTGATGCCCAGTCGGTCGGCGATCGCCTGGTGGAACAGGACGGTCTCGCCGCTGAGGCGGCGCAGCTTCCAGGAGAGCGCCCCGACGAGGTCCTCCCTGGGGGGCAAGCCAGTTGACATGTGTGCTAAAGCCTCCCTAATATCTTTGCTCGTAAGCTAAGATACTTCAGGGCGGCCAAGTTCTCAACCGTTCCGCTGCTTCTTCCGCCTCTCGCTGATCGAGGTCCGACTCTCCATCAGGCGGAAAACCGCTGCACATCCTGCCGGGTTGGGCCGACAAGCATGTGGCTGTCTCACCCGCGACTGTCCACACGCATGGCCGTCGGGCCTTGAGCAAGTAACGAGGAGACTGATGTGACTGCAACCGATGTGGACGTGCCCACCGGTCCCGGAGGCGGCGCTGCCCGGAACTCCCGACGATGGTGGGCACTTGTCGCCCTGCTCCTGGCGAGCTTCATGGACCTGCTCGACGGGACCATCGTGAACGTGGCCATCCCTTCACTCCAGAGGGACTTAGGGACGAGTGACTCCGACGCCCAGTGGGTGGCGTCCGGGTATGCGCTGGCGTTCGCCCTGGTGCTGATCACCGGTAGCCGGCTGGGAGACATCTTCGGCCGCAAGAACCTGTTCGTGATCGGCGTGGCCGGTTTCGTGCTCTCCTCGGCCCTCTGCGGAGCGGCCCAGGGCCCCGGGATGCTCATCGCCGCCCGCGTGCTGCAGGGCGCGATGGCCGCGATCATGGTGCCGCAGGTGCTCTCCACTCTGATGGCGACCTTCCCGCCCAAGGAAGGGGCCATGGTGGCCGGCATGTTCGGCGGGGTCTCCGGCCTCGCCGTGGTCAGCGGACCCATGCTCGGTGCGCTGCTGATCAAGGCCGACCTGTTCGGCCTGGAGTGGCGGTCGATCTTCCTGGTCAACATCCCGGTCGGGATCGCCGCGATGATCGGCGCCGCGCTGTACGTGCAGAACACCAAGTCCGAGCACGTGCAACGGGTCGACATCGTGGGCAGTCTGCTGGTCACGGCAGCCATGCTGCTGCTGGTCTACCCCCTGCTCAAGGGGCGGGACCTGGGGTGGCCCGCGTGGACGTACGTGTCCATGGCGATGTCGGTCCCGGTGCTCGCGCTCTTCGCCGTCGTGCAGATCCGCAAGGCCCGCGCCGGCAAGTCGCCGCTGGTCGAGATGAGCCTCTTCCGCAAACTCCCCTTCAACGCCGGTCTGCTCATCGCGTTCCTGTTCTTCGCCGGGCTGATCGGGTTCTTCTTCGTCTTCATGATGTACCTGCAGATCGGCCGCGGCTTCGAGGTCATGCACGCGGGTCTCACCGCCCTGCCCTGGTCGTTCGGCATGGCGATCGGTTCGGCGGTCTCCGGCGCGGTCCTCGCCCCCAGGCTCGGCCGCAAGCTGCTCAGCATCGGGGCGCTGGTCATGTGCGCCGCCTTCGCCGGGCTCGTCCTGACGCTGCACCACGAGGGCACCAGCGCCTCGTCCTGGCAGATGCTGCCCAGCCTGCTGGTCGCCGGCCTCGGCATGGGAGCCGTCGTCTCCTCGCTGTTCGGCATCGTGCTGGCGGCCGTGGAGCCGCGCGAGATCGGGTCCGCATCGGGTCTGGTGAACGCCATCACCCAGGTCGGGGCCTCGGCCGGCATCGCGGTCCTCGGTGTCGTCTTCTTCTCGCTGCTCGGGTCCCAGTCCACCGGCACCGCGGACCGGGTGGCCCCGCAGCTGAGGGCCGAGATGTCGGCGGCGCACGTGACCGGCACGGTTCAGGACCAGGTGATCGTGGTCTTCCGGTCCTGCTACCACGACCGGATGGTGGCGAAGGACCCGTCGCAGACGCCCGCGAGCTGCCGCGGTGTCCACTCAGGACAGGGGGCGACCGCCCAGGTGCCGCACTCCGTCAGCAAGCGGATGGCAGCGGTGTTCGAGGACGCCGGCTCCCGGGCGAACGCCGAGAACTTCACCCTGGCGCTCCAGCGCACCCTGTACTGCGCGGCAGGAGCCATGCTGCTGGTCTTCCTGCTCTCCTTCCTCCTCCCGGCCCGCGCGCGGAAGTGGGGATAAGCACCGGGAGCACTGATCGCGGCGGCCGGGACCCCGGTGTCCTGGCCGCCGCGACCAGCCGCCGTGCCCGGGCCCCTAACGTCCCCACAGACGTTCGAAGACGTGGTAGGACACCGAGCGCGGCAGGACCTTGCTCAGCTTGATCGCCGCCCGGTAGTGCCGCCCGGGGATACAGACCGGTACCCCGGACCGCACCGCTGCGATCGCCTCGCGGGCCACCTCCTCCCGGTCGAGCCAGACGAACTCCGGCAGGCGGACGCTGCGCATTCCGCCGTGCGCTCCGCCCTCACCGCGCCGGACGAAACCGGGGCAGAGCACCGTGGCATGGACACCGGACGTGCGTGCCTCGCAGTACAACGTCTCCGTCATCGACGTGAGGAAGGCCTTGGTCGCGGCATAGGTCGCGCCCTGGGGCTGAGGGAGGAAGCCGGCAATGGACGAGACGTTGAGGATGCCGCCGTGCCGACGGGGGATCATGGTGGACAGCGCCGCGTGGGTCAGCCGCAGCGGCGCCAGGACGTTGAGGTCCACCTTCCCCAGTTCGTACTCCAGCGGCTGGTTGGCGAGCGGCCGGGGAGGACGCGAGCCCGCACCGGCGTTGTTGACCAGCAGGTCGATCGGACGGCCGGGGTCGGTCAGCCGCTCGGCGACCGCGGCCAGTTCCTCCGGCACGGTGAGGTCGGCCGTCAGTACCTCGACGGACACCTGGTAGCGGCTACGGAGTTCCTCGGCCAGGTCCTCAAGGCGGTCGCCGCGCCTCGCGACCACCACGACATCGGCTCCCTGCTGCGCCAGTCGCCGGGCCAGGCTCTGACCGATACCGCTGGACGCCCCGGTCACCAGGGCGGATGTGTAGGCCACCATCCCGTGCCACCTCGTCTCTCGCCGGGCGCTCGCCAACCGGGCGGAGACGGAGCGCACGCCATCGTATGGGCGAAGATGCTGGCCGATGGAGCTAGTGCTCTGACCACATAGGTTGGCCGGGTTGGGTGTCCGAGCGGTTGGATGAGCGGTGACGTCCGATCTGACCGCTGGGGGTGTGGTGGCTGAGCCTGTCCGTGTGCGCAGGTTGACCGACCAGGAAGGGCAGAAGCTGCAGCAGATCGTGCGCCGGGGCAGCACCAGTTCGGTGCGTTACCGGCGTGCAATGATGCTGCTGGCCTCGGCTGGTGGGAACCGGGTGCCGGTGATCGCGAAATTGGTGCAGGCCGACGAGGACACGGTCCGGGACGTGATCCACCGGTTCAACGAGATCGGTCTGGCCTGCTTGGACCCTCGGTGGGCGGGAGGCCGTCCCCGCCTTCTCAGTCCTGACGACGAGGACTTCGTCGTCCAGACGGCCACCACCCGACCGACCAAGCTCGGGCAGCCCTCTCCCGCTGGTCCATCCGCAAACTGGTCGCCTACCTGCGCACAGTCCACGGCCGGGGCATCCGGATCGGCCGCGAGGCCTTACGTGGTCTGCTCGCCCGCCGTGGCATCATCTTCCAGCGCACCAAGACGTGGAAGGAATCGCCGGACCCGGACCGTGAGACGAAGCTGGACCGGATCGAGGAGGTCCTCGACCGCTTCCCGGACCGGGTATTCGCCTTCGACGAGTTCGGCCCGCTCGGGACCCGGCCCACCGCGGGCTCGGGCTGGGCAGAACGCAAACGCCCCGATCGACTGCCGGCCACCTACCACCGCTCGCACGGCGTGCGGTACTTCCATGGCTGCTACTCGGTCGGCGACGACACCCTGTGGGGCGTCAACCGCCGCAAGAAGGGCGCCGCGAACACAGTGGCCGCGCTCAGATCAATCCGCGCGGCCCGCCCGGACGGCGCCCCAATCTACGTCATCCTGGACAACCTGTCCGCCCACAAGGGCGCCGACATTCGCCGCTGGGCGAAGAAACACAAGGTCGAACTGTGCTTCACCCCGACCTACGCGTCCTGGGCCAACCCGATCGAGGCCCACTTCGGACCACTGCGGCAATTCACCATCGCCAACTCCAACCACCCCGACCACACCATCCAGACCTGGGCCCTGCACGCCTACCTGCGCTGGCGCAACACCAACGCCCGCCACCCGGACCTCCTCGCGGCCCAGCGCAAGGAACGCGCCCGCATCCGCAGCGAGAAAGGCATCCGCCGGGGCGGACGGCCCCCATCAACGGCGGCTTGAACGATCGAACAGCACAGCCGCACCACAACCTGCCTTGCGAGGAGAACCGCATGGACCACCAAGACATTCAGGTCGCCGTGGCGGAGATGCTGGAGATACTGGGGCCTCGCACGGACGAAGACTGGACGGTGCCGGCCGGCCCGCTGGAGTGGAGCTGCCGGCAGACAGCCGCACACATCGGCCACGACCTGCTGGCCTACGCGGGCCAGCTCGCCGCGCGCCCGGCCGACGCCTACCTCCCCTTCGATCTGCAAGTGCGACCCACCGCCTCGCCTGCCGAGGTACTGCAGGTGGCCGCCGCCTGCGGCGGGCTACTCGGCAGCGCGCTGGCCACCACCGACCCGGGCCTGCGGGCCTGGCACTGGGGGCCTTGCGACCCGACGGGGTTCGCGGCGATGGGCGTCGCCGAGATCCTGCTGCACACCCACGACATCACCCGCGGATTGGGCGTGGACTGGCTGCCGCCGGCACCGCTATGCGCGGCCGTGCTCGAGCGGCTGTTCCCCGACGCCCCGCCCGGCGAGCCCGTCCGAGTGCTGCTGTGGTGCACCGGACGCGGGGACCTGGACGGTCTACCCCGCCGGACGTCGTGGGTGTGGAAGGCGGCACGGCTCGACTGAGCGCACTCAACTCGGTGAACCTATGTGGTCACAGCACTAGCGCGCTGCTGGACAGCGGTAAGGCGGCGCAGAAACCACTGCGAAGCCCCGCCGATTGCGATGAGCCGGCCCGCGGGCGGGAGTTGCGGACTCCCGCCGGCCGATGACAGCGACGGTCACCAGAACCCGAGGCAGGGACTGAACCCCGGCTTCGGCCGTCCACCCGAGGTTTTTGGTCTGATTGACGCGAAACGTTCTGTTCGGACACGCGTCCATCGAACTGCTAGTGCGCTTACCGAGCATCGGGGCCGCGGGCGCGGGGATCACCATGGACAGCGCGGAGAAGCAGAACGGCGTTCATGAGATCCGGAAGGCGACTCTCGAACTCCTCGACAACCCCATCCACGCGCGAAACGCGCGGCGGCTGCGCGACGAGATGCGGGCGATGCCGTCGCCCGGTGACACCGTCGCCGGACTGGAGCGGCTGACCGCCGCTTTCTGACGGTCGGCCGTCGCCGCGCCACCGTCGGGACGAGGGGCTGTGCGGGCCCCTCGTCCCGACGCGGTTTTTGTCGTCGCCCACGACGGCGGTGTGTTCCTGCCTCCCCGCGGCCCTCGTGACTGAGCCCGAACCCGCCCTTCGCGCGAGATGTGTTCTTTGGGGCGAAGCCCCCACATACAGGGCGAAGATCGTGTGCAGGGCCGCCGCAGAGCGCCACCGCCACCGCCTTCGCCTCCTCGGCCGTGCCCCTCTGACCAGCCCGTCTCCCGCCGGACGCCCCATGGAGGGTGTGATGGCGCCCGGAGCAAGCCGCAGTACCGCCGGTGGCCGCAGCGGTGGCGCCAGCGGCGGTCCAGCGACCTGCCAGAGCGCTGCACCAGGCTCGAGGGCGCAGGGCTGGCCGTCTCGAGAAAGGACCGGAACGGCATGGAGATCGTCGGTGACGGCTTCATAGCACGCCACCTGCGCCCATTGGCCCACCGGCATCCCGGCACCGTGGTCTTCGCTGCTGGCGTGTCGAGTGCCGGGTCGGTGGCCGAGGAGCAGTTCGCACGTGAGGCGGACCTGCTCTACACGGTCATCCGGCGTTGCACGGCCGACGGGCGGCGACTGGTGTACCTCTCGACCTGTTCGGCGGGCATGTACGGCGCCCGGGACAGCAGGGGCCGGGAGGACGAACCGGTCTTCCCCGGCTCGGCGTACGCGCGTCACAAAC
Source organism: Streptomyces sp. NPDC038707 (assembly GCF_040636485.1). NCBI lineage: Bacteria > Bacillati > Actinomycetota > Actinomycetes > Kitasatosporales > Streptomycetaceae > Streptomyces > Streptomyces sp. NPDC038707. The sequence continues at coordinate 11,429 of NZ_JBEZUP010000058.1, forward strand.
TGGCCATGGAAGCGGTCCTGGCGGCTTCCCGGGCCGCACACCTCGTCTTCCGGGTGACCCACCTGGCCGGTCCGGGGCAACGGGCACACCAGTTGCTCCCGGGGCTGACCGAACAGATCGGCAGCGGCTCCCTCCAGGTGTACCGCGGTGCCTACCGCGACCTGCTCGACATCGACGACGCCGTATCGATCTTCGACGCGCTGATGACGGTCGCCGAGCTGCCGCAGGTGGTCAACGTGGCCTCCGGCACCTCGGTCCCGGTCGAGGACATCGTCGAGCACATCGAACGGTCGCTGGGCACCGTGGCGCGCAAGACCTACCGCCAGGTCGCCGGCGCGTACACCGTCTCGGTCGATCGGCTCGCACAAGCGGTGCCGGAGGTGGCCAGGCGGGTCCGTCGGGCGGACTACTACCGCACAGTCATCGATCGCTATCTGAGCGCGACACGCCCGTCGGCTCCGGCAGCAACCGAAGGGAACCGATGATGACCGCACGCCTGCTCGCGACCGAGCGCCGGCACAGCCGCATCCTCGGCGTAGGCACCTACCGGCCCCGCCGGGTGGTGACCAACGCGGAGATCTGCGAGCGCATCGACTCCACCGAGGAGTGGATCGAGACGCGCTCCGGCATTGTCGCCCGGCATTTCGCGTCGCCCGGCGAGACTCTGCCGGTGATGGCCGCGGCGGCCGGCGCCGAGGCCTTGGCACACGCGAGCCTGGAACCGGGGCAGATCGACTGCGTGATCGTGGCGAGCATGTCGCACCTGGTCCAGACCCCGGCACTCGCCGTGGCCGTGGCCGTGGCCGATGCGCTGGGCGCACGGCATGCGGCCGCCTTCGACCTCGGTTCGGCATGCGCCGGCTTCTGCCAGGCACTGGCGGTTGCCGGTGACCTGGTGTCGTCGGGCGGAGCCGGACACGTCCTGGTGATCGGCGCGGAACGAATGACCGACATCGTCGAGCCGACCGACCGTGGCATCGCGTTTCTCTTCGCGGACGGAGCCGGCGCGGTGGCGGTCGGCCCGTCCGCCGAGCCTGGGATCGGACCGGCGGTGCGCGGGGCCGACGGCACCTACGCGAAGGCCCTGCGGATGGACGGCGACTGGGGCTCGGCCAGCAACGACCCGAGCCTGCCGCGGCCGTACATGAGGATGGACGGCCGCAGCGTGTTCCGCTGGGCGGTCGGCCAGATAGTGCCCGCGGCGCGGCGCGCCATGGCGGCCGCGGGGGTGCGCCCCGAGGAACTGGCCGCCTTCGTCCCGCACCAGGCGAACCTGCGGATGACCGAGATCATGGTCGACCGTCTCGGCCTGCCGGACTCGGTGCAGGTGGCGACGGACGTGACGGTCAGCGGCAACACGTCGGCGGCCTCGATCCCGCTCGCGATGGAGCGGCTGCTGAGCGAGGGCACGGTGCACAGCGGAGAGCCGGCGCTGCTGATCGGGTTCGGTGCGGGCCTGAACTACGCGGGACAAGTCGCCCTGATGCCGTGACACCGGCGACTGCCGTACGTCACAGCGCGCAAACACCGGTACAGAAGGAGGAGAGACAATGCGGGTATTCACTGCGGCGGACTTCCAGAGGAACGTCGACGCCTGTGTGGGCGTCGATGACGCGGTCGTCTTCGACGAGTCCAACCTGGAGGTCGAGTTCATCGACCTCGGGCTGGACTCGCTGGCCGTCTACGAGGTGTTCACGCGTCTGGAGGAGGACCTGGCATTCCCCATCCCGGACGAGGACATCGACAGCCTCAAGACCCTCGGTGCGGTCCTGAGGTACGTGGAGGGTCGGCTCGCCGAGACCCGGCAGGCGGGCTGAACGACCGACTCGCCGGGCCCAGGATGTCGATCCTGGGCCCGGCGAGTTCGTGGTGGGCGCCGAGTCCGTCGCAACCGCCCGTGCACGACGAGACCGGTGACGAGTCCCGACCGCTGGGTCAGGCTGACGCCTCACCGATCACCGCGGCGTCGAAGTCGCCCTTCCCGGCGGCGATGGCCCGCTCGAAGTAGGCCGATGCGGTCTCGGTCACGGTCAGCTCCAGGTCCCGGGCCTCCTCGACCACCAGGCGCAGATCCTTGTGCATCAGGCTGGTCCGGAAAGCCGCCGGCTGGAACTCGCCGCTGCGCATGAGGCCGGCGCGGAACGACATGACCTTGGAACTGAACCCGCTTGCCCCGATCGCGGCCAGCAGCAGGTCACGATCCAGGCCGGCCCGCTCGCCGTACCGCACCGCATCGGCCAGCGAGGCGACCTGAGCCCCCAGCAGGAGGTTGAAGGCCAGCTTCATGGCCGGCGCCCGGCCGACCGGTCCCAGCGGGACGACGCTGCTGCCCAGAGCCGTGAGCACGGGCCTGGCCGCCTCGATGTCCTCCGGTGTGCCGGAGGTGAGCACGCGCATCGAGCCCTCGCGTGCCTGCGACGGATTGCCGATGACGCAGGCATCGATCCAGTGTGCGCCCGTCTTCTCCACCCGCGCACTCGCGTCGAGGGCGTACTTCGGCGAGACGGTGGAGGTGTTGACCACCAGAACATCCGTTCGCAACTCGATGCGGTTGAAGAGGATCTCCTCGACCGCGCCCTCGTCGGCCATGCTGAGCACGAGGACTTGGGCTGCGGCCGCGGCCTGGGCCGCGGAGTCGGCCAACTCGGCGCCGGCCTCCGCGACGGGCAGCGCCCGCTCCCTGGTCCGGTTGTACACGGTGACCCGGAACCCGGAGTCGAGCAGGCGGAGCGCCATTCCGCTGCCCAGGCTGCCGAGCCCGATGAAGGCGATGTGACGGCCGGTCATCTATGACCCTTCCAGTGACGTGTCCGTGGCGGTCCGGCCGCGAACAGGAGAGTTCGAACGTGTGAGGGGACGAACTCAGAGCTTGGCGAGGATCTCCGGCGGCAGGCTGTCCACCAAGACGATCAACTGGGATCTGATCCGCCAGCAGTACGACCAGACCGTGAAGTACACCACCGCCCTGCGCCGCTTCACCCGCGGCGGCCCCAAGCACCCCACCTACCAGGCGATCGAGGAACTCGGGCGGGCCGTACGGACGGCGTTCGTGTGCGACTACCTCGCCGACGTCGAGCTGCGCCAGGAGATCCACGAAGGACTCCAGGTGGTGGAGAACTGGAACAGCGGGAATAAGGACCTCTTCTACGGCAAGGACGGCGACCTGGCCGGACAGGACAAAGAATCCCAGGAGGTGTCCATGCTCGCCCCTCCACCTCCTCCAGTCCGCCCTCGTGCATGTCACCATGCTGCTGATGCAGCAGATCCTCGCCGACGAGAAGTGGGCCGACACCCTCACCGACGCCGACCGGCGGGACCTGTCCCCGCTTTCTGGACCCATGTCAATCCGTACGGCCGGTTCGAGTTGGACATGAACAGCCGCCTCGACCTGGACCTCACCCGGAACACAACGGTCCCCGGGCCACGCACGCCCGGCGGCGAGACGGCCGTTACCCCGGCGTGAACGGGCTACCTCAGCCGACGTCGTGGATGGAGGCACCATCGCACAGGCCCTGGTCTTCAATACAGTGGTGGACCAGGCTGTGCAGCCGGGACAAGATCGTGAGGTCAAGTGTCTGAGCGCCGTGTTCGTTTAAGGGTTCGCCAGGTGGGACCGCGCCCGCCTCTGCCCCAGCTCTCTGGTGCAGATCCCACCCACGGAGACTCATCCCCGACTTCTGGTCCAGACACCGCCCGAGAACCCACCAGGCTCCAGCGGCTTGTCAGGGGGTATCGCAGGTCTGATGTGGCCAAGCACACCGCGGTTCTCGCCGCGGTCGTAGCTGCGGCAAGCCTTGCGATCACAGCATGGGGAACGTACAAGGCTGCTCAGGTCGCAGACGATCAGCTTGCCCAGTCACGCGAGAACAACGAAAACGACGAGCGCGCACAAGCCTCCCGCATCTCGATGTGGACCGAAGGCAACCAGCCGACGCGTATCGTCCTTGCCAACCGCTCCCTGGATCCCGCATGGGCCTCCATATACTTCGATGACCCGACCTTGCCCATGGGCCTCTCCCAGCCGGCCGGGGTCCTCCCGCCTTGCAGTCGCCTAGACGTTCCCGTTGCGAAGCTCTACGTGGATCCAGAAAACATCCTGGGTTCCGGGCTGAGGCTCGCATTTGTGGACGCCAACGGAAGAGCTTGGACCCGCGCCGCAGGGGGAGGACTGCGAGGACCGGAATGGCCGAACAGCGTGAGCGTCACCACCAAAGGCAAAACCACCATGTGGGCGACCGAAAAAGACGTAGAGGTCAAGACGCTCTCTGAATGCGGCCAAGCAGCTCACCCGAACCAGTAGTCCCAGCTCGGACACCCAAAAGCAAGTCACTCACCGGTAGGTTCCGGGGGCTCAACTCTTGCGGCGGGCGGCGGGGTCGCGTTCGGCGACGTGTCGGGCGACTGCGTCGACGCCGGGGCGGGCGTACCGCTCCAGGGAGCGGACGGAGGCGTGGCGGGAGCGGGCCAGCAGCATCGGGGTGGAGGTGCCGTCCTCAGCGTCGTGGGTCAGGGCGCTGTGGCGGAGCCGGTGCAGGGTCCAGCCGTCCAGGTCCTCGACGTCCTCGGGCGCGGCGAGGGGGTTGGCCAGCAGCCGGGTGGCTTCCTCCGGCGGCCAGGGCCTGGAAGACGGTGAACCGCGCGTCGGTGGCCTCGTGCTGGTGGTGGTTGATGCGGGCCAGCTCCTGGCCGTACGTGTCGGCGTCGTGCTGCTCGGTGCTCACGGGGTGCCTCCCTTGTCGTGGTGGGTGCGGTTGGCGACCCAGTCCGGATCGCGTACGGGCGTCGGTGCTCGGGTCTCGGTGGCCGGGGCGCGCATGATGCGCCAGCTGGTGCGCGGAGCGGTGACGGCGTGGGCCAGGACGACGACGGCTTGTGTGAAGTGCCGTTGCGATGCCAGCGTAGTGGTCTCATTACTGAGCCAGCGTCAGGTTGATGGCATCGACCCTTTGAGCTGTGTCACTGTAGTTGTGCTCGATGGCATGGCTGTGACGTCGCCAGTGGCAGGACATGACATCTCTGCTGGACAGCGTGGTGACACTTCCCATCCGGCACGCCGACAAGCCGACACCGTCGAAGCAGAAGCAGGCACGCACCGCCTCGCACACCGCCGCGCTCTCCGACATGCGGGGGCACGGCCTGTCCGAGAACGGCGGCTCCACCGAGACGGGCGACACCCTGCGCAACCTGACCCCCAAGGGCTTGCAGGCCGCCTCCTACGAGCTGAACCGGCCGGTGACGGAGATGGGCTCTACCGCGCGCGGCGCGGGCTCCAGCGGCGCTGCTCACCCGATGGCCGTCAACGAGACCGTGATCGCACTGCTGCGCCCGAAGCCGAACATGGCCAGGCTCGCCAAGGACGCGACCGAAGTCCGGGCCGCCGCCCAGGCCGCCGTCGACTCACCGGACGGCATCGGCACCATCGCATCCTTCTGGACCGAGGTCCCGCTCCCGGCGACCGGCACCTGGAACGCGCCCGGCAAGGGCGGCGCCCAGGCCGACATCGTCCTGACCGCCCCGCAGGACGGGGTGCCGCTGCTGTTGTTCATCGAGGTCGACAACTGCCACGAGACCGCCGAGGAGCTCGCCGCCAAGCTGGAGAAGTACGCCCGCTTCTTCCGGCGGAAGGTGAAGGACACCGACGGCATAGAGCGCCCGATGTGGCGCACGCGCTGGACGGTCCCCTTGGGCCGGTATGGCGATGAGCCGCATCCGCCCGTGCTGCTGGTGTTCAACCGCATCGGCGAGCGCAACCCCGACCGCACCGCCCCGCGCCTGCAAGAGCTGACCCGCCACCTGTGGCAGGGGGAGCGGCAGCGCGGCGGCCACCATCTCTACGACAGGAGGGTCCCGATCGTCGCGGTCGGGCTGAACCAGCTGCGCCAGCACGGCCCGGCCGGCCCGGTCTTCCTCCGCTTCGGCCGCGACCACATGGAGCCGCTCCTGGACGCGATCGGCAACCCGCGCCTCGAGGCTGCCGCGGCCCGCGAGGAAGATGAGGCCAAGGTCCGTCGGGCGGAGTTCCAGGCGCAGGTGCGGCGGGCGGCTCAGGAGCAGGCGGCGAAGAAGGCCGCCGAAGCCGCACGGGAAGCCGCCCAGCGCGAGGCCCGCCGGCCTGCCTGCGCCAGCTGCGGGACGCGGTTCACCGACGAACGCTGGGAGGCCGCCGAGAAGACGGACTGGGGAGTCCCCGTCGACACCCACCCGCAGCTGTGCGAGGGGTGCAAGCACCAGGCTGTCGCCGCCGCCCAGGAGGCCGACCATCCGGAGCCGCTTCCCGACTGGGCGAGGCAGACGGATTTCCTGCGTTACCCCCGTCGTCCGCGCTGCACCGAGTGCAAGGCGGCGTTCACCAACGAGCGGTGGAAGGCGGTGAACCGCACCGGCTGGGGTCCCGTTCCCATGGAGGCCCGTCCGACGCTGTGCGGGGACTGCGACCAGCGGGAGAGGGAAGGAATCGAGCAGTCCTGGATCGAGCTGGGCTGGACGGGCAGGTCCCAGGAGCAGGAGCAGGAGCAGGAGCAGGAGCAGGCCGCGCCCGAGCAGAAGGCCGGGGGCCGCTGGTTCTCCCGCTTCCGCCGGTGACGTACCCGCACCCCGGCTGTCAGCGGCGGCTGCCAGGCTGAAGGCATGGACCGTGAAGACGAACAGCTGCTGCGCCGCCGGGTCTACGGCGCCGACCACGACGACCCCGATCCCGGCCCGCTCCCGCACCGGACCTACGCCGAACTGGTCGGCGGGCCGCTGGACGGCCTGCTGCTCGACATCACCGGCTGGCGGGCCGAGGGAGTCAACGGCGGCGTCGCCCTGTCCACCGCGCTCGTGCGGTGGCCCGGCGGCCGCGCCCTGTACGACCCGCGCCCCGGCGAACCGCGCACACCCGGCCCCGGGGTGAGCTGCCGCTTCTACCGCTCCGGCGACACGCCCTGACCATGACGGCAAGGAAGAGCCCTCGCACCCGACGTTCAGGGTGCGAGGCCGCCCTCGGCGCGTCTCCTGCCCGCCGGGCGGGCCGCCGCCGGGGACCAGGTCCAGGGCGCCGCGTTCGGCGGGGGAGCCGGTTGCGGGCCGGATGCCCGGCGCCGGCCGCTGGGCGGCCGAGGGCGGTAGGTGCCCGTCGTGCTGCGGGGATTTCAAAAATCGGCCCTCGTCCGAGGCGCCCGGCTTCCGGATCGCCGACCCCGGGGCCGGGTGCCGGGGTCGTCGCTGAACCATGCCGGCCGCCCAGGTGCCGGCCGGGCTGGGCGTGGGCGATCCACAGGGGCAGTCCGGGGGCGGGTGTGGCCGTTGCGGAACTCAGCCAGCGGTGGGCGCGGGAATGTAGGTGTCGAGGATCGACCCGGCCCGGCGGGCGGAACAGGCACCGAAGACCTCGTGCCAACGCGTGGGACGGACGGACCCATCCGACGTCGACAGCCCACCCAAGGCCCTACACAGGCCGTATGAAACGCAGCCGAGAAGAGACCGCACCCCAGGACCTGCCGGGCGACCTGTGGCACGCCCTGTCCCAGCTCCACCACACCCACCCTGCCCCCGTGGGCCGCGTCGGACAACTCGCCCGCCCGGCCGGGCTGCTGTCCTTCACCGCGGCCGCCGACACCATCCTCGCGGCCAGGGTGCAACTGACCGGCGCGGAGACGATGCAGGAGGTGAACGACACGCTCCGCGCGATGACCGGTGACCTCCCCCACGCTCACTTCACCGGGCCCGGCGTCGCCCTGGAGCTCACCCTCAGCAGACGCCAGGATCTCTCGGTCCACGAGGCGCACGTCGCCGGCCTCACCCGGCTTTTCCGGCACGCGGCCGGCACCATCGGTGCCTGCAGCACGCCGGGAGGCGGCCGGTGCTTCCACTGCGGCGGGACGGGACGTGCCCGACCCCTGTGGGAGCCGGCTGCCGGGCAGGCGTGAGCGACACGTCAAGAAGAACGCCCGCGCCCCGGGCCGCCCTTCTGGACGGCGTGGGACGCGGGCGGGCGCAAGGACCTCGGAGGCTCACGCCGGAACAGACGTCGGTTCCGGGCGCAGCGCTGCAAAGCGGAGAGCGCCGGCCCTTCTCCACCGTGCGCAGCTGCTCCCAGTCGACTTCCGGGTGCGCAGCGGGCACCGCGTCGACGGAGGCGGTCGTGTAGAGCGCGACGTCGACGGCGCTGGCCCGGCTGGTGCCGAAGCGCACCTCGATCGACTGCGGGGAGCGGACCCACCCGAGCCGGACCAGCCCAGAGCATGCACTGAGGGTCAGCTCGATGGCCGCCCACGTCGTGGGCCACGGCTCGGTGAAGGTGCCGCCGTACCGGGAACGGAGGTAGGGGACGCTGTCGCGTACGTCGGTGAGCACGGCCTGGCAGCCTCGCAACGTGTCGCGGACCAGGCCCCCCACTCCGGCCGTGGGAGGCACCGTTGCGCCGGTCACTGGGCGCTCTCCTGCGGCGTCTCGTTCTGCGCCCGGCGACGGCGGATGCGTCGCTGGACGGCGTCGATCGCGTGCGCGCTGCCTTCGCCGTCCTCGATGCGGGCCTGGTAGTCCGCCCAGTCGTGTGCGGTCCAGTGGCCAGCCCGGCCGGGAAGTCGTCGGCGCTGATCACTGGCCGGTCTCCACGGCCGGGACGCCGTACATGGCCGCACACGGGGCGCAGGCGTACAGGGGGGCATCGCGCAGTATCGGCACCGGGAAGCGGGGGTTGGGGGTTCCGCTGCACCAGCAGCAGGAGCGGCCTGTGATCTGCTGCGTGCTCAGCCGCTCGCGGTGGATCGCCGGGGCGTCCACGTAGGCGCCGGCAAGGGGCTGGGGCGGCGTGCTGCGCGTCGTCATGTCGGGTGCCTCGCGCTCGCGGTCGAAAAGCCTGCGGGCGGCCGCCTTGCACGGGGGAACGGGAGACAGCCGCCGGCGCCTGCGGTGTTCGCCGGGGGCGCGTGTCCAGTCCAACGCCGGGGCGTGGGCAACGGGTAGGAAAAGTCGGCCGGTTGTTACTCGCGGTGACCGGAAATTTTGGCGGGGCGGGATCCCCGCAACCTCTCCACGCTGTACGAGCACGCGGCTACGGTGAGTGCGTGGAAGGAAATTTCCGGTTGCAGGCCCACATGGTCGATCACGCCTTCAAGCAGGGCGTGCTGGCCGACAGGGTGAACGAGGAGCTGAAGGCGGCCGGTCACAACGGGACCGTCGGTGACCGCACGGTCCGCAACTGGGTGACCGGAAAAACCCGTTGGCCGCACCAGCGCCAGCGAGACGCCCTCACGGCAGTATTCGGATGCACCCCCGCTTGCCTCGGTTTCTATCCCCCGGGCATGCCCGCACCGCCCAGCGAGGACCTCTCAGCCATGCTCCGCCGCCGCTTTTGCACCGCCGCCACGTCCACCGCCGCAGCAACCGCCCTGCCGGGTGCCGGCACCCGCCACACCAGCGTGGGCACCTCCGATGTACTGCGCCTGCGGGACGGACTGGACCGGCTCACCGCGCTCGACCAAAGACGCGGCGGACACGCCGCTCTCGAACGCGCCGCGCTCGCCGGCGCGGCCGAGGCCGTGGACCTCCAGGACCGGTCCGCCTCGCAGAGGGTCCGGCAACGGCTGTTCGGTGTCGCCGCCGACTACGCCACGGCCGCCGCCTGGTCGTGCATCGACGCCCGCCAGCTCGACCGCGCCCGCAGCCACGTGAACGAGGCGCTGAAACTGGCCGGGCTGTCACAGGACCCCGTGACCCTCATGCGGGTGTGGAACTCCACCGCGATCCTCGCCCGCCAGCTCGGCCAGTACGCCGAAGGCGTGGCAGCGGCACAGGCCGCCCAGTCCTGCGCCATCACGCGCCGTGACCCGCTGTTCGGATCCCTCGCGCACGCCCGGACCGCGGTGGGACACGCCTACCGGGGCGACCGGCAGGCCGCCATCCGTTCCATCGGATACGCCGAAGAGGCCCTCGTGCGAGCCGAGCCACGCCCCCGTCCGTCCTGGATCGCCTTCTACGGGCCCGCGGAACTGCACGCCCTGACCGGGGTGGTCCGCAGCCGTCTGGGCCAGCCCGCAGAGGCGGAAGCCGCCTCACACCGGGCCCTGTCCGCGCTGCCGGCCTCCTTCCGGCGCAACCGCGCCATGACCATCGTGGATCTCGCTATCGCCCAGCTCCACCAGGGCGACGCCGAACACGCCTGCGCGACGTCCGAGGAAGCGTTCGCCCTGATGTCGGGCAGCCCGCTGCCGGGCCGCCTGCGAGTCCTCCTCGGCGACTTCTACCGTGATCTCCTCACACTCGCGCCCTCCACCACAGTGGCGCGCGAGTGGGCCGACCGTTACCGATCCGAATGGAGCCTCGCGTGACCACGGCACCCGTCATCGACCTGCACCGCTACGGCCACACCGACCTCCCCGGCATCCGGCAGACCCTGCTCGACGTCCATGCCATCGCCTACTACGAGCGCAGGCACGAGGAGTTCGTCC
>NZ_JBEZUP010000059.1:0-21576 GCF_040636485.1 Streptomyces sp. NPDC038707
CTGGTGGACGTGGACGGCAACAAGGTCGACACCTACACCTACAGCCCCCGCGGCGTCCGTCTGCTGGCCCAGTCCAGCGAGCCGGTCGACCAGCCCTACCGGTTCGCCGGCAACTACCAGGACCCCACCGGCCTCTACCACCTCCAGGCCCGCTACTACGACGCCAACACCGGCCGCTTCACCCAGCCCGACCCCTCCGGCCAGGAGAAGAACCCCTACCTCTACGCCGAAGGCGACCCCGTCAACCGCATCGACCCGACGGGCACCATCAGCCTCGGCGGCGCTATAGACGACGGCAAGGAGGTCTACGACGCCGTCTCCAGCGCTGCACAGGGCGACACCGACGCTCTGGTGGCCCAGGCTTCCGGCATCGCGGCCGGCATCGTGGTCGAGTCCGCTTGCCAGTTCGTGGCCGGCTTTGCCGGAGCACCCACCGCAGGCGCCGGAGCAGTGGCCGTCGAAGCCGGGTGCGGTTACGCGAGCACTGCCGTGGCGACTGGACCTCGAACACAGTCGAGAGCAAGTTGAAGTCATGAACGACGGGCGGCCACCACCGGGTGGCCGCCCGTCCGCCAAGGAGACACCGTGGGACAGACTTTCGAGAATCTGTACGGCAGCAGGCAGGCGATCCGCAGGAACGCCGTGATCGTCACCCTCGCCTCCCTGGTCGCCTACGCCTTGTCCGTGCTCCTGTGGGCGAAAGGAGGGCTCGGCGCCGCGTATCCGCTGCTGATCGTGGTTGTCGTCGCCGATGCCGTCTGCCTGCTGGTCTACCTGTCATTCCGCGGCAAACGTCCCGGCGGCAAGGGAGAGGTCAGCTGATGGAATTCGCACGTACAGAGGTCACTCCCGGAGGGACGCCCGGTGCCCTCCTGTTCATCGTGGCCATCCTCTGCGTCGTCATACCGATCGTGATCAACCGGCGCCGCAACCGATAGGAGGTATGCCAGAGCCGCCGCTGTCCGCGCCTCCGGGGCTGTACGGCCACGGGTCAGTGGGCGCAGCACGCGCGTGGCCGTCGAGGTGCCATCTGCCGGGGGCCGATGCTCCAACGCCGAGTGACCCCCGGCACCAGCGTCCGAGGGCCACCGTGACCTCATCACCGACCACGAGCGGATCGAACGCGATCGCCGCCTGGCCGGGAGTGGGTCATCCCGACGGCTTGGTCACCGGGGGGCCTTGGAGTTCAGCTCCATGTATCCGACGTAGTTGAGCCAGGCGTCCAGCGTCGCGTAGGCGACGCCGTTGAACACGAGTGTGGAGTGCGTGCCGCCCAGCCATCGGTAGATCCAGCTGGAGACACCGTCCCAGCCCTGCTGGAGGGTGACGTTCGCCTGCCCGAGGGCGTTGCTCGTCCCGTTGCGGAGGTTGCCCCTGATGACGTCGAAGATGCGGCCGAACCTGGCCGCTTCGGAGGTCGCCTGGATGATGGTGGTCAGGTTCCGCCCGAACGCGGTGCTGTCACCGCTGAGCCGGGACTGCGCGTCCCCGATGCTCTCCAACGCGCCTGTCAGGTTGTGCGTGTTGATGGCCCGCGTCTGACGACTCGTGGTGTCCCCGCCCGGCAGACGGCTGTAGTTGCCGCTCCAGGGCAGCGTCTCGACCCGGGAGGAACCGGTGACCTGCCTGAACTCGTTCGGCCAGACATCGGGGAAGACGTAGTGCGTGTGTGTGCTGTCCTGGTAGAAACCGGCGAAGTACAGGTTGTCCGCCCACCAGTACAGCGACCCGATGTAGTCCCCGGCATTCACCAGACGTGCCTCGATGAGACGCGTCGGCAGGAGGGTCGTCTCGCTGACCCGGCCCGACACTTCGGGGTGATTGGGGATGGCGTGGCCACTGATCTGATGGAGGGCGTTGATCGCGTCCCAATAGTTCTGGTGGGCCACATCACCGGTGAAGTAGAGCTCGCCGATGTCCCAGTCGAACTTGCTGATCGGGCCGCTCGGATCGGCGTGTGCCGATGACGACGCGACCTGTATCAGACCGATGGCCATGGCGAACGCCAGCATCAGACCCGCGACCCGTCGGCCGATTGTGCCTTGCATATGCACGCTGTGACTCCTGCAGGGGGATGAATACGACGTGATCGATCCTCGCTCTACACCTCCGGGCTGACTTGACCATCAGCGCACGTCCTTGAGAGCCACAGCGCACACCCACTCGCCGGCGGTGAGCGCCCGTCCTTGACCCTGGTGCTCCCGGTCCTCGATCAGTTCGGCGGCGACCAGGGATGGAGCTCGGCCGAGCAGTACCCCCGGTTCCTGCTTTGTGGGCGGTCGCGCGGGAGATGCCCATCTCGGCCGCGACATGCGCGACAGGGCGACCTGCGCGGACACGCTCAACGAGCATTCGCCTGCCGTGAACGGTCAGCCGGGAGGAACACCGCGCGCGTCTTGGAGCGGGTGGCCGTGAGCAAGGCGATGCCCTCGTCCATGAGCTGGTGAGACCGTTGTCGCTGGCCGAGATCCGCGAGGCATCTGCCGCTGTCCGCGGCCAGATCCGCCGTCCCCGTCCAGGAGCACCAGGCGGGTGCCGGGTCGCAGGAGGGGGCCTGCGGCGCCTTATCTGCGGCGGTCAGGGCCCGGCGGCACGGGCCGTCCTCGCCGAGGGCGGCGAGGGCGCGGGCCTGGCGGAGGTGCAGGAAGGAGCGTGCGGTGGGGTGTGGGGTGCGCGGGATGGCGTGTTCGAGGATGGCCACGGCACCGCGGGCATCTGCGAGCCACAGCGGTTGGTGGGCGAGGTCGGACAGGATGCCCCCGCCGAGGTCGCGCCGGCCGGCGGTGAGGGCGTTGTGGAGGGCGGCGTGCCAGAAGCGGCCGGCGGCGGCGTGGCGGCGTTCGTCGAAGTGCTGCCAGGCGATGGCCGGGGAGAGGGAGGCGGCCGGCGTGTGCAGTCGTTGTTCGAGGGGCGTGTGTTGCGGTCTTCGCTGGAAGTGGCGTATCGGCCCCCAAGCGCTGCTATGCCGTGCCCGCGTCACCCTCCCTTTCACGGACGTGGACAGCGGTCGTTCCCGCTCGGCGGCATGCATACCATTGCATGAACGGCATCCAGGCCAGGGTTCCAGGTCGCCCGCCAGTGGAGATACCGCCGGGTCGCCTGGTTCCGCGAGGATGCGGAGCCGTCGGGTGCTGGAGAGACACAGAGAAACGGGGGTGCGGCATGCAGCGGCGGGCGCTACTGGGGCGCGATACGGAGCGTCGCACGCTGGCTGCCCTGGTCGAGCAGGGGGCCGCCGGTTCGGGCGGCGCGACGGTGATCACCGGCGCGCCGGGGATCGGCAAGTCGGCGCTGGTCGCGGAGGCCGCGGACGCGGCAGCACGCGGCGGGACCCGTGTGATCACCGCCGTGGGGGTCCAGTCGGAGGAAGACCTACCGTGGGCCGGTCTGCACCAGCTGGTTCACCAACTGCGGGGCAGGATCGACGACTTGCCGGGACGTCAGCGCACCGCGCTGCTCGCGGCCGTCGGGCTCGTCGACGAGTCCGTACCCGATCTGTACCTCGTCGGCTTGGCCGCGCTGACCCTGCTGACGGACGCGGCGGCTAAGGCGCCACTGCTGGTGGTCGTCGAGGACGCCCACTGGATGGACCGTGCCAGCCTCGATGTACTCGGGTTCGTGGCGCGGCGGATCGAGTCCGACCCCCTCGTTCTGGTCGCCGTCACCCGGCACCTCGACGACCGCCTCAGCAGTGCCGGCCTGTCTGTGCTGCACCTGGGCCCGTTGACGGACGAAGTGTCGGGTGAGGTGCTGGACGCGGTGGCCCCCGGACTGGGGCAGCAGGTCAGACGGCGGCTGTTGGAGGAGGCCGCCGGGAACCCGCTGGCGCTGACCGAGCTGCCGGTCGCGCTGCAGTCGGTCGGCGGGGCGTACGCGCTCAACCCGGGTCCGCTGCCGCTGACCGCGCGGCTGGAGCGGACGTTCACGGCACGGGTCTCCCGCCTGCCGGCCGACACCCGTGCGGTCCTGCTCCTCTCGGCCCTTAACGGTGACGGGACGATGGACGAATGCCTCGCCGCGGCGACCCGGATGCTCGGGACGGCGGTTGACGTCGGTGCTCTTGAGGCAGCGATCGACGCGGGCCTGGTGGAGGCTCAGGGATCGGCCTTCAGACACCCCCTCATCCGCTCGGCGATGCACCACGCCGCCACCGCCGCCGAACGTCAGGCCGCGCACGCCGCGCTGGCCGCCGCGCTCCAGGGGCAGCCCGATCGGCAGGCATGGCACCGTGCCGCCGCCACCGCCGGTCTCGACGAACGAGTGGCACGGGATCTGGACTCCACTGCCGGCAGAGCCCTGCGGCGAGGCGGTGTCGCCGCAGCTCTTACCGCGCTGAGGCGGGCGGCGGAGCTGACGGAGGGCCCCTCCGCGCGGGCGGACCGGCTGCTCCGGGCGGCGGAGCTCGCACTGGAGTCGGGCCAAGGAGACATCGCAACGCATCTGCTGGCCCAGGCGCGCTCACTGGACCTTTCGGTCCGGGACCAAGGCCGCGCGGCCTGGGTCAGCATCGCTCTGGCCGAGGGGACACGGGGCGAGGGCGCCGCGACCGCCGAGCTGGCCGAGCTGGCGGTCGAGATCGCCGCCGGCGGCGAGTCGACACTGGGGCTGCGCATGCTGTGGAGCGCGGTCCTGCAGTGCTTCTGGGGAGAGCCGGGCCCGGCCGCCCGCGAGCGGGTCGCCGCCGCTGCCGACCGAATGCCCGTGCCTGCCGACAACGCCGACCTGGTCGCTCTGCGGGCGTACTCGGCGCCGGTCGAGCGTGGGGAAGGGGTCATGGAGGGCCTGGCGAGTCAGCTGGAGCGCTCGTCGGAAAATGCGGAGGGGGACCAGCTTCTGGGGGCCGCCGCCGTGACGGTGGGCGCTCCCGCCCTGGCGAGCCGGTTGACGGCGAGGTCGCTGGACGCCCTGCGAGCGCAGGGCAGGCTGTCGATGCTGGCTCGAGCCCTCTGCGTCCAGGCGGGGAGCGCCGCACGCCTGGGTGACGTGCGCGCTGGTTCCCTCGCCGCGGAGGAGGCCGCGTCGCTTGCCCGCGAAACCGGTCAGCCTCTTGTGCACGCGATGGTGAATGCCATCCGCGCGCAGCTGGCCGCCGTCAGCGGCGACCCGGCGGCAGAGGCATGGGCGGCGGAAGCCGAACGCGAGGCTCTTCCCAGCGGAGGGCGCCCGGTGCTGGCCATCATGCAGATGGCCCGCGGGCAGGCGGCACTCTGCCAGGGCCGCTACAGCGACGCGTTCGGCCACCTGCACCGCGTCTTCGATCCGGCCGACCCTGCCTTCCACTCCTGGCTGCGCTTCTACGCGGTCGCGGAGCTGGTCGAGGCGGCGGTGCGCAGCGGATCCGCAGGGGTGGCACGCGACATCGTGCGGGAGCTGACCCCGCTCGGGGAAACGACGTCTTCGCCCGCCCTGCTCTGCGGGTTGCGACTGGGCCGGGCCCTGCTGAGCCCACAGGATGCCGCCGAGCCGCTGTACAGGGCGGCCCTCGCCGCCGTCCCCATGGACTGGCCGTTCGAGGGGGCGCGGGCGCGCCTCGCGCTGGGCGAGTGGCTGCGGCGTCACCGGCGGCCCGCGGAGTCCCGCGTCGCCCTGCAGGCCGCACGCGAGATCTTCGACGCCCTCGGCGCGTCGGCATGGGCGGAGCGGGCACGGCAGGAGCTGCGCGCCGCGGGCGCGTCGTCCCCGCGCCAGGATCCGGCCGCGGTCGACCGGCTGACCTCGACCGAGCTGCATGTCGCCCAGCTCGCCGCGCAGGGTCTGACGAACCGGGAGATCGGCGAGCGGTTGTACGTCTCGCCCCGGACGGTGAGCACCCATCTCCAGCGGATGTTCCCCAAACTGGGGGTCACGTCCCGCGGCGAACTCGCCGCGGTGCTCGGCGGCACGACGACGTACCCCGAAGGCGCAGCGTCATGACGTACGCGGAAGACGCAGCGCCATGACGTACGACGAAGCCGTAGTCCGACGGACGCGGTCCGACCTGCTTGATTCCTAGGTTTGTGCCATGCCCGGTGCGCACACGGCGGACGGGCGGGAAGGCACACCATGGGAACCATCAGCGTCGGCACCGAGGGCTCGACCGGTATCGATCTCTACTACGAGGACCACGGGTCGGGGCAGCCGGTCGTCCTGATCCACGGTTACCCGCTGGACGGGCAGTCGTGGGAGAAGCAGACCGATGCGCTGGTCAAGGCCGGCTACCGCGTCATCACCTACGACCGCCGTGGCTTCGGCCGGTCGAGCAAGACCATGACGGGCTACGACTACGACACCTTCGCCGCCGACCTGGACACCGTACTGACGCGGCTGGACCTGCGTGACGTGGTTCTCGTCGGGTTCTCGATGGGCTCGGGCGAGGTCGCCCGCTACCTCGGCGTCCACGGCTCGGAGCGGGTGGCGAAGGCGGCGTTCCTTGGTTCGCTCCAGCCGTTCCTGTTGCAGACGCCGGACAACCCCACCGGTGTGCCCCAGAGCGTCTTCGACGGCATCGCGGAGCAGGCGGAGGCCGACCGCTACGCCTGGTACGAGAGCTTCTTCGTCGACTTCTTCAACACCGACGAGACGCTCGGGTCGCGGCTCAGCGAGGCCGCGCTGCGGGCGAACTGGGCCACCGCCATCGACTCGGCGCCCATGGCGGCGTACGCGTGCGTCCCGGCGTGGCTGACGGACTTCCGGGCCGACGTGGAGCGCATCGACGTGCCGTCGCTGATCCTGCACGGGACCGCCGACCGCATCCTGCCGATCGACGCCACGGCCCGCGAGTTCCGCCGCCGCCTGCCCGGCGCGCGGTACGTCGAGATCGACGGCGCTCCGCACGGGCTGCTGCTCACCCACGCGGCCGAGGTCAACGCCGCCCTGCTCGACTTCCTCGCCGCCTGAGAGCCGGCGCCTGTCACGAAAGGACCCCACTCCTGTGCCGGTTGTCAACAACCCTCTGCCCGAGCGCGACCGCGAGACCGCGGGTGCGGCGCTGCAGGCGACCCTGGCCGACCTTCTCGACCTGTCCCTGGTGGCCAAGCAGGCCCACTGGAATGTGTACGGCCCGCGCTTCCGCTCGGTTCACGTCCAGCTCGACGAGGCCGCCACCGTCGCCCGCAACCACGCCGACACGGTGGCCGAGCGCGCGGCCGCCCTGGGCGTCAGTCCGGACGGACGGGCCGGGACCGTCGCGGGAGCCAGTGGCGTGCCCGTCTTTCCGCCGGGCTGGACCAAGGACAGTGACGCCGTCGAGGCCTTGGTGTACGCGCTCTCTGCCGTGACCGGAAGGCTGCGTGAGCGCATCGTCGCGATGGGCCCGGTGGATGTCGTCACCGAGGATCTCCTCGTCGGACTGACGGCCGATCTCGAGAAGCAGAGCTGGATGTTCCAGGCGGAGAACCGGACCTGATCAGGGGGCCGGAGCCGCACAGTCGTCGTCCGAAGTGGAGAAGATCATGGGTGTTGAGGGAACGAGCACAGACCGATTCGAACCGGTACGAGCGGTGCTGGGGGCGCACCTCGAAGCCGGTGAGGAGCTGGGGGCGTCAATCGCCGTCGATGTGGACGGGGTCATGGAGGTCGATCTGTGGGGTGGCCACGCGGACGAAGCACGGACCGTTCCGTGGCACCGGGACACGTTGGTGAGTATGTGGTCGACCACGAAAACCCTCACCAATCTCGCGGCTCTCATTCTCGTCGACCGGGGCGCGCTGGATCTGCACCGCCCGGTCGCGCACTACTGGCCCGAGTTCGCCGCCCAGGGAAAGGAGCACATCGAGGTGCGTCACGTCCTGGCTCACACCTCGGGACTCTCCGGCTGGGAGCAGCCCTTCTGCATGGAGGACCTCTACGATCGGCCTACCGCGAGTGCCCGGCTGGCCGCGCAGGCACCCTGGTGGGAGCCGGGCTCCGCTTCGGGGTACCACGTGCAGACCCAAGGGCAACTGGTGGGAGAGCTTGTCCGGAGGGCCAGTGGTCGTACCCTGACGGAGTTCGTCGCCACCGAGATCGCCGAACCGACGCAAGCTGATGTCCAGATCGGCGCGCGACGGGCCGACTGGCCGCGTATCGCCGATCTGGTGCCCCCCTCGCAGCTGGGCGGCATACCCACGGGTCTCGATCCCGAGGGGATCTTCACCAGGACGCTGCTCGGAAGCCCCGCACGTGACGAGCACGTCGACACCCCGCAGTGGCGCTCCGCCGAACTCGGAGCCGTCAACGGACACGGCAACGCACGTGGCCTGGCCCGAGCGCTCTCCGTCATCTCGCGGCGCGGTCAGGTCAACGGCCGCCGGCTTCTCTCCGAGGAGACGGTGGACAAGGTGTTCGACGTACAGGCCGACGGAGTCGACCTGTTCCTGGGCGTTCCCGTCCGCTGGGGCATGGGCTACGCACTCGCCGATCCGAGGACGATGCCGCACATGCCCACCGGGAGGATCTGCTTCTGGGTCGGTCGGGGCGGTTCGATCGTCATGATGGACCTCGACCGGCGCGTCACGTTCTCGTACACGATGAACCGGGTGGGCGACGGGGTCCTCGGCTCGGAGCGCACGCACAGCTACCTCAGGCATGTCTACGAAGTCCTGGAGCGTACCGGCTGAGGTGCAGCCGTAGGCTCCGCGCGCGGCGCCGCGGCACACCACCGAACGTGCCGTCAACCGTCTCAACACAACTCTCGCGCCGTCGTGCTCGCAGCACTCATGATCTGGCGCGCACATGGACCATGTTCCGGGAAAACATTGCCCAGGAACACGATCGAGCGGGCCGTCATCCGGCTGGAGGGGAGCTCGCTCCCTCATCCGGGTTGCAGCTTCCGCACTCACGGTGCGACACGGCAATCGTCACGAAGAGTGAGGGCTACGGCACCACCTCGGCCATAGGCTCGATCACGTCCGGAAGCCGCTGCCCGCGGCACGCGCACCGCCATCCATGACCGCGAACGAGCAGTCCGCCGGCGGATGAACCGGTCCGGTCGCCACCTCGTAGGGCAGGACGACGACGCTCCTCGCCCGGTGGGCGGGCGAGGCCAAAGCCTCAGGACCACCCTCGGACCGCAGCCCGGCAGCCGCTCCCCGGGGCGCTGTCGGCTGCCGCCCAGCAACGCCCCGAATCGCGCTGCTCACGCGGCGCAGACGGACGCACGTCAACCCGGTACCGGCGTAGCGACCCGGGCCCCGTTTCTCGACGTACCCAGCTGCATCGCCTTCCGGCCCGTCGAGCACCATCCATCGAACAAGAGGGATTTCACATATGCGCAACAACCGCCTCGTCCGTCCGGGCAGCAGATCCGCGCTGCTCGGTGTCACCGCTGCCGTCGGACTGTCCGTCGCCGCCGTCACCCTGCCCGCTGCGGCCGACGCTACGCCCCATCACCCCGTACGTCCGACGATCGTGCTGGAACACGGAGCGTTCGCCGACGCTGCGAGCTGGGACGGTGTCGTCGCCCGGCTGCAGCGTGCGGGCTACCCGGTGGTATCCGCCGCCAACCCACTGCGTGGTCCGGCGACCGATGCCGCTTACCTGCGCAGCGTCCTCGACCACATCGACGGGCCCGTGGTCCTGGTCGGTCACTCCTACGGCGGCACCGTCATCAGCCAGGCCGCCGCGGGCCTGGAGGACAAGGTGAAGGCACTGGTCTACATCGCGGCGTTCCTGCCGGACAAGGGCGAGAGCTCGATCGGACTGACGGACAAGTTCCCCGGCAGCACCCTCGGCCAAGCCGTCGAGACCGTCAACTACATCCTGCCCGACGGTGGTCAGGGCGCGGACGTGTACATCAAGCCGGAGAAGTTCCGCAGCCAGTTCGCCGCAGACGTGCCGAACGACAAGGCCAGGCTCATGGCAGCCGGGCAGCGTCCGATCGCCGCCGCCGCCCTGGAGGAGAAGTCCACCCAGGCCGCTTGGAAGACCATCCCCTCCTGGTCGCTGATCACCACGGAGGACCGCAACATCCCAATGGCTGCCCAGCGCTTCATGTCAGCCCGCGCCAATGCCCGCACGACGACCATCGACGCGTCACACGCGGTGTCCGTATCGCGCCCCGAGGCCGTCACCCGCATCGTCGAGCAGGCGGCCCGCACGGTCCGATGACCGACGGCCCCACCCTGTCGCCATCCGGTGTGCACCGGACCTGGTCCTCGTCGAGCGCGTGACCTTGCCGAAGACCGCCCGGGTCCGTACCCGGCACCGCTACGGTGCTGCCATGCCTTCAGAACTGACTCCGGACCAGGTCCTGCGTGTGATCGCCGCCCTGGAAGCGGCACGAGGCAGTGACGACAACGCCCTGGCCGCGCTGGTGCGCGGGGGGGTGCCCCTATGCAGTTCGTCAAGGTGGCGGGTCAGCTTGCTGGTGATGTCAGCTGGGGAAGGGGATGTGGTGGGGGCGTCGGGTGGAGGGCCGAAGGCGCGGGCCGTCGAGGAGTGGCGGGACGTCTACGACCTGCTGGATGCCGTTCGGCAGCGGCCGAACGCATGGGTGCGTAACGGCTCGTTGCAGGAACTGGCGGTGATGATGTTCGGGTACCACCTCGCGCTTCAGGTCCACGATGTTGATGAGGCGTTCGAGTTCCACCGTGGAAGTGGAGGGTTTGCCTCCTGGCTGAGCAGGACCCGTGGATGGTCGATGTCGACCGGGTGGGACGCGGCGGTCATGGAGAATCTGCCTGGCGAACCTCCGCTCGAAGCCTTCTTCCGGCTCGTGGACGAGTACCGAGAGTTCGCAGGTCAGCCAGGTTCGTGAAGTCTCTCGGCATGATGTCTGTTCATGCTGATCACGCGGCTTGGGGTTCGTAAGAAGGTTCCGTCACGGAGCATCGCGAACAGGACGTCGGCCCGCCGCCGGGCGAGGCAGAGCAGGGCCTGGGTGTGGTGCTTGCCCTGGGCGATCTTCTTGTCGTAGTAGGTCCGCGATGCCGGGTCGCTCAGAGCCGCGAACGCGGAGAGGAAGAAAGCCCGTTTGAGCTGCTTGTCTCCTCTCCGGGAGGGCTGTTCGCCTCGGATTGACGACCCTGAACCTCGGGTCGCTGAGGCGAGTCCGGCGTAGGCGGCGAGGTGGCCGGCGGTCGGGAAGGTGCTGCCGTCGCCGACCTCGATCAGGATCCTGGCTCCGGTCCTGACGCCGATGCCCGGCACGGACGTCAGGACCTTCGAAAGAGGGCGAGCCTCCAGGAGTTCCTCGGTCCTCGTGGCCAGCAGTTCGCGCTGGTCAAGCACGGCCGTCAGCGAGCCGGCCAGGCTTGGGACGATGAGCGCTGCCGCGTCGGTCCCCGGAACGGTGACAGTCTGCTCGTCCAGAGCGGTGAAGATGTCCTCGACCAGCCGCTCGGCCATCCTGGGGGCCTTCGGCCGTGACAGCGTGACCAGCCGTCGTCGTCAGGCCTTGCGGATCCGGGCCGGGCATCCGAACCGCTCCAGCAAGGTCAGGACGGCCGGGTGCTGCAACCGCGGCCCCAGCACCCGCTCCAGCGACGGATGGATCTGGGTCAGCAGGCCGTGGAGCCGGTTCGCGGCCCTGGTCGCTTCGCCGGCAAGGTCGTCGTCGAACCCGACGGTCATCTCCAGCTCGGCGATCGTCTCGTCCTCGCCGTCGATAGCCCGCAGCGTGTGCGGCATCGCGCGGGCCGCGTCCGCGATGATGAACGCGTCCTTCGCGTCCGTCTTCGCCTCGCCGGGGTAGAGATCGGCTGTCCGCCGCATCGTCAGGCCGGGCAGGCAGGCCACGGGACAGCCCATGCCCCGGGCCACGGCCAGCGGCAGGGCGCCGATCGAGGCCGGCTGGTCGACCACGACCAGCACCGTTCCGTGCTTGGCCTGCAGCTTGGCGAACAACTCGCGGAGCTTGGGTTCGGTGTTGGGCAGGCGCTTGTCGAAGGCCCTCTTCCCCGCTGGGGTGACGGCGGTGGCGTGGTGCTCGCCCTTGCCGACGTCCAGGCCGGGGAAGACGTCGATGTCGCCGGTGTCGATCACGTGCAGGCCCCTCCATCACGCTTTCGTCCGGCCTTGCCTCGGCACCGAGCTGCCACATCCACGTTACGGAGAGCTCTTCCGGCTCGGGTAAAGCCGGTGCTCAAGCCCCTCATCAGCGGTCCGTCGATGCCTCCGGACCCGGTCACACCACCCCCCGGATCATTAACAACAAGGAGGGGAAGTCATACCGGACCCGAAGGCCGGAGGCCGTTGCGGAGCCACGAAGACGGTAACGGGGGGTACCCCTATGTCTTTGGTCAAGGGAAACCGGGGTGCGATGGGTCGGCATGCCGGGGCAGCATGGCGCCGTGGCCGCACGCGGTCCTCGGGCTGCTGTCGGCCGAGGAGAATCTGCGATGCCCGCGCGTGTAGTTTGCGGGCACAGCGGGCTGTGATTGGCGTCTTCGAGCTGAGCTGGGCTCACCGAGGCTCGTGGGTCGGGCCGAGTACCTCGTCGGCGCTGCGTGGCTCTGTGCGTGTCTGCTGGTTGAGCTTGTGGCGGGAGATGGAGGATCGGCGGTAGACCTCTTTGCGGGCCCGCATGATGTTACCGAGGGGGGCGTGCTCGGCGGTGACGCGCCAGGGTGTGAAGGACAGTGAGTCCATCTTCGCCAGGTTCTCCGGGCCGGAGATGTCCTGCTGCGGGAGCCGGAGCTTGGCCACGGTGACGGGTGGCGACAGTTTCTCGGGCCACTCCACGGTGGTGTCCTCCACTGGCATGCGTTCCAGGTCGGTGCAGAGCTGGACCTGGATGTCGAAGGTGTAGGGCCGCTCCCGCAACTCGGTTTCCAGCGCGGGCCGGAAGACCTCCGCCGCCGAGGTCGGGTCGATGTCACGATGAGTCACGGCGGCCGCGCACGCCGGGTCGGGGGTGATGCGTACCTTGGCGATGTAGTCGCCGTGTCTGACGGCGCCCATCGTCCAGTAGCTCGACAGGAGGATGTTCGCCGGTGGGGTCTTCGACAGGCGGAGGAAGGCCAGGAACTCGTCCCATGCCCAGTTGTCCTGGTCCAGTGTTCCCTTGCCGGTGACGAACTCGGTGAAGAAGCGATGTGCGCCGGGGCGGCCCTGGGAGAAGTAGGCCGGTGCGTTCAGGAACAGTTCCTGGATGAAGAGGTAGTGCTCGACGGTGTTGCAGAAGAAGATCGGTCCGTTGATGTTGGCGTAGTCGAACGTACCGGTGTCCGGTTCGTCTTCCAGCAGGGTCGGGCCGGGGATGCCGAACATCTTCAGCGCCAGTCCGGTGGCGGCGCCCAGCCGTGCGTCGGCTCCGGCGTGCGGGGAGCCGTTGGAGAAGCGGATGAGCGCCTCGTGAGTGCCCGCCGTCGCGTAAATGCCCTGGGCGTACTCGGGGGGCAGGCCGCCCAGGATCTCCACTTCTCCACGGACCAGTCCGTAGCCCTTGGCGTGGGCGTCGCGCAGAGCCTGCCCGGTGCCACCGGCTTCGACGGACTCGGCTATGTAGTTCTCAGTCTTCTCGATCACCGTCTGCACGTGCTGGTCGAAGTCCGGATCGTCGTCTTCGACGTCCGGCGTGTAGCGGACGAACTGTGCTGCCATGACGTCGACCTCTCCTCGAAACCCGTGACGGGGCCTGAGCGGATGGGAACTGGCGGGTCAGTCCTCCAGTTCCGCGAGCCAGCGCAGGGCCCGCAGACCCGGCACGAAGCAGTACTCGCCGCCGCGCGTGGCCACGAAGCTGGGCAGGTTGCGCAGGCGGCGCCTGACCGGCTTGTCGGGGATGGTGATGCTGCCGGTTCCGTCGTGGTGTCCGGCCACCGGGTCCTGCTCGCCGGGGTAGCCGATGAAGTTGCCGTCGTTGACCCATTCGGACTTGATGAACTCAAACTGCCGTTCCAAGTGGGCGCCGATGAAGACTCCCACCAGTCCCCGGTCGGCACCGTCGTCCTCCAGGACGCCTTCGGGTAGCGGCGGACCGTAGGTGGTGCCGCGGCGGATGATCCGGTGCATCCGTGCGTCGCCGACGATGGTGGCGTCGCGGGGGTTGTTCCGGCGGATGTGGGCGCCGGCCGGGCAGCGCAGGCCGCGGTCGTCGTGCTCCCGGTACAGGAAGTTGTTGACGCGCTGCGGATCCGCCGCCAGCTCCGGGTCGTCGTGCTCCGGCGTCAGCGTCAGCGGCGCGCCACTCGGCCAGCGTCCGACCATCTTGGCCGCCAGAAGTGCTTCCTCCTCGGCGTTGGCACTGTTGGCGCGCAGGTACCGGCGCCAGGCGGCCACGTTGGTGTGGATCTTGCGAACAGCTACGTAGGTCCCGTTGCGTCCCAGCACCTCGGGGCGGGGCATGGGCGGCAGATTGCCCGTCTCGTCCGGGTAGCCGAGGATGAACTCGCCGGCCTTGATGGGGGCTTCCTGCGGATTGGAGCCGGGCAGTCCGACGCCCTCGATGTTGGGATGGCTGATGCCGTCCCGGAAGCCGAACGTGGTGCGCCCTGTCGGGAGCTGGTGGACGTCCTGCTGCCAGATGACCTGGACACCGGGCGTGTCCTCGAAGGCGACACGGGCCCGCTCCAGCTCCTCGGCCAGTTGTGCCGCGTCCGAGGAGAGGGCGCTCAGTGCGATGTGTACGTCGCCCGTCCCGAACGGTGCCTCCCAGTGGGCCGGGGCGTTCTCGCCCACATCGCCGATCCGTTCCGCCCGGGCGGCCATGCCCTCACGGAACGCCTGCGGGAAGCTGTCCAGCGACTCCTTGGGCACCCCCAGCGCCTTCAGCCCCTGATAGGTGATCGCCACGGCCACCCAAGCGTCCCCGCTCCGGTCCGCGTCCGGCAGACCACCCGAGGTCACCGGGAGCAGGCGGCGCAGCAGGGCACGTCCGGCGTGGCGGTCGTCGACGCGCAGGAAGACGAACTTTCCCTCGTAGGGCACGGGCCGCGGGCGCAGCGCCCCGCTCTGGACGTCCTCGATCTCCACGCGCACACCGGCCGCGCTGCTGCTGTCTGCCGTGCTCATGCTTCTTCGTGCCTCCACGTCCCCCACGTCGGTGACTGTCCGGGCAAGCCCCCTGTTGCCCGACGTGGGCCGGGTTTGAAGGGCAGCGGTGTCCGGGTTCTAGGCCGAGGCTTCTTCCAGCAGCTTCTGGAAGGCGGGCGTGTTCACCAGCTCCGCGTTGGCCGGGTTCTCCAGCGCCGCCCGGAACTCGGGGGTGTCCAGCACTTCCTCGAACGCCTCTTCCACACGGTGGTCCTTGTAGATCTGCTGGACGGTGAGCTCGGGATAGGCGCTGACGAAGACTCCCGCGGGTGCCTGGTGGGCGACGAACCAGTCCTTCACCCCCGGATCGGCGATGCCGGGAAACCCCTCGCTGTGGGAGAAGACCTTGTCGAAGCGTTCCCCGACCACCGTCTTGGCGAAATCGTCGATGTAGGCGTCCCACGAGCCGTCGAAGACGCTGGCGAACATGAACCGCGTGTCGTTGTCGAAGATCACGTGCCGTGCGTCGTGCAGAGTGCCGATCTGGCGCACCGCCGCATGCACCCTCTCGGCATCCGCCGCATCACTGAGCGCGGCGAGCACCTCACGCAGCGCGTCGGCCTCGCCCGGCTTGATCTCGGTGAAGACGGTGAACTCACTGCAGACCCCGTCCGACCTGCCCGGACGCTCGGGATGAGCCGACTGGGATGGCTGTGCCGTTGCAGTCATGGCGAGACTCCCCTGCCATGGATCGGTGCGAGGGACACCAAACACCCGGAACACGGGGCGCCATCGCCCTCACCACTCCATCTTCATCACGGACGTGAAGCCCCCGCATCTTGGTCCTGAGGGGGCGACACGGGTGCACCCGGCGACGCCACCATCCGATGCTCCCGAGGACAGATGGAACCAGGTGCAGGAAGATGGTGCTGAGGCGTATGTGCTGAGCACGGGGTCGTCACCTTTTCGGTCAGCCACTCCGCTGTAGCCGCGGGCGCAACGATCGCGTAAGAAACCCCCGTCACGCCGCGCGCACGGTCGGGGCGCCTGCCCCCGCCGGACCTCCGCTCGACTGCACCGCCACCCTGACTTCAGCTGGAGGCATCATGGGCGCAGTCCTCGGTGACGTGCTGGGATTCGCGGCCGGCGTCGCGGTCAGCCCACTTCCGATCATCGCCGTCATCCTCGTCCTCGCCACCCCTCGGGGACGTCTCAACGGCGTCCTCTTCACAGTCGGCTGGATCCTGGGACTCGCGGTACTGGGCGCGGTGATGCTCGCGATCGCCTCCCCCGCGGGTGCCTCCGCTCACAAGCACCCGGCCACCTGGGTGGGAGCGCTCAAGCTCGCTCTGGGCTTGTTCCTCGTCCTCTTCGGCGCCCGCCAGTGGCATCGGCGCCCGAAGGATCCCTCGCAGGCGAAACTGCCCAAGTGGATGGGCGCGATCGACCGCCTCTCACCGGTCAAGGTCTTCGGACTCGGCACGGCCCTGGCCGCCCTCAACGCAAAGAACGCCCCACTGACCATCGCCGCGGGCGCCGCGATCGGCTCGGCCGGCCTCCCGGTCGGACAGCAGATCGCATCGCTGGCGATCTTCGTCGTGATCGCCACGCTCGGCCTGCTCATCCCACTCGGAGTCTTCCTCCTCGGCGGACAGCGAGCCCGGACCACGCTCGGAAACTGGAAAGACTGGGCAGCTCAACACAACGTCGCCGTGATGGCCGTCCTCTTCTTCGTCCTCGGCCTGAAACTACTCGGAGACGGCATCTCCATCCTCACCTCCTGACCCCACCACGCTGCGGCGTCGATCACGGATACAGGCCCGCGGCGATAGTTCCCCCTCTACCGGCGCGGTGCGGGAAGGACATAAGTGCCTGTTTCGATCCTTGCGGGTAGAACGCCTGGCGGCTTCCTGCGGTGAGGCACGTGACAAAGTCACAGACCGTTTTGGCAGCCCAGGGACACGACGGCATGGTGCATGATCAGCAATGCTTGTTCCATGGCAATCTGCGGGTCAGCAGGATGACTTGGAGCCCGGAGGTACACCGTTCGTGGCGGCGAACAGCAATCCCACCGTCAGGAGACGTCGTCTGGGGGCTGAGCTGCGTCGGCTCCGCCTGGCCAGTGGGTTGAAGATCACCGAGGTGGCTGAGCGGCTCATGGTTTCCCAGCCAAAGATCAGTCACCTGGAAAACGGCCGTCGCGCCATCAGTCCCCCCGACGTACGCGATCTGTGTGCGCTCTACGCAGTGGCGGATCAGCAGATCATCGACGCTTTGATGCAGATGGCCAGGGAATCAGGGCAGCAGGGCTGGCGGCATGCCTACGGCGGCATTCCCCAGAGCGTCTACGTCGCCCTGGAGACGGACGCCGCCTCCCTCCAGACATACGAATCCATGGCGATTGCCGGGCTTTTGCAGACTCCTGCCTACGCCCATGCGGTCATCGGGAAAACGATCCCGCTGCCCACGGTCGAAGAAGCCGGCACGCGGCTAAAAGTGCTGCTGCGACGTCAGTACCGGATCTACGACCCGCATCGCCCGTTGCGCCTGTGGGTCGTGCTGGACGAATCGGCACTGCGCCGCGTCGTCGGGTCAGGCGCTGCGCGGCCGGCGGCCCGCCGTCTTCTTCGCCCCGGCCTGCTTGGCCGGCGGCTTCCTCGCGGTCGCCTTCTTCTTCGGCTGCGGCAACTCGTGCACGTCGGCCGGCTCGGCGTCGCCGCGGGAGGCCTTCGCCTTGGACACCGACTCCTGCAGGGCTGTCATGAGGTCCAGCACCTGGGCCGGCTGCTCCGGCTCCTCGACTGCGGGCAGGGACTTGTCTTCGCGTTTCGCCTCGATGATCTCGGCGAGTGCCTGGGTGTAGCGGTCGGTGAATTCCGGGCCCTCCAAGGTGTCGATGGTCAGGGTGTCCATCAGGGCGAGCGCGCCGGCGATCTCCTTCTCGGAGACCTCGGTGGGCGGGGGCAGGAGCTCGGTGGGGTCGCGGATTTCGTCGGGCCAGCGCATGGCGTGCAGGACCAGGACGTCGTCGCGGACCCGCAGCAGCCCGAGGCGCTCGCGGCCGGACCAGGCGTACTTCGCGACGGCCACCTTCGATGAGCGGGAGAGGGCTTTGACCAGCAGCCTGTACGGCTTGGCCGCGACCTGTCCAGCGGGCTGGAGGTAGTAGCCCTCGGCGATCCTGATCGGGTCGACCGACTCCAGCGGGACGAAAGCGTCGATCTCGATCGCCTTCGCGGTCGGCAGGGGAAGGTTCGCGAGGTCGTCGTCCGTGATCGGGATGAGCTGCGTCTTCGTCAGCTCGTATCCCTTGCCGATCTCGTCCTGGGGGACCTCACGGTCTTCCAGCTCGCACACCTTGCGGTAGCGGACCCGGCCCTGGTCGGGCAGGTGGTACTGGTGGAAGTGGATGCTGTGGTCCCCGGAGGCCCCGACCACGTTGATCGGCATCGTGACCAGGCCAAACGAGATGGCACCGGTCCAGATCGTTCGGGGCATGGCACACCTCTCCCGCTCACCCCGAGCACCACCAGGCTATGTACCCGCCCAGGGTCCGCACGTGCGCTCAGCGGGTCGTCGGCGGCTCGGTGCCGCCGCTCGCGCAGGAGCGGCGGCCGGTGCGGAGGCGGCGGTTACAGCGGGGAGGTGAGGTGGCGTAGCTGGTCGACCAGCGGGGGGGTGGGGAGGGGGACGGTGCCGATCTCCGGGTGGTGCTGGTGGCGGATGTAGGAGTGGATCTGGTCGGTATTAAGCGGGCTGAGCACCGGTGCGGTGGACCGCTCTCCGCACAGGAGGGTGGGGGTGAACTGGTGCCTTACCAGCTGGATGCGCCAGTGGTCGGCGTCGTGGTACTCGCCGCTGTGGACGTGCTCGAGGAAGAGGCAGTACTCGGCGAGGTGGTGGCCGACTCCTGCGGCGAAGCGCCACCAGAAGCGGGCACCGCTGCTGTCGCCGCTGAGGTGGAGCAGGCAGGCGAAGACGAGTGCTCCGGCCTTGTCGGCGTACTGGCTGGCGATGAAGTAGGCCAGACGGGTGTCGGCGTCGGGCCCGAGCGTGATCAGGCAGACGGCGTTCAGGTCCCACCATGCGCGGTCGGCGTCCGGGGTGCGGTCGTCCTCGGGCACGGTCCACTCGGTATGAAGGGGAACGGTGCCGGCGGTGCGCTGGCGGGGCGGCCGGTGACGGGCCGCCTGCCGGGCGCGCAGCCGGGCCTCGGCCGCGGCCATGTCGTAGCCGGCGTACCGGTCCCGGGTAGGGGCGGTGGCGAGCAGGTCGTCGATGGTGCAGTGGTCGGTAGGCGGCGGGGTCATCAGCGGTTCTCCCCCTCGGGGTGCTCCGGGCAGCGGAGCTTGAGCATGGTGGCCAGACGTTGACGGCCGGTGCGGATTTGGGACCGGACGGTGGCTGCCTGGTTGCCCATCACTTCGGCTGCCTCGGCGGTGGACAGGTCCATGCCGTAGTGCAGCAGGATCGCGTCGCGCTGGCGTTCGCTCAGATCACGGACGGCGGCGTACAGGGTGATGGGGTCGGTCAGCCTGCCGTACGGGTCATCGGCATGGTCGGCGAGCGCGGCCTCGAAAACGGCCGTGTCCATCAGCTCCGGCCGGCGCCGGCGCTTGCGGTGCATGACGATGATGCGGCGCTTGAGGATGGTCCAGGCGTAGCCCTCCAGGTTCTCCATTTCCAGCATCCTCGGCCAGTGGTCCATCACCTGGTCGAAGGTCTGGCCCACGGCCCCTTCGGCGTCGGCGTCCGAGCCGAGCTGGAGGTAGGCGTACCGCATGTAGGCGTTGCGGCGCCGCTCGTGGAACGCCCAGTACGACAGCTGGGCGGCGACGTCCCACTGGTCGATCGGCACCGGTGGAACGGGCCGCGGTGCGGGCGCCGGCCAGCTGGGCGATGCCGATGCGGACACCGGCGGTCAGCGGGTGAGCGCGGCACCCGGAATGGAGAACCACTGGAGGGGCCTCGTGCAGCACACCGTGCAGCGTGGTTGGAGATCGCGCTCGCCGTCCGGGTCTTCGGCCCGGACGCTATCCGCGGATGCCGCCGGCGCCCACCCCGGCACCGGAGGCTCCAACCGCCTCCACTCCATCAAGCGCTCCAGGGGCAGGGAAAGGGTGCAGCCGACCGCACAAAAAAGTTATGGTCAGTATCGAAGCGATAGCAGCAAGTTCGATCACCAATCGGGCAGGAGGCCGCCGGTCACCGCTGCACCCGACCGGCCAGTGGGCCGAC
Organism: Streptomyces sp. NPDC038707; assembly: GCF_040636485.1. NCBI lineage: Bacteria > Bacillati > Actinomycetota > Actinomycetes > Kitasatosporales > Streptomycetaceae > Streptomyces > Streptomyces sp. NPDC038707. Next base: position 20,110 of record NZ_JBEZUP010000059.1, read on the forward strand.
CGTCGGCGCTGCGCGCACGCCGCCTAGGATCGATGCCCATGCATGAGATCCCCGACGAGCTGATCGGCCCGGAACGCTCTGCCGAGCAGGAGCGGGTCCGGCTCGCCGGCCTCACCGGGGGTGACTACGACGCCCGGCTGCGCCGCTGGCGCAAAGCCTCCGCCGCCTTCCAGGCGGCCGTCACCGAGCACGCCACCGCCATCAAGACCAGCCGGTACGAGCTGGAGCAGGCCGTGAAGAAGGCCGTCCGTCACCCGGAGCCGGAGGACGGCGCGGCCAACAAGTACCCCCGCGGACGGTGCCGGGACTACCGCTGGTCGAGTCAGTCGGCCAGCACAGCACCGGTCTCCTCATCGAGGAGGGTGACGCGGGTGCCCGGCCTGCCGCCGCGTTCGACGATCCAGCGCCGGAACTTGTCCCGCGCGGTCTCCTCCCGGCCCCACCAGCCGTGCTGCACCGGCCGGCCGTCCATGGTGAGCAGCAGGTGGTAGCGGCCGGGGCCGTTCATGTGAGGCGGATCCCGCGGGTGTGGCCCGGCTCGCGGACGATCGCGTACTTCGCCTCCAGCTCGACTAGCTGGTAGTGCACCGATGCCCGGCTGCGCATCCCGACCGCCTGCCCGATCTGCTGCACCGTCGGCGCCTCGCCGTGGTCGGTGATGTGCCGGCGGATGCGGCGCAGGATGCGCTCCTGGGTGTCGGTGAGATGGTCAACGCGGTACATAATCTAATTAGAGCGCTTGTTCGAATTCAGGGGCAAGCTGGGACACGAGGGACCGGGAGGAGCAGGTGAGCAGCCGCTCTCGCGTCTGGACGCGCTGCGCTTTACCCGGCGCGTCGTCGAGCAGCAGGCGGCACGGCAGCTGGCCCTCATCGACCGGTGGATCGCGGAGGAACAACAGCGCCAGGCCGAGCGACGCCGTGGCGAGGAGCGGCGGCCGCAGCCGGCGCAGTGGCTGATCCAGTACGGCCTCATCCGCTCCAACGTCGACGGCGTGCACACCGGCGACTGCTGGGCCGCCGCCAAGAGCGGCCGGTGCCGCCCCGCCACCCGGCAGCAGGCCATCGACGCTCTGCTCCAGCACGTCCCGGCCTGCGTCCACTGCCGGCCCGACACCGCCCTCGGCCTCCTCGAAAAGGACGCTCACATCAACGTAACCGTCGGCGGCGGTAAGGGCGTCAAGACCGCCGTCAAGTTCGAGCAGGGCTCCACCCTCGGCCCGGCCCGGCCCGCAAGGGGACCGTCGGCTACGCCGCCAGCGTCGCAAAGAAGAAGCAGCTGGCCAGCCCGGCCTCCTACCGGTTCACCTTCACCAAGGCCGGCTACACACCGGGGGAGATCACCTACAAGTCCGCCAAGTACCGCTGGGATAACAAGTTCTGGGGCCCCACCAAGCGCACCAAGAACCCCGGCTGCGTCTTTCCCTCCTTCCCTCCCGTCTTCACCCTCTCCCGCAGCGACTCGAAG
>NZ_JBEZUP010000060.1:0-20461 GCF_040636485.1 Streptomyces sp. NPDC038707
AAACGCCCGGTTACATTCCGAACCCGGAAGCTAAGCCTCACAGCGCCGATGGTACTGCAGGGGGGACCCTGTGGGAGAGTAGGACGCCGCCGAACGATTTTTGGGGAAACCCCCGCACCTTCAGGTGCGGGGGTTTTCTGCGTTATGGCGGCATATTCGGCAGCCCCTGAAGGGACTGCTCCGGGGGAAACCTCAGAGCCGGCCGGCCGCTTTGAGGGCCAGATAGGCGTCCGCGAGCGCCGGCGCCAGTTCATCCGGAGTCGCGTCCACCACCGTCACTCCCTGACGACGGAGTTGCTCCGCAGTGCGCCGACGCTCGTTCTGCGCGCGAGCCGCGGCCGCCGCCTCGTACACGGCTTCGGCATTGCCCCGGGCCTGCGCCATACGGGCGATGTGCGGATCCGCCACCGACGCCACCAGAACCGTATGGCGTTGAGTGAGCTGAGGAAGCACGGGTAGCAGCCCCTGCTCCACCGGGGCCGCGTCCAACGTCGTGAGCAGCACGATCAGGGAACGCCGGGGGGCCGTACGCAAAACGGTCGCGGTGAGTCCCCGCGCATCGGTCTCGACGAGCTCCGGTTCCAGCATGGCCATCGCGTTGACCAGGGAAGGCAGGACATCGCCGGCCGTACGGCCCTGGACCAGGGCGCGTACCCGGCGGTCGTAGGCCAGCAGGGCCACCCGGTCCCCCGCGCGGGAGGAGAGGGCCGCGAGCAGCAGGGCCGCGTCCATCGAGGCGTCGAGCCGTGGGGCATCGCCCACGCGGCCGGCCGAGGTGCGGCCGGTGTCCAGGACCAGCAGAATGTGCCGGTCGCGTTCCGGCCGCCAGGTGCGGACGGCGACGGCGGTCTGCCGGGCCGTGGCGCGCCAGTCGATGGAACGCGTGTCGTCTCCGGGAACGTACTCCCGGAGGCTGTCGAACTCCGTGCCCTCACCTCGGGTCAGGGCGCTGGTACGGCCGTCCAGTTCACGCAATCGGGCGAGTTTCGACGGCAGATGCTTGCGGCTGGTGAAGGGGGGCAGGACTCGCACCGTCCAGGGCACCTTGTGGGCGCCCTGGCGGGTGAACAGACCAAGGGGCCCGTAGGAGCGAACGGTGACACGGTCGGCTTGGCGGTCGCCACGGCGGGTGGGGCGCAGCCTGGTCGTCACGCGCCGTCGCTCGCCCGGGGGCACGGTCAGCCGATGCCTGGAGGCCTCGGTCTCCGTGCCCGGCTGCCATGCGCTCGGCGGCCAGGCGTCCCGGAGCTGGGCGCGCAGGGGCCGGCGGCTGGGATTCGTGACCGTCAGCGTGATGTCCGCGGTGTCCCCGAGCCGGACGGTGGTCTCGCCGGAACGGGACAGCAGCAGGTGGCGTACGGGGGCGGCCAGCGCGTAGTCGCAGGCGCAGGCCAGGGCGACGGAGCCGTTGACCGCGAGGATGCCCGTCCAGCCCGGTTCCAGGATGCCGACGGGGATCGAGCCGAGGGCCGCGAGGAGAGCGGCGCGTCCGGTGACTGCCATCAGCGGGGGACCGGGACGTGGGCGAGGATGGCGTTGATGACCGAGTCCGCGGACACGCCCTCCATTTCGGCCTCCGGACGCAGCTGGACGCGGTGCCGGAGCGTCGGCAGGGCGAGGGCCTTCACGTCATCGGGGATGACGTAGTCGCGGCCGGTCAGCCATGCCCAGGCGCGCGACGTGGCCAGCAGGGCGGTGGCGCCGCGCGGGGAGACGCCCAGGGTGAGCGACGGGGACTCGCGCGTGGCGCGGCAGATGTCCACGACATAGGCGGTGATCTCGGGTGACACGGTCGTCCTTGCGACCGCGGCGCGGGCCGCCGCCAGGTCCGCGGGACCGGCGACCGGCCGTACACCGGCGGCGCGCAGATCGCGCGGGTCGAAGCCCGAGGCATGCCGGGTCAGGACGCCGATCTCGTCCTGGCGGGAGGGCAGGGGAATCGTGAGCTTCAGCAGGAACCGGTCCAGCTGTGCTTCCGGGAGGGGGTAGGTGCCCTCGTACTCCACCGGGTTCTGTGTCGCGGCGACCAGGAACGGCTCGGGGAGCGGGCGCGGGGTGCCGTCCACCGTGACCTGGCGTTCCTCCATGGCCTCCAGCAGCGAGGACTGGGTTTTGGGCGGGGTGCGGTTGATCTCGTCCGCGAGGAGCAGGTGGGTGAAGACCGGGCCGGGCTGGAAGGAGAACTCGGCGGTGCGGGTGTCGTAGACGAGGGAGCCCGTGACGTCGCTCGGCATCAGGTCCGGGGTGAACTGGACGCGTTTGGTATCGAGATCCAGTGCGGATGCGAGGGCGCGGACGAGCAACGTTTTGGCGACCCCGGGGACTCCTTCTAGTAGTACGTGTCCACGGCAGAGGAGGGCGACGACGAGGCCGGTCACGGCGGGGTCCTGGCCGACCACGGCTTTGGCGATCTCGGCGCGCAGGGCTTCCAGCGCGGCGCGGGCGGTGTCCGCGTCCCCGCTCTGCCCGGCGTTGTCGGTGGTCGGGTCCATCATGAACGGCGTACCTCTCTTTCGAGGGCGTCGAGTTGATCGGTGAGTGCGATGAGGGCGGCGTCGTCGCCGGGCGGCGGTCCGAAGAGGAGGGAGTGCAGGGCCTGTCCGTCGCCGGGAAGGCGGGCGGAGAGGGCGGGAAGCAGGGCCTCGGGTGTGTGCGCCTGGGCGGCGGGCACACCGGCGAGCGGGGCGAGGCGAGTGCGGGTCGCGGAGCGCAGGGCGTCGGCCGCGCGGTCACGGGCGTCGGCCTTGAGATAGAGGCGGGCGCGGCCTTCGGTGGTCTCGGAGGCGCGGATCGCGACGGGGAGTTTCTCGGTCACGAGGGGACCGAATCGGCGTGCCCGCCAGAAGGCGGCGAGGACCGCCGCGATGAAGAGCTGCAAGGTGGCCCAGAGCCAGCCCGAGGGGAGCAGGTCGAGGAAGCCCTTCTGGTCGCCGGTTCGGGCGCCGGAGGCGTCGGACAGCGAGGGGAGGTACCAGACCAGATGCGGGCGGGAGCCGAGGAGTTGCAGGGCGAGCGAGGCGTTGCCCTGCTCGTCGAGGTGGTCGTTGTAGAGGATGCCGGGCGCGCCGAGCACGATGGTGTCGCCGCTCCCGGAGGCCGCGGGCAGGCGCAGCAGGGTGGCGAGGCGCTCGCTGGGGTAGCAGGAGTCGGCGTCGAGGTGGGTGGTGGTGTAGCGGACGCCGCCGGTGTCGGCCGGGCCCGCGCGTCGGGCCTCGGGCAGGGCGCACTGCGGGGTGAGCGTGGAGTCGCCGCTGGTGGCGGGGTCCGCGGTGACCCCGGGGGCGAGCCGTTCGATGGACCAGCTGCCGGCCGCGAGCAGGACGGTACGCCCGCCGGAGTCCGCTGTCGCCTTCTGCAGCGCCACCTGTTGACGATGGGTCAGCCGGTCGGGCACGGCGACGAGCAGAGTGGTGTCGGGGCCGGCGGCGGAGCGTGCCGCGTCGAGGGTGGTGACCACGCGTGTGGAGACGCCGCGCTGGGCGAGGAGTTCGGCGACGGCGCGGCTGCCGTAGGGGTCGGCGGAGCGCGGGTCCAGTTCGCCGTGACGGGCTGTGGAGCGCACGGCGGCCATGGCGACGGCCGCGGCCAGGATCAGGACGACGGCGAGCGTGATGCCACGTGTCCGGGTCCACAGCAGGCGGCCGGTGGGCGCGGTGGAGGTGGTGAGGGCCGGCGGGGCCTCGGTGGTCACTCGGCTGCCCCCTGGCGGGTGCTGTGGGCCGTGGTGGTGGCACTGGCGGCGAGGGCCGGCCTGGTGTCCTCCACGTCGCGGTCGAGATCGGCGAGGCGGCGGTACGCGTGCTCGTCGGCACTGCGCCCGCCGTATGTGACGTCATCGAACTCGCGGGCCGCGGCGCGTAGCCGGTCCGCGTGCGCGGGCAGGGCGCGACCGGCCTCGGCGGCGGCTTCGTCTGCGGTGCGACCGGGACGTACGTCGAGCAGGGCGCGTTCCTCCAGAGAGCGGACCATGGCTCGCATGCGTTCCTGGACGGCCTGGTTCCAGTGGCCTTGGACCGCGTGTGCCTCGGCCGCCGCGCGGTGTTCGGCGGCGCTGCGGGGGCGCTCGTCGAACAGCACCGCGGCGGAGGCGGGCCGGCGGCGGGGGGTGCCGAGGCGCCACCAGAGGGCGGCCAGGACGGCGACGACGAACAGGATGACGACGACGAGGCCGACCGCGCCGCCAGGGGTGGCCGACGCGGCCGTGCCGAAGAGTCGGCCGAGCCAGTCCCAGAACGCGTCCAGGGCGCGCTGGAACCAGCTCGGATCGTTCTCGTGGTACATCCGCTTGGACAGCTCACGCCGGGCCGCTTCCCGCGCGGGATCACGCGGGATGGTCACCGGTGGCTCGTCGCCCGAGCCGCCGGCGGCCAGGAGCGCACGGTCCGTCGCGCGTGACAGACGTACGGCCGTGGTGGCACCCGATGGGAGCGCCGCCGTGAGGACTCCCCCCGTCAGGCTCACCGCGTCAGCTCCCGGGGACGCCGGTGCTGTATCCGTGGACGCCGGCGGCGCGGGCCAGCTCCACGTCGAGGGCTTCGCGGCGGATGCGCTGGTCGATGTAGAGGAGCGCGGTGACGCCGGCACTGATCGGGAGGGTGAGCGTGGTGCCGATCACCGAACCGACGGACCGGATGATCAGGAACGCCCAGCCGACGTGCCCGCCGTTGGTGGCGAGGAAGTCGGCCATGCCGTCGCCGCTCGCGGCCGCTCCTATGACGGCGAAGGGGATGGTCACGATCGCGGAGACGATGTTCGCGATCAGGCCGGCGAGCAGCTGGATGCCGAAGACGCGCCACCAGGAGCCCCGTACCAGCTTGGCGGAGCGGCTCATGGACTTCTTGATGCCCTGCCGTTCCAGCATCAGGGCGGGCGCGGCCAGGTAGTAGCGGATGCTCAGCCACACCGCGACGACGATCGCGCCGAGGATGCCCAGGACCATCAGCGCGGCCCCCGCGGCGTCGCTGCCGCTGCCGATCAGGACCAGGAAGCCGGGCAGCGCGCCGACGGCGAGCACACCGAAGACGATCAGACCGAGCAGGAGGAGCAGACCGCACAGCTTGAGCAGCTGCGGGCGGGCCTCGCGCCAGGCTTCGCCGGTGCTGACCGGCTTGCCGAGCACGGCACGGCTGGTGATGGTCGTGAGCAGGGCGGTCGCGACGACGGTGGCGGCCGCCGAGACCACCGTGAGGAGCCCAGTGCCGACCATGGTGTCGCGCAGGCCGCGGAGCACCTCGCCGGGTGTGGCGGTCCGGCTGTCGAGCGACGCGTCGGCGAGGACGTCGTTGAGGACGAAGCCCTGCAGCAGGACCAGGCCGGTCTCGGTCAGCAGGGCGACCGCCAGCGAGATGCCGAGGACCGAGCGCCAGTAGGTGCGCATGGTGGAGACGGCGCCGTCGAGGATCTCACCGACGCCGAGCGGACGCAGCGGGATGACACCGGGCTTGGCCGCGGGTGGCGGTCCGCCCCAGCCGCCGCCCCAGCCCGGGTGACCGCCGTAGCCGACCGGAGGGCCCGCGTATCCGCCGCCATGACCGCCGTAGCCGCCGGGGCCCGGGGCGCCCGGGGGCCGGCCGCCCCAGCCGGGGCCGGGCGGCGGGGGCGGCGGGGTCTGCTGCGGACCGGGAGCGCCGGGGACACCGGTGGGCGCCGGCCACTGGCCGGGTGGCGGCTGTTCCTTGGACCATTCCACGCCCTGGCCCTGCGCGTCCGGGCCGGGCTGCGGCGCGGGGTCGGCGGGGCCGGGGCGGTCGGCGGGCCCGGCGGGGCCGGACGCGCCGGGTTCCCGCCCCTCGGACGACGGGGCGGATCCGGGCGAGGCCCAGCCCGGAGTGTCTGTCATCGAAGCTCCTTCTCGGTGCCCGTCCGCGGTCGCGGCGGCAGGTTGGCAGCCATCGTGCCATGGGCCGGTCATCGGCGGACCGGCCGCAGTGGGGGCTGGACTTCTTCAATTGTCCGCCGGATCGGGGGCAGACTGACGGCATGGCTGATCAGCAGGCGCGAACCGGTGGGGACAAGCGGCCGACCGAGATACCGGCGATCCGATGGGAGGAACCACCAGAGGGTCCCGTACTGGTCCTTCTCGATCAGACGAGGCTCCCGGCCGAAGAGGTCGAGTTGGTGTGCACGGACGCGTCGGCGCTGGTGGAGGCGATCCGTTCGCTCGCCGTGCGCGGGGCACCGCTGCTCGGGATCGCGGGAGCGTACGGCGTCGCGCTCGCCGCCGCGCGTGGCTTCGACGTGCCCGAGGCGGCGCGGGCGCTGGAAGGGGCCAGGCCCACCGCGGTGAACCTGTCCGTCGGGGTGCGCCGGGCCGAAACGGCGTACCAGGCGGCGCTGGCCCGGACCGGTGACCCCACCGCGGGGGCCGTGGCGGCTCTGGCCGCGGCGCGGGCGCTGCACCGGGAGGACGCCGAGGCCAGCGCCCGGATGGCGGCCCACGGGCTGGCGCTGCTGGACGAGCTGCTGCCGGCCGGCGGGCACCGGATCCTCACCCACTGCAACACCGGCTCGCTGGTGTCGGGCGGGGAGGGCACGGCCTTCGCGGTGGCCCTCGCCGCGCACCGGGCGGGCCGGCTGCGGCGGCTGTGGGTGGACGAGACGCGGCCGTTGCTGCAGGGCGCCCGCCTGACGGCGTACGAAGCGGCCCGCAGCGGCATGGCGTACACCTTGCTCACCGACAACGCGGCGGGTTCGCTGTTCGCGGCGGGTGAGGTGGACGCGGTGCTGATCGGGGCGGACCGGATCGCGGCGGACGGTTCGGTGGCGAACAAGGTGGGCAGCTATCCGCTGGCCGTGCTCGCCCGGTACCACCATGTGCCGTTCATCGTGGTGGCCCCGGTGACGACGGTCGACCCGGACACTCCCGACGGGGCGTCCATCGAGGTCGAGCAGCGGCCTGGCTTCGAGGTGACCGAGATCGTGGCACCCCAGGTGTCGGCGGCCGGCGCGGCGGGCGGGATCCCGGTGGCGCCGCTGGGGACACAGGCGTACAACCCGGCGTTCGACGTGACGCCCCCTGAGCTGGTGACGGCCATCGTCACCGAGGAGGGAGCCGTCTCCCCGGTGACCGCCGAATCCCTCGCCGAGGTCTGCGCCCGGTCACGCCGTTCCGCGGATCCCGCATGATCAGCCCCCTCCGGACGGCCGGGGGCAGACAGTGACGGGCCTGTACGACTAGGGTCACCGGCCAGTGACCTCCCTCACCAGCGCGCCTGTCACTGTTACGAGAATGGGATGATGTCGTTTATGAAGGGACGAGTCCTTGTCGTCGACGACGACACCGCACTGGCCGAGATGCTCGGCATCGTGCTGCGTGGTGAAGGTTTTGAGCCGTCTTTCGTAGCCGACGGCGACAAGGCGCTGGCCGCTTTCCGGGAGAGCAAGCCCGATCTGGTGCTGCTCGATCTGATGCTGCCCGGGCGGGACGGTATCGAGGTGTGCCGGCTGATCCGGGCGGAGTCCGGGGTGCCGATCGTGATGCTCACGGCCAAGAGCGACACGGTGGATGTCGTGGTCGGCCTGGAGTCGGGCGCGGACGACTACATCGTCAAGCCGTTCAAGCCCAAGGAGCTGGTGGCCCGGATCCGGGCCAGGCTGCGCAGGTCGGAGGAGCCGGCGCCGGAGCAGCTGACCATCGGTGACCTGGTCATCGACGTCGCCGGGCACTCGGTGAAGCGGGACGGGCAGTCGATAGCGCTGACCCCGCTGGAGTTCGACCTGCTGGTCGCGCTCGCGCGCAAGCCGTGGCAGGTGTTCACCCGTGAGGTGCTGCTGGAGCAGGTGTGGGGTTACCGCCACGCCGCCGACACGCGGCTCGTCAACGTGCACGTCCAGCGGCTGCGTTCCAAGGTCGAGAAGGACCCGGAGCGGCCGGAGATCGTGGTGACCGTCCGTGGCGTCGGTTACAAGGCCGGACCGAGCTGACATGTCCGGGGACAGCGTCGCTCCGGCTTCCGGCGGGCCCGGGAACCGTCCGGGGCGGCCTGTCGGCCGGACCGCGGTGAGTGCGCGCCTCAGGCGTCTGATCGAGGGCGGGCTGCCGGCGGGCGGGGTGCAGGGCAGCCCGGTCCTACGGTTGTTCCTGCGCTGGGTGCGCCGTCCGCTGCTGCCGGTGATGCGGCTGTGGCGGCGCAACATCCAGCTCCGGGTCGTCGCGACGACCCTGGTGATGTCGCTGGGCGTCGTCCTGCTGCTGGGCTTCGTCGTGATCGGGCAGGTCCGCAACGGCCTGCTGGACGCGAAGGTGAAGGCGTCGCAGAGCCAGGCCACGGGTGGGTTCGCGGTGGCCAGGCAGAAGGCCGACGAGGCGGCGAGCGGCGCGGGTGCCGGCGGAGCGGCCGGTGCCGGGGACGGTACGGCGACCGCGGACGGTCGGCAGTCGCAGAACGTCATCCAGTGGATGAGCGACCTCGTGGAGTCGCTGTCCAGCGGTGGCGCGGGCGCCTTCGACGTGGTGACGCTGCCCGTCGGCGACGACAGCGGCGGCGGGCGCAGCCCGCGCGGCTCCGGGAACGTGAACCCGACCTCCAGCGTGCCCGCCGAGCTGCGGGAGCGGGTCAACAGCGGTACGACGGCCGTGCAGAGCAACACGCGGATCGTCTATTTCGGCGGCAAGGAGTCGCAGCCGGGACTGGCCATCGGCAAGCAGGTCAACGACCCCAACGGCCGCGCGTACGAGCTGTACTACCTCTTCCCGCTGACGCAGGAGGAGAAGTCCCTGAGCCTGGTCAAGGGCACCCTGGCCACGGCGGGGCTGTTCGTCGTCGTCCTGCTGGGCGCCATCGCCTGGCTGGTGGTGCGGCAGGTGGTCACCCCGGTGCGGATGGCGGCCGGGATCGCGGAGCGGCTGTCCGCCGGGCGGCTCCAGGAGCGGATGAAGGTCACCGGCGAGGACGACATCGCGCGCCTCGGTGAGGCGTTCAACAAGATGGCGCAGAACCTCCAGGTCAAGATCCAGCAGCTGGAGGACCTGTCGCGGATGCAGCGGCGGTTCGTCTCCGACGTGTCGCACGAGCTGCGCACCCCGCTGACCACGGTCCGGATGGCCGCCGATGTCATCCACGAGGCGCGCGGGGACTTCGACCCGGTGACCGCGAGGTCGGCCGAGTTGCTCGCCGACCAGCTGGACCGGTTCGAGTCGCTGCTCGCGGACCTGCTGGAGATCAGCCGGTTCGACGCCGGCGCCGCCGCGCTGGAGGCCGAGCCGATAGACCTCAGGGAGGTCGTGCGGCGGGTGGTGAGCGGTGCCGAGCCGCTCGCCGAGCGCAAGGGCACGCGCATACGGGTGGTCGGCGACCAGCAGCCCGTGGTCGCCGAGGCGGACGCCCGGCGCGTGGAGCGCGTGCTGCGCAACCTCGTCGTCAACGCCGTGGAACACGGTGAGGGCAAGGACGTCGTCGTCAGGCTGGCCGCCGCGGGCGGTGCGGTGGCCGTGGCCGTACGGGACTACGGCGTCGGTCTGAAGCCCGGCGAGGCGACCCGGGTCTTCAGCCGCTTCTGGCGGGCCGACCCGGCACGCGCGCGTACCACCGGCGGCACCGGCCTCGGCCTGTCGATCGCCCTGGAGGACGCGCGGCTGCACGGCGGCTGGCTGCAGGCATGGGGCGAGCCCGGTGGCGGCTCGCAGTTCCGGCTGACGTTGCCGCGGACCGCGGACGAGCCGCTGCGTGGCTCCCCGATACCGCTGGAGCCGAAGGACTCGCGCCGCAACCGTGGCCTGGACGACGGCGAGCCGCGCGGCGGCGAGGAGAAGCGGGCGACCGTCCCGGTGCAGCAGGCCGGCGCGCAGGCTCCCGCGTTGCCACCGCGCGCGCCGCGGCTGGCCACCGCCACGCCGGCCGCCGACCCGACCGCGCTGCCGGGCAAGGGCAACGGCGCGCGCGTGGTGCCCCGGCCCACCGGTGGCGTACGGAGTCCCGGTGACGGGACCGCAGCGCGCCCGGCGCCGCCGGCGGGCCCGGCCCGGCCGGACGGAGCGCCGCAGGACTCGACGGAGCCAGGGGAGGCATTTCGTGGTCGCTGACCGCGTGGGGGGCGCACGGCGGCGGCCGGGGCGCGCGGTGGTGTGCGCCGCGTTGGGTGCCGTACTGCTGGCCGGGTGCGCCTCGATGCCCGACAGCGGGGATCTGCGGGACGTGGAGTCCACGCCGCGGCAGGACACCGGGGTGCGGGTCTTCGCCATGCCGCCGGCCGACGGTGCCGGTCCGGGCGAGATCATGCAGGGCTTCCTGGAGGCGCTGACCAGTGACGACCCGGAGTACGACACGGCGCGCAAGTACCTGTCGGCCGAGGCGGCCGGCCGCTGGCGGCCGGAGCGGTCGACCACCGTCCTGGCGAACGGGCCGAGCATCGAGACCGACTGCAGCCCGGGCGGCCGGGAGGAGACCAACAGCGTCACCTGTGTGCTGACCGGCACCCGGGTCGCCACGGTCGACGCGCAGCAGGCCTACCAGCCGGCCGGCGGTTCCTACCGCAAGAAACTGCACCTGACGAAGAACCCCAAGAGCGGGCAGTGGCGCATCGACGGGCTGCCCGACGGCGTCGTCATGGGCAAGTCGGACTTCCAGCGCAACTACACGTCCGTCGACAAGTACTACTTCGCCTCCGACTCGGCGGTCGGCGCGGGCGGGCAGCCGGTGGCGGTCGCCGATCCGGTGTTCGTGCGGGGCAAGGTGGACCCGATGACGCAACTGGTCGGGTCGCTGCTGAAGGGGCCGACCGCCTGGCTCGGCCCGGTGGTCAGGTCGAGCTTCCCCACCGGTACGAGGCTGGGGAAGGGCGTGACCGGGCTGGCGCCGGACGACCAGAACAGGCTGACCGTGCCGCTCAACCTCAAGGCGTCCCAGGTGGCGCCGCGCAAGTGCACCGAGATGGCCACGCAGGTGCTGTTCACCCTGCGGAACCTGGCGCCGACGCTGGAATCCGTCGAGCTGCGCGGGGAGGGCGACAGCCGGCTGTGCGAACTGACCGGGAAGCGCGCCGAGTCCGTCGCCTGGCACGGGTCGTCCAAGCGTCCCGAGTACGTGTACTTCATCGACGGCAGGCACCGGGCGGTGCGGATGCCGACCGGCAGCACCGGCACGGGCTCCGTGCCGGTGCCGGGTCCGCTGGGCGAGGGCGGCAAGGAACTGCGGTCGGTGGCCGTGTCGCGGGACGAGCACACCGCGGCCGGGGTCACCGACGAGGGCAGGTCGCTGTACGTGACCTCGCTGGCGTCGGGCGGCTCGTTCGGTCAACCGCTGGTGACCAGCGACGGCACCGGCCCCGGGGAACGGCTGACCACGCCGAGCTGGGACGCGCACGGTGACCTGTGGGTGGCCGACCGCGACCACCGCCGGCCCGCCCTGTACGTCGTGGAGCAGGGCGAGAAGGAGGCGGTGCGCGTCGCCGTCCCCGGGCTTCCGGGACAGATCACGGACGCGCGGGTGGCCGCCGACGGGGCACGGATCGCGCTGGTCGTGGCCAAGGACGGCAAGCAGTCCCTGCTCATCGGCCGGATCCAGCACGACGACGGCACCGGGCAGGGCATCTCGGTGGACGGGCTGCGCTCCGCGACACCGGACCTGGAGCAGGTCAGCGCCATCTCGTGGGCCGGGGACAGCCGGCTGCTCGTCGTCGGCCAGGAACAGGGAGGCGTGCAGCAGATGCGGTACGTCCAGGCCGACGGTTCCACGCTGGACGGACCCGCTCCGGGCTCGCCCGCCAGTGTCAAGGCGATCGCCGCCTCAGAGGACGAGGGGGTGCCGCTGGTGGCCTACTCGGAGGACGGGATCGTCCGGCTGCCGTCGGGGGCGCAGTGGCAGAAGGTGGACAAGGACGGTTCGGCGCCGGTCTATCCGGGCTGAAACCCGCTCGGACCTGCGGTTTCCGGGTTGTCCACAGGCGGTTTTCCACAGGGGTGGCGGGCCGGCGGCGGCGCGGGCACAGTGGTGGTCATGCGGGGGTGGTGGCAGGACCTCACCGACCTGGTGCTGCCGGCCGACTGCGCGGGCTGCGGGGCACCACGTACGGCGTTGTGCCGGCGGTGCCGGGCCGCGCTGGACCACGGCGTGCCGCGGCGGGCGCGACCGGTGCCGGCGCCGGCCGGGCTGCCGGTGGTGCACGCGGTGGCTCCCTACGCGGCGGAGGTGCGCACGCTGCTGCTGGCCCACAAGGAGCGGGGCGCGCTGGCTCTGGCCGCGGTGCTGGGCGCGGCGCTGGCCCGGGCCGTGCTGGCGGGCCAGGGCGCGGGGCCTGGTGCGGGTGGCGAGGCTACGGGCGGCCTCGGCAGGGCCGGCCGTGGCGTGGGCGGCCGTGGGGCGGAGGACCTCGGCGGGCGTGGCCTCCCGGCGCACGGCTTCGGCGCACCCGGCATCGAGGCGGGCGGTGTCGGTGACGGGGGTCCAGGTGGCGGCTGGGGTGCCGGAGGGGCGGGTCCGGGTCCGGGCCGCGGTGCTGCCGGTGGCGTGAGCGCGGACGCCGGTGCCGGGCCGGCGGGGCATTCCTGGCGGGAACCCCTGCTGCTGGTGCCGGTGCCCTCGGCGCGGTGGGCCGTGCGGGCGCGTGGGCACGATCCGGTGCGGCGGATGGCGCTCGCGGCGGCGCGGGAACTGCGGCGCACCGGGACGCCGGCCCGGGTGGCGGCCGTGCTGCGGCAACGGCGGGCCGTCGCCGACCAGGCGGGGCTGGACGCGGCGCGGCGCCTGGCGAACCTCGCCGGGGCGCTGGAGGTGGCCTCGGGCGGCGACCGGCTGCTCGGCGCCGGACGGCGCGTCGTGCTCGTCGACGACCTGATGACGACGGGCGCCAGCCTCGCCGAGGCGGCCCGAGCCCTGCGGGAGTCGGCGGCAGCCCGCGCCAATGGCGGAAGGGCCGTGTATCGCGCCCTAACTCGGGAAGGTAGGGAGGAACGACGGATCGGAGTACGGCCAGGGAGGACGGAGTCGGTGCGCAGTGCATCGGAAAAGGCGGCGGCGAGTGCCCTCGGGCGGATGCTGAGTGCCGCTGTGATCGCCGCTCCCGCCGATTCTCTGGAAATACCCAGGAACTGATCCTCGACGTGCATCGTTGCAGGTAGTGAGAGCCTCAATTCATCTGAACGGAGGTGCGACGGCAGAGAGGGTGACGCCATCGCTCCGGGCGAGATATGTTCGGTTGTGAGGAAAGGCGCAGGCCACACGCCTCGCAAATCCGAATGCCGTGTGCGGATTTTCCGTAATCACCCGCGCCGGTGAGGTGGAGACCTCGCCCATGGGGGAGGAGGAGGTGGAAGTCACCGAGTCCGAGGTCCGGTGATCACCGGATCTGGTGCGAAAGGGAGACGCTCCGCCGGTACAGCGGAGCGATCCGGGAACGGAGTTCTGCGTGGACATCGTCGTCAAGGGCCGCAAGACCGAGGTGCCCGAGCGGTTCCGCAAACACGTGGCCGAGAAGCTGAAGCTGGAGAAGATCCAGAGGCTCGATGCCAAGGTGATCAGCCTCGACGTCGAGGTGTCCAAGGAGCCCAACCCCAGGCAGGCCGACCGCTGTGACCGAGTGGAGATCACGCTCCGCTCCCGTGGCCCGGTCATCCGGGCGGAGGCGGCGGCCAGCGATCCGTACGCCGCACTCGACCTGGCGGCGGAGAAGCTGGACGCGCGGCTGCGCAAGCAGCATGACAAGCGGTTCTCACGCCGCGGTGCGCGCCGGATCTCGGCGGCGGAGGTCCCCGACCACGTCCCGGACGCGGCGACGCTGAACAGCAACGGCCAGCCCGTCCTGGAGGAGGAGTCCGACGGGGTCCCGACCAAGAAGATCGGCTCCCTGGAGGTCAAGGGTGAAGGCCCCCTCGTCGTCCGCGAGAAGACCCACGTCGCCGCCCCGATGAGCCTCGACCAGGCCCTCTACGAGATGGAACTGGTCGGCCACGACTTCTACTTGTTCGTCGACTCAGAGACGAAGGAACCGAGCGTCGTCTACCGGCGGCACGCCTACGACTACGGCGTCATCCATCTCAGCACGGACCCGATGGTCGCCGAGGCGCAGACCCCCACGGCCGGGGGCACGCTGGGCGGCTGACCCACCCGGCTGAAGCTGAGCCGGTGCCCCTGGAGCGAGCGTGCGCCCCCAGGGGCACCGGCGTGCGACCACTTCGCGCCCCGCACGTCACCTCGGTGCCGTCCGGGCATGAAATCATGGCCGCACCGGCCCAACCGGTGGGCCGTTGCCTTGGGTTGGCGATGGCACAGGACCACAGGCCACAGCCTTCAGGGGGAGGAACGATGGCGGACACCTTCGGACCGATGCGGGACGGGGACGCCGACGACGGTGTCATCGGCAGGGACCCCGGCGCGGACGCGCCGCGCAAGGAGCCGATCAGAGTCCTGGTCGTGGACGACCACGCCCTCTTCCGGCGCGGCCTGGAGATCGTGCTCGCGGCCGAGGAGGACATCCAGGTGGTCGGCGAGGCGGGCGACGGTGCCGAGGCCGTCGACAAGGCCGCCGACCTGCTGCCCGACATCGTCCTGATGGATGTCCGCATGCCCAAGCGAGGCGGGATCGAGGCCTGCACCTCCATCAAGGAGGTGGCTCCCAGCGCGAAGATCATCATGCTGACGATCAGCGACGAGGAGGCCGACCTCTACGACGCGATCAAGGCGGGCGCGACCGGATACCTCCTCAAGGAGATCTCCACCGACGAGGTGGCCACCGCCATTCGGGCGGTGGCCGACGGGCAGTCGCAGATCAGCCCGTCGATGGCGTCCAAACTCCTCACCGAGTTCAAGTCGATGATCCAGCGCACCGACGAGCGCCGGCTGGTGCCCGCGCCCCGGCTCACCGACCGGGAGCTGGAGGTCCTCAAGCTCGTCGCCACGGGCATGAACAACCGGGACATCGCCAAGGAACTGTTCATCTCCGAGAACACCGTGAAGAACCACGTCCGCAACATCCTGGAGAAGCTCCAGCTGCACTCCAGGATGGAGGCCGTGGTCTACGCGATGCGGGAGAAGATCCTGGAGATCCGCTAGCGCCTATCCGAGGAGCCCGGCGAGCTCCCTGGTGAGCGGCTCGCGCAGCTCCGGCGGGTCCGTGCGCTCGACGCGGACGTCGGTGCAGTCGACCCACGACGCCGCCTCGGTCAGGGCCCGGGCCACCGCCGTCACCGCCTTCGAGCCGTCCAGGGTGACCTGCCTGGCCACCAGCGTGCGGCCCTGGCGCGCCGGGTCGACCCGTCCGACCAGCCGGCCGCCGGCCAGCACCGGCATCGCGAAGTACCCGTGCACCCGCTTGGGCTTGGGGACGTACGCCTCCAGCCGGTGGGTGAAGCCGAAGATCCGCTCCGTGCGCGCCCGTTCCCAGATCAGGGAGTCGAAGGGGGAGAGCAGCGTGGTGCGGTGCCGGCCGCGCGGCGGTGCCGCCAGCGCCGCCGGGTCGGCCCAGGCCGGCCTGGACCAGCCCTCCACCTCCACCGGCACCAGACCCGAGTCCGCGATCACCGAGTCGACCTGTTCGCCCTTGAGCCGGTGGTAGTCGGCGATGTCCGCGCGCGTGCCCACGCCGAGCGCCTCGCCCGCCAGCCGCACCAGACGCCGCAGGCACTCGGCGTCGTCCAGCCCGTCGTGCAGCAGCGCGGCCGGGACCGCGCGTTCGGCCAGGTCGTACACCCGCTTCCAGCCGCGCCGCTCCACGCACACCACCTCGCCGTACATCAGCGCCCGCTCCACGGCGACCTTGGTGCCCGACCAGTCCCACCAGTCGTTCGTCCTCTTCGCGCCGCCCAGCTCCGTGGCGGTCAGCGGGCCCTCCGCGCGCAGCTGCTTGATCACCTGGTCGTAGGCGCCGTCGGGGAGTTGGTGGTGCCAGTGCGGGCGGTCGCGGTAGGCGCGGCGGCGGAAGGCGAAGTGCGGCCACTCCTCGATGGGCAGCAGGCAGGCGGCGTGCGACCAGTACTCGAAGGCGTGCGTGTCCGTCCAGTACGCGGCCTCCACCGTCCCCCGGCCGACCGCGCCCAGCCGGGCGTACGGCACCAGTTCATGGGAACGGGCCAGGACCGAGATCGTGTCGAGCTGGACCGCGCCGAGCCGGCGCAGCACCCCGCGGACCCCCGCGCGCCGGTCCGGCGCGCCGAGCAGGCCCTGGGCCCGCAGGACCATCCGGCGGGCTTCGTCGGCGGTGAGTGTGGTGGTGGGACGCGGAAGGGTCGTCATGCACCCGGACGATAGAGGGTGGTACCGACAGTCCGCGACGACCAGCACGTTCGCCTCTCAGCGGGCCTCAGGAGGCGCCGGCAGGTACGGGGCGGTGGACGGCAGGCCGAGGTCCGAGGGGAGCAGCGAGCCGACCCAGCAGTCCCGCCGCACGCCCTTGTTGGCGACGGCGGAGCGCAGGACGCCCTCGAGGGTGAAGCCCGCCCGTTCGGCCACCGCGCGGGAGGCGTGGTTGCCGACCTCGGCCCGCCACTCGACCCGGTCCACGCCCTTCTCGGTGAAGGCCCAGCGGCAGGCGGCGAGCGTGGCCTCGACGACGTAGCCCCGGCCGCGGTGCTCCCTGGCCGCCCAGAAACCGATCTCGGCCGTGCCCGGCGAGCGCGTCGTCAGGGCGAGCATGCCGGCCAGCTCTCCGCCGACGGTGAACACGCCGAAGGTGAACATCGAGCCCTGCGCCCAGCCGTCGGGGACGATCTGCTCGGTGAAGCCGGTCGCGTGCTCGGGCAGATAGGGCGAGGGAACCGTCGTCCAGCGCTGGATGCCGGGGTCCTGCGCGGCGGCGTACACCGCGTCGGTGTCCTCGGGGCCGACCGGGCGCAGAACGAGACGGTCCGTGGTGAGCGTGACGTGTTCCATCGCCCGATTCTGCGCGGCACACCCGGCCGGGGCCACGGATTTCCGCGCTGCGTGAGCGCGTGATCACAATTCGCGCAATTCCTCGTGCCGGAGCGGCACCATCCCGATGCTCCGTCCGTTGTCCTGGATGAAGCAGCAGTCGGGTCGCCAGGCCTCCCGGCGCGGCCGGGTCCTCGCATACGATGGCCGTTGCTCAGTAGTCAGAAGGAAAACCGACCGTCCCAGGCCCGACCGGCAAGGAGACCAGCCCCCGTGTCCGTCCTCTCGAAGATCATGCGTGCAGGCGAAGGCAAGATCCTGCGCAAGCTGCACCGCATCGCGGACCAGGTCAACTCCATCGAAGAGGACTTCGTCGACCTCTCCGACGCCGAGCTGCGCGCCCTCACCGATGAGTACAAGCAGCGGTACGCCGACGGTGAGAGCCTGGACGACCTGCTCCCCGAGGCGTTCGCCACGGTCCGCGAGGCCGCCAAGCGCGTCCTCGGCCAGCGTCACTACGACGTGCAGATGATGGGCGGTGCCGCGCTCCACCTCGGTTATGTGGCCGAGATGAAGACCGGTGAGGGCAAGACCCTCGTCGGTACCCTGCCCGCCTATCTGAACGCCCTGTCCGGCGACGGCGTCCACATCGTCACCGTCAACGACTACCTGGCCGAGCGCGACTCCGAGATGATGGGCCGCGTCCACAAGTTCCTGGGCCTCGAGGTCGGCTGCATCCTCGCCAGCATGACCCCGGCCCAGCGTCGCGAGCAGTACGCGTGCGACATCACCTACGGCACGAACAACGAGTTCGGCTTCGACTACCTGCGCGACAACATGGCGTGGTCGAAGGACGAGCTGGTGCAGCGCGGCCACAACTTCGCCATCGTGGACGAGGTCGACTCCATCCTCATCGACGAGGCCCGTACGCCGCTGATCATCTCCGGGCCGGCCGACCAGGCCACCAAGTGGTACGGCGACTTCGCCAAGCTGGTCACCCGCCTCAAGCGCGGCGAGGCCGGCAACCCCCTCAAGGGCGTCGAGGAGACCGGCGACTACGACGTCGACGAGAAGAAGCGCACGGTCGCCATCCACGAGTCCGGTGTCAGCAAGGTCGAGGACTGGCTGGGCATCGACAACCTCTACGAGTCGGTGAACACCCCGCTCGTGGGTTACCTGAACAACGCCATCAAGGCCAAGGAACTGTTCAAGCGCGACAAGGACTACGTCGTCATCGACGGCGAGGTCATGATCGTGGACGAGCACACCGGCCGTATCCTCGCCGGCCGCCGTTACAACGAGGGCATGCACCAGGCCATCGAGGCGAAGGAAGGCGTGGAGATCAAGGACGAGAACCAGACGCTCGCCACGATCACCCTGCAGAACTTCTTCCGCCTCTACAACAAGCTCTCCGGCATGACCGGTACGGCGATGACCGAGGCCGCCGAGTTCCACCAGATCTACAAGCTCGGCGTGGTCCCGATCCCGACCAACCGGCCGATGGTCCGCAAGGACCAGTCCGACCTGATCTACCGCACCGAGGTGGCCAAGTTCGAGGCGGTCGTGGACGACATCGCCGAGAAGCACGAGAAGGGCCAGCCGATCCTCGTCGGCACGACCTCCGTCGAGAAGTCGGAGTACCTCTCGCAGCAGCTCAGCAAGCGCGGCATCCAGCACGAGGTGCTGAACGCCAAGCACCACGAGCGCGAGGCGCAGATCGTCGCCCAGGCGGGCCGCAAGGGCGCGGTGACGGTGGCCACCAACATGGCCGGCCGCGGTACGGACATCAAGCTCGGCGGCAACCCCGAGGACCTCGCCGAGGCGGAGCTGCGCCAGCGCGGCCTCGACCCCGAGGAGCACATCGAGGAGTGGGCCGCGGCCCTGCCCGCCGCCCTGGAGAAGGCCGAGCAGGCCGTCAAGGCGGAGAAGGAGGAGGTGGAGGCGCTCGGCGGTCTCTACGTCCTCGGTACCGAGCGGCACGAGTCGCGGCGCATCGACAACCAGCTGCGCGGCCGTTCCGGCCGTCAGGGCGACCCGGGCGAGTCCCGCTTCTACCTCTCGCTGGGCGACGACCTGATGCGCCTGTTCAAGGCCCAGATGGTCGAGCGCGTGATGTCCATGGCCAACGTGCCGGACGACGTGCCGATCGAGAACAAGATGGTCACCCGGGCGATCGCGTCCGCGCAGGCACAGGTCGAGACGCAGAACTTCGAGACCCGTAAGAACGTCCTGAAGTACGACGAGGTGCTCAACCGGCAGCGCGAGGTCATCTACGGCGAGCGCCGCCGCGTCCTGGAGGGCGAGGACCTGCACGAGCAGATCCGGCACTTCATGGACGACACGATCGAGGCGTACGTCACCGCGGAGACCTCCGAGGGCTTCCCCGAGGACTGGGACCTGGACCGGCTGTGGGGCGCGTTCCGGCAGCTCTACCCGGTGAAGGTCACCATCGAGGAGCTGGAGGAGGCGGCCGGCGACCGGGCCGGCCTGACCGCCGAGTTCATCACCGAGTCCATCAAGGAGGACATCCACGAGCAGTACGAGGCCCGCGAGGCGCAGCTCGGCTCCGAGATCATGCGTGAGCTGGAGCGCCGGGTCGTGCTGTCGGTCCTCGACCGCAAGTGGCGCGAGCACCTCTACGAGATGGACTACCTCCAGGAGGGCATCGGCCTGCGCGCCATGGCGCAGAAGGACCCGCTGGTCGAGTACCAGCGTGAGGGCTTCGACATGTTCACCGCGATGATGGACGGCATCAAGGAGGAGTCCGTCGGCTACCTGTTCAACCTGGAGGTCCAGGTCGAGCAGCAGGTCGAGGAGGTCCCGGTCGAGGCGCAGGTCCAGCCGGCCGGCGAGGGCGCGCAGGACACCGTGCCGGCGCAGGCGACCGCGCGTCCCGAGATCCGCGCGAAGGGCCTGGACGTCCCGCAGCGCCGCGAACTGCACTTCTCCGCGCCGACCGTGGACGGCGAGGGCGGCATCGTCGAGCGGGACCTCGAGGACGAGGAGCCGGTGCGGTCGGAGTCGGACGGGCTGACCCGGGCCGAGCGGCGACGGCAGGCCAAGGGCGGCCGGCGCCGTAAGAAGTAACGCCGCAAGCGGCGGGCACGCCATCGGCGCCTGAGAAGGCGGGTGTTCCGTGAGGGCCGGGTCTCCGTCGGGGGATCCGGCCCTCGGCGTGGTTCCGGGGCGCGTCGGGGGGATCACGGGGCCTGCTTCCACCGCCGTGGGGTGCCTGGGGTCTGAGAAGGCGGGTGTTCCGTGAGGGCCGGGTTTCCGTCGGGGGATCCGGTCCTTCGGGCGTTGTTCCGGGGCGCGTCGGGGGGATCACGGGGCCTGCTTCCACCGCCGTGTGGTGCCTGGGGTCTGAGGAGGCGGGTGTTCCGTGAGGGCCGGGTTTCCGTCGGGGGATCCGGCCCTCGGCGTTGTTCCGGGGCGCGTCGGGGGATCACGCGGGGCCTGCCTCCTCGGCCGTGCGGCGTCGGTGGAGGTCGTGGCTCTGTGTTGAACAACAGGAGGGGGGAGTCATGCCGGGCCCGAAGGCCGGTGGCCCCATTGCGGAGCCATGCGGAGCCATGCGGAGCCACGAAGAAGACATCCGATGGGGTTAGTAGGTCAAGCCGCGATGCTTAGTTCGAGCTTGGGCGCCGTGGGGAAGGCGGTGGTTTCGCTGTAGGGCGTGCCGT